>NZ_CAURVL010000001.1:0-186678 GCF_963528215.1 uncultured Streptococcus sp.
TACAGAACTAAATCCTTTCAATAATTAATTGTCTAACTTTTTGGGGTCAGTACAACTCAACTCCTTTTTTATTTATCCTTTTTGTCTCCCATATATAATGCTTCAACTAAGAGAGGTTGCAAGACTTTTTCTTCTTTTGCAGCCATAAGTCTTTAAGAGAAATGAGCGAAACAGCTATTAAAATCATAGCAATCCCTACCAGATCAAGGACATAAAAACGCTCATTCATCAGAAAAAAGGCAAAGAAGACCGCTGAAATAGGCTCAATGGAAGCTAGAAGACTGGATTTGACAGGACCTATCAGGGAAGTCCCCTTTAAAAAGACCGTGTAGGAAAAGACGGTCCCAACTACTACGATTCCCACCAAGGCTAACAGAATATTAGGACTGAGATCCCACTGGTGCTGAGCTAGACCGCTAATGGGAAGCAAGAAAAGCCCAGCCATGGTCATCCCGATGCCAATGACCAATATACTGCCCCATTTCTTAATCAAGTCAATAGAGAGCAAGATGTAAAGCCCATGTGTAAAAGCTGAAAAGAGACCGACCAGCAAGCCTTTGGGAGTAATGGCTAACTGATTCAGCTGACCGTGGGTCGCTATCAAAAAGGTCCCTCCAATCGCTAACAGCATAGAACAAAGCTCCGATACTGTCGGCGCAACCCGATCCTTGATACAGGCATAGGCCAAAATCCCTATCGGACAGAGGTATTGCAAGACCGTCGCTGTACCTGCATTGGTTTCTCGAATGGCCTCCAAGTAGGCAAATTGGTTGAGAAACATAGCAAAGAGGGCAAAAATAAAAATAGAAAACAAGGAAGACTTGTCTTTTAAGAGCTTCAGAAAATGGTCCCGATTTGCCAGATAGGCGACACCCATCAAGGCAAGGCCTGAAAGCAGCAAGCGGAGATTGGTCAGCGCTAACGCAGAAAAACCATGCCCCAGCAGATATTGGCCGCTAGTACCAGAAAGCCCCCAAGCAATTCCAGCCGCTAACGTATAAATAGTCCCTTTCAAAACTTTTGACATCCTAAACCTCTTTCTATATCTTTGCTTATTATAGCACAAACCACAAAGAAAAATCAGCCAGTTTTGACTGATTTTCATCTCATGATTAAGCAAGGATTTATTCCGGCGATACCAAAATCTTGATCTGCGCCTTGTCCTGAGTCAGCTCGATAAAGCCTTCTTGCACAATATCCTCCAGCTTAATCTTCTTGGTCACAAGCTTGTCTGCAGAGAAATAACCCTGCTCCATCAGTTCCAGCACCTTAGGGAAAATATGCCGATAGGCGATAATACCCTTGAGCGTTTTTTCTTGAATGGCAAATTCATTAGGGTTGACGCTGGCTTCTCGCTCCCAGATAGAAACCACCATACATTCTCCGGCCTTGTGAACAGCAGCCAAAGCCTGTCCCAGCACAACCGGCACTCCAGTTACTTCATAAGATACATCTGCCCCGCCACCAGTTAAACGATGGATAGCAGCTACCACATCTTCGCCTTCTTCTGGCCGGACAATAATGGCCCCAAGCTCCTCTGCCTTGGCTTGGCGTTCTGGAGATAACTCGACACCATAAATCTTAGAGGCCCCGGCTGCCCGCAAAGCCTCAACAATCAAGAGCCCGATTGGACCCAAACCGAAGACCACCGCGGTATCCCCCGTCTTAAGAGCTGACTGACGAACTGCATAAACAGCCACAGCAGCTGGTTCTGTCAAGGCTGCCTGCTCATAGCTAAGACTATCTGGAACTTTGTGAACAATGTCTCCGTCCAAAACACAGTATTTGGCAAAACCACCGTCTGCCGCCAAACCAACAAAGTTTAGATTAGGGTCCAGATTGTAATCACCGACAAGATTATGCTTAGCCAAAATGGGCTCAACTGTCACCCGGTCGCCAACTTTGACCCGTGTCACGGCACTGCCGACCTCAACAATTTCCCCAGCAAACTCATGTCCTAAAGTTACAGGCGCTTTCTGGCCAGAATAGACATGCTCTGTTTCTGTCGGAATAAAAATCGGTCCGTCCAAGTATTCATGCAAGTCAGTTCCACAGATTCCTGTGAACTTGACAGCAATTTTAACCTGATGCGGTTTGACTTCCGGTACATCCACTTCTTCAATACGAACATCTTTAGCGCCATACCAACGCGCAGCATTCATTTTTGCCATAAACATACCTCGCTTTATAATTTGTTAGTTTTATTGTAAACCCTTTCAAAAATCTTGTCAAAAGATTAGTTACATTTTCAAAAAATAACATACAAAAAACCAGCATCAGCTGGTCTCAAATTTATTCTGCAATTCTAGCTGAGTAGAAAGGAAGAAGGAACATTAAAACAATATAAAGAATCAAGAGAATCGCACGAAGCAATCCACCAAATAGAAGAGCAACTACTAAAGTTCCCAAACAAATAGAAAAATTAGTAAAATTTGTTTCAATCAGCAAGGTCTGCCCTGATTTAACTGTCACTGGCTTGGTTTTCATAGGAGCAGATCCAGCACGGACTTCTGCTTCATTAGCTGCGATTGGAAAAACAGCCTCTTCTCCGTTTTTGATTGCGCCAACTTTCTGACCATTGATAAAGACTGGAAACTTTCCAATAATCCCTACAAAACCTGTCTCGCGTTTGATCTTAATTTCTGACATAAAGACTCCTTTGTTTTTTCTATTATTTTAACACAACTGATGGCTAAAGAAAAGATAAAAAAACCAGCCTCTTGACTGGTTTTCTACTGATTTCTAAAGTTTTTCCAACTCTTCATTCAACAGTTTTTGTGCTACTTGCGGGTTGGCTTGACCCTTAGTGGCCTTCATAAGCTGACCGATCAGGGATTTAGCAGCATTCTTATTGCCGCCTTTATAGTCATTGATGGCTTTTTCATTGTTGGCAAATACTTCTTGGATGATTGGAAGAAGCTGGGCAGGGTCTGAAATTTGAATCAGGCCTGCTTTTTGCACATACTCTTTAGCAGAGCCACCATTTTTAGCTAGATGAACAAAGACCTTCTTAGCAATCTTAGAGGAAATCGTTCCGTCTGCAATCAGAGCAATCATCTCAGTCAGGTTCTCAGGTGTCAGCTCAATCTCAGAGATGGTCTTTCCTTCGGCATTGAGATATTGAGCCACTTCTCCTTGGAGCCAGTTAGAGACAGCCTTAGCGTCACCGCCTGCTGCAAGAGCTGCTTCAAAGAAGTCTGACACAGCCTTCGTCGCTGTCAGCTGCTTGGCATCGTAGTCAGACAGACCGTAGTCGCCCACATACTTGGCACGGCGTTCTTTTGGAAAGGCTGGCAAGCTGCTGCGAACTTGCTCAATCCAAGTATCTTCAATCTCAAAGATTGGCAGATCAGGCTCTGGGAAGTAACGGTAGTCCGCTGAACCTTCCTTAACCCGCATGAGCAGGGTTTCGCCAGTCGCTTCATCATAACGACGGGTTTCCTGACGGATTTGACCACCGCTACGTAGGATTTCTGCTTGGCGTTTTTCCTCAAATGCCAGACCCTTACGGACAAAGTTGAAGGAATTAAGGTTTTTCAGCTCAGTCTTGGTACCAAATTCTTCCTGACCGTAAGGACGAATGGAAATATTGGCGTCAACACGCATGGAGCCCTCTTCCATCTTGACATCAGAAATGCCCGTGTACTGGATGATTTCCTTGAGGGCTGTCAAGTAGGCATAAGCTTCTTCTGGACTGCGCATATCTGCTTCCGATACAATCTCAATCAGTGGCACACCTTGACGGTTGAGGTCCACATAAGAGTAGCCATCGCTGCCGTGGGTATTCTTTCCGGCATCTTCTTCCAAGTGAGCCCGCTCGATACGGATTTTCTTGGTCGTGCCATCTTCTAACTCAATCTCAATCCAGCCATTGTAGCCAATCGGCTCATCAAACTGAGAAATTTGATAGGCTTTGGGATTATCTGGATAAAAGTAATTCTTGCGGTCAAAGTGCATCTTCTGGTGAATATCCATGTTCAAAGCCAGAGCAGCCTTGATACCATAGTCAATAACACCCTTGTTCATAACAGGCAAAACACCTGGGAAGGACCAGTCAATGATATTGGTGTTGGCATTTGGATCTTCACCGAAGTGAGCTGGAGCCGGAGAGAAAATTTTTGAATTGGTCTTCAATTCAACATGGACTTCCAGTCCGATAACTGTTTCAAAGTTCATTATTTTTCACCTCCAAAGATAACTGGCTGCTGTTTGTGGTAGTCAGTCGTTGCTTCAAATGCTGCGGCTGCCTGATAGATGGTCTCTTCATCAAAGTGGTTACCAATCAGTTGCAAGCCGACAGGAAGACCATCTGCAAAGCCAGCTGGGATTGAAATGCCCGGCAGGCCAGCCAGATTGACTGGAATGGTCAAGAGGTCAGCCAGATACATAGCCACTGGATCTTGGTTTTGACTGCCCAAGTCATAAGCTACAGTTGGTGCAGTTGGGCCTAAGATCAAGTCGTATTTTTCAAAAACCTTAGCAAAATCTTGCATAATCAAGGTCCGAACCTGACCAGCTTTCTTGAAATAAGCATCGTAGTAACCAGATGACAAACTGAAAGTTCCCAGCATGATGCGGCGTTTCACCTCTTCACCAAAGCCTTCGCTGCGAGACTTGACATAGACATCTTCTAGATTTTCAATGCCTTCTGCGCGGTAACCATAGCGAATACCGTCAAAACGTTGCAGGTTAGAGCTGGCTTCAGAGGAAGCAATGATATAGTAAACAGCCACGCCGTACTTGCTGTGAGGCAGGCTGACTTCTTCAACGATGGCTCCTAGACTTTCCAAGTGCTTCGCCGCTGCCAGAATCGTTTCCTTGACCTTGCTGTCAATTCCCTCACCCATGTATTCCTTAGGCAGGGCAATCTTCATTCCCTTGATGTCTTGGCCAATCTTGCTGGTAAAGTCTGGCACTGCTTCTTGTGATGATGTAGAATCCTTAGGATCATTACCAGAAATAACATTCAAAAGCTGAGCATTTTCCTTCACTGTCTGAGAGAAAGGTCCAATCTGGTCTAAAGAAGAACCAAAAGCAATGAGACCAAAACGGGAAACCCGGCCGTAGGTTGGCTTGAGACCAACTACACCATTAAAGGAAGCGGGTTGGCGAATAGAACCACCCGTATCTGAACCCAGTGATAGACGAACCTGACCAGAAGCAACAGCTGTCGCTGAACCACCAGATGACCCACCAGGAACCTTGCTGCTGTCCCAAGCATTCTTAGTCGTCTTAAAGTAAGAATTTTCGCTGGATCCACCCATGGCAAACTCATCCATGTTGGTCTTCCCAACGATAATCATATCCTTGCCGTAAAGCTTCTCCACGCTAGTCGCATCGAAAATCGGCTTGTAATTGTAGAGTATCTTGGAAGCAGCCGTCGTCAACATTCCCTTGGTTGAGATATTATCCTTGACTGCCAGCGGAATGCCGCTCATAAGATTGTCCGCATCAATGCCCTTGGCGTCTAGAGCCGCAGCCTGAGCTAAAGCCTCCTCTTCGCTGACAGTAATGAAGCTATCCACAGCTGCTTCGCGTTCTTTGATGTCCGCCAGAGTTGCCTGAGTTAGCTCTACCGCAGAAATTTCTTTCTTGACCAGCAAATCATGCAGCTCTTCAATGGTCTTGTGATTAAAAGTCATTAGGCATCTCCTCCGTCATCTAGGATGGCAGGCACTTTGATGTAGCCCCGCTCTTTTTCAGGTACATTTTGGAAAAGCTCTTCCCGGTTCCAGCCTGGCTGAGCCACATCTTCTCGCATATAGTTGATATTGGCAGCTACATTAGAAGTGAAAGGCACCCCTTCCGTGTCCACTTCATTGAGCAATTCGACCATGTCAACAATCTTGGTTAAGGTCGTCGCAAATTCAGCTGTTTCTTCTGGTGAGAAAGCCAATTTTGACAGCTTAGCAACATGACTTACTTCTTCTTGAGTAATCTTCATCTCTGATTCCTTTCATAAGATATGTGAGCTTTAGCGACTGAAAATAAGAATTTCTAGATGATATCTTTATTTCCATGCTTCAGCTCACCTTTACTTTGACAAGCTAGGGACGCTCATTTATTTGCCATCCGCTAGCTCTTTTCTTCAGCTTCTTCCTGCCATTCTTCAGGAATTCGCATCATTTCATTTTACCATATTTCAGGCTAATTCTTCAATTCCAAATGCAGTTCTTTGAGCTGTCTTTGGTCAACCAAACTCGGACTTTCCAGCATAGGATCAAAGCCAGTACCATTTTTCGGAAAAGCGATGACTTGGCGGATATTTTCTTCCCCAGCCAAAATCATAACTAAACGATCTAAGCCCAGAGCCAAACCGCCGTGTGGTGGAAAGCCGTATTCTAAGGCTTCTAGGAAGAAACCAAAGTCCCGCTCATAGTCTTCCTTACTCATGCCCAGCAGCTCAAACATAGCTTCCTGAGCCTTCCGGTCATGAATCCGGAGGCTCCCTCCGCCAATCTCATAGCCGTTTAAGACGATGTCGTAAGCGTGGCTTCGGAATTGACCAGGCTCCTGTCCCTCTTCAAAGATTCCCTGTGTGAAAGGATGGTGCATGGCTTGATAGCGGTTTTGGTCTTCATTCCACTCCAGCAGCGGCCAATCCACAACCCAAAGAAAATGAAGCAAACTCGGATCAATCAAATCCAAAGCATTTGCGACTTCTATGCGCAAATGTCCCAAAGCTTCCTGAGCCCGACGCTTCTTGGCCATGACTAGCAGGATGAGGTCTCCATCCTTGGCCTCAAAACGTGCTAGTAAATCCTGACTCTCAGCCTCAAAGGTGCTAGCCAAATCTCCAACCAACTGACCATTTTCAACCTTTAGACTAGCAAAACGACTGCAGCAAAATTCCTTCATTTCCTGATAGTAATGACTCAGTTGTTTCTTGCTAAAAGCACTAGCCGCATCTGGCACACAGATTCCCATCACTTCCTCTTGGTTATCCAGGGCTTTCTTGATGAGAAGCGATTCATTTGCTTGGCACAAATCCGTCAAACTCTTTAGCTCTAAATCAAAGCGTGTATCTGGCTTATCAGAACCAAAGCGGCTCATAGCCTCTTCATAGCTGATAGTCGGAAAATCTTCTGTTAGCTCTAAACCATGAGTTTTCTTGACAACAGACTTGAGCATAGCTTCAACCAGAGCTCGGATTTCTTCTTCGTTAGCAAAACTCAGCTCTAAGTCCACCTGAGTAAACTCTGGCTGACGATCGCCTCGCAGGTCTTCGTCACGGAAGCATCGAACAATCTGATAATAGCGCTCAAGGCCAGCTCCCATCAGCAACTGCTTGAGTATCTGTGGGCTCTGCGGCAAGGCATAGAATTGATTTTTATAGACCCGACTAGGAACTAAAAAGTCTCTAGCCCCTTCAGGAGTTGACTTGGTCAGATAAGGCGTCTCCACTTCCAAAAAGTCCAAACCGTTCAAATATTCCCGAATGGTTGAGGTGACCTGATGACGAAGTTTGAGGTTCTGTGTCATCTTCTCACGGCGCAAGTCCAGGTAGCGGTATTTCTGACGCAGGTCTTCCCCTGTATGGGCATGCTGGTCAAGCTCAAAAGGCAGGGCCTTGCTGCTAGCAATAACCTCAATCTTCTCTGCCCTCAGCTCAATCTGACCAGACTTGATGGACTTATTGACAAAACGCTCTTCCCGCTGAACCACTTGCCCCGTCACTGCAATGATATCCTCTTTGCCAATGTCTTCCAGCTTAGCAAAATCTTCAATCTCACCGCCAACGAAGACCTGAAGCAAGCCCTCGCGGTCCCGCAACTCAATAAAGGCTAGTTTGCCGTGATTGCGGATATTGGCCACCCAGCCAGTCGCGGTCATGGTCTGTCCGACTTGCTCTAAACCATAGTTTCCGATAAAAAATTTTTTCATGTTCTTTCCCTCTCAAATCAATTTGTAGCTCCGCCCTGTTGTTCAGGATATTAACAGCTCTTTCCCATTACATCAGCTTCACTTGTCCTACTGCAAAATAAAAAGCTTCCGTCTCTAAAACAGACGAAAGCCGTGGTACCACTGTTATTCGCCGCCCTAAAAAGCAGCCTCTGAGCTCGTAACGTGAGCAACGTTTGTGCTTGATCACACAAAAGATTACGAAACATGTTCTTCGGTTTTTGCTTTCTTGGTACTGCTCTCAGCTATCAGCACTCTCTGTGCAAGTCAGCAAGCCTACTCTGCTTCTCTTTTACTTTTAAATTGTATCTATTATAGTCGAACCCAGAACATTTTGCAAGTGGTTTAAGGCAAATTTGTGATTTTCCTCTGACAGAGAAGCCACAGCTGGCTCTACCACCTGAATCTGATAACCAAGATTATAGGCATCAATCGCTGTATGCAAGACGCAAATATCCGTCAAGACTCCTGTCAAAATGACCGTATCTACCTTTCTTTCTCGCAATCGAATATCTAAATCCGTGCCGGAAAAGGCAGAATAATGGCGCTTATCCATCCAAAAGACCCGAGAGTCCGCTTGATGCTTCTCATAAAAATCAGCCAAAGGACCATAAAGATTGCGACCGCTAGTCCCTTTTATGTTATGAGGCGGGAACAGCTTGCTCTCAGGGTGAAAGGCATCATTCTCATCATGGGCATCAATAGCAAAGAAGATATAATCTCCTCGCTCAAAAGCCGACTTTGTTACTTGAGCAATGGCTTCAGAAATCGCCTGAGCTGGCGCTCCTGCTGTCAACTTGCCCTCATCTGCGACAAAATCAACTGTATAATCAATAGAAATCAGTGCTTTAGCCATTAGTAGTCCCTCTTTTTAATTTCATCAAAGACATCCGGAATCAGGACTTTCAGATAAGTTCCCTTCATTCCCAGTGAGCGGCTTTCAATAATCCCAGCACTTTCCAGCTTGCGCAAGGCATTAACAATAACTGAGCGGGTAATCCCAATACGGTCAGCAATGACAGATGCTGTCAGCTGGCCTTCATTGCCATTGAGCTCGCCCAGAATAGCTGAAACAGCTCTCAGTTCTGAGTAAGACAGGGTATTGACTGCCATGGTCACTGCTGTCCGGCGGCGGATATTTTTCTCATCCTCTTCCCGCTGGAAGTTAAGCAGCTGGATACCAACCACTGTGCTGGCAATCTCAATCAAAATCAGATCATCGTCCGCAAATTCCTTGTCATTGCGCCAGATAATCAATGAACCCAGACGAATCCCTGACACATGAATAGGAGCAATGGTGGTCAGCCCATCTGGAAACTCATCCTTGGTCTCCACTGGGAAAATCGTCAGATCATGCTCAACAGGCAGATTAGCCTCCGTTTCATAGACCAGATTAGCTTCGTGAACGTATTCCTCTGGGAAATTCTTATCCTGAAAAAAAGCTTCCACTCGGTCATTATTGGTCTTGTAGCGCATGAAATAGCCTAAAAGACGGCCCTTGCTGTTGACAATGCAGGCATTGCAGTGGATAATATCAGCCAACTGACGCGTAATAGCATTGTAGGGTAGCTCTTCCTGCATCTGCTCCTCCGAGCGCTTCAAAATAGACGTAATTTTTCGTGTTTTTTCTAGTAAATTGGCCATATTTTTACCTCATATTTATTAGCTTCATTGTAACATAAAAGCAGTGAAATTTCAATAATTATCTGAAAATTTTTTATTGAAAAACAATTACATACAATTCTATAAAATAAAGAACTTTTCAAGTATATGACTTGATATATCAAGCCATATTAAACAAAAAACAGTCAAATTCTTGACTGTTTTTGATTGCTTTTGTTCTTTCTAATCAATAGAACGTTTCTTGTAGAACAATTTCATAGCCATGAGCAGAAGCATTTGGCCTGCTAGAAGAAGCCAAGAAGAGTTTTCCCCTGTCTTAGGTAAGACATGACCTGAGGTAGCCGCCTGTTTATGGCTGATAGGACTAGTATTTCCAGCAGTTCCAGTTCCAACAGTTCCAGTAGTTGAAACAGTCGTATGCTGAGTAGCTCCTGCTTGTCCAGTAAGCGGAGAGCGAGCGAAGCGCTCCTCTGTATGAGCCAAAACAGACTGGTAATAGCGAATATCTTCTTCCTTATTTTGTTCTGCATAAGTTTGAGCTAGCAAGTCGTATGTCGCCTTAGCTTGTGCTTGAACTGCAGTTAAAACTGCTACTTTTGCTTCTTGATCTGTTTGAGCTGTAAGAGCCGCTTGGTAAGCTGCCTGAGCTACAGCTAACTTGCTTTTAGCTTGTTCCAAGTTTTCTTTTGCATTTTCAAGATTTGACAATGACTCTTTAGCTGTTTGCAAGGCTACTTCAGCTGCTGTAAGAGCATTTTCAAGGTTAGTCTTTCTTTCTTTTGCTGCATTCAAAGCTGCTTCTAGCTGAGCCAACTTATCTGATTCAGTTTTTAGAGCTGCTTGAGCTGCGGCAACTGTTGCTTGAACAGCAGTCAGAGCTTCTTGAGCCTGAGTTAATTTGTCCGCTTTAGTCTTGTCATCCAAGTTTGAGTTTTGCAGAGCCGCTTGTGCTGCTGCCAAAGCTGCTTGATCAGCTGCCAACCTCTCTTGGGCTGCGGCAAGAGCTGCTTGAGCCTGAGCAGTTGCTGACTCACCTGCTTGAGCTTGCGCCTGAGCCAGTTGCTGGTTGGCTTGCTCTAAAGCTGCAACTCTCCGATTATAAGTAGACTGGGCAACTCCCTTAGATGCCAGAGCCAGTTGATTGGCCTTGAAGGAAGCGTCATAGGCAGTTTGAGCCTTAGCTACTTCCTGCGGATCTACTTTTGCTGTTGGAGCTTTGCCCGTAATAGGGCTGGCATTGAAGTTCTTTTTGCTAGCATACTTGACTTGATCTTCTGACACCATGGTGAAATGAGCCATAGTGATGTCGCCTTCCATTGAGAAATCAACTCCCAGATAGTTTTTCTGGAGACCAGTATTGAGACCAGAGATAGATGTAGCATGCAGCCATTCGTAGCCATTGAACATGAATTCAACAACGGAATCATAAACCCGTCTCTTCATTTCAGCCACACTCATCTGATTAGCATTTTCTCTCCAGATGTAGGCGTTTTCATAGTACTGGAGACCTTTGCTCTCTTGCTCAGCACTTGTGGTCATTAAACCATACTCACGCGCTACGCGGTTAATTCCTCGAGCGTCGTGATGGTATTTCTCCATCAAATCCCAGTTCCAGTTGTCTTTACGGTATTCTGTTGCTACTTTATCAGCGAAATCAATTGAAGACGGTGTCACAACTACTTCACCTGTTCCCATCTGAACACGCAGCTGGTTGATGAGTTCTGAAGCAAACTGTGAAAGTTCCTGACGAACATTCTGTGGAATATTGTTGGTATCAATCAAAGCTTTGCTATCTGTAGGATCTGCTACGTATCGATTGAGAGCCTTAGCACTGGCATTCAGTGCAGCCAGTCTATTTTGAATCTCTTTAGTTTTTTGCTCTGATAAATTCGGTGCAATTAGCTCTCTCAAGGCTGCAATGTATTCCGGAGTCATTGACACACGGTTTTTATTGCTTGAAGCTTCAGTAGTAATTTTTCCAGCTTGAGCCTTTTGCAAAGCCTGTTGAGCTTGGTTCAAGTCTGATTGTGTCTTCTCAGCTGCAGCAGTTTTGTCCTGCAAGTTCTTTTGAGAAGCATCACGAGCCGTCTTAGCCTGAGTCTGGTTGGTCTGAGCTTTTGCAACCTCAGCCTGCTTCTGACTATCAGTCTGACGGGCTGTAGCTACTTTCGCTTGCGCTTTTTCAACAGCAGACTGGTCAGCTGCCACCTTGTCTTGGGCTGCTTTCACATTCTTTTCTGCCTTAGATGTAGCTTCACTGCTTAGGTTAGCCTGAGCTTCCTTCACGTCATTTTGAGCTTTAGCAAGGCGTCCTTCTTGAGTTTTCGCTTGCTCTTGAGCTTCTTTAGTCTTGGCTGCCTGGGCATCGCGCTCAGCTTCAGCCGTCTTAGTTGCTTGGTCAGCTTTAGCCAGTTCTGACTTGTTGCTGTCCACTTGAGCTTTTTGATTGCTCTCTTCTTGCTTAGCTGTTTCAATAGCTTCCGGACCAGCTTTATCAGCTGCCTCCTGTGCCCGGTTAGCTTCAGCTTGTGCTTGCTCGACCTGACTTTGAGCCGCAGCAGTATTTGCTTGAGCTTGAGCCAAATCAGCTTTCCCTTGTGCAACATTGCTGTCGGCTTCTTGTACAAGAGCCTGAGCAGCATCTACCTGTTCTTTCGAAACAGATTCATCCTTTTGTGTGTTTTCTGCCTGTGGTTGGCTTTGACTAACGGGCGCATCAGAATAAGACTGATTATCAACTAATTGATCAGCCTGAACTCCTTCTGCGAGCACCAAAGACAATGCCGCTGCACTGACAGAAAAAGCACTAAGTGTCTTTTTCATTGTCAATATAATCTCCTCCACTTTTTCATCATTGTTAAAAACATTGACAAACACATTCTATCATGTTTGTCTTCTAGAAGGAAGACGCTAACACATTTTTTTAAGCATTTTTGGACAGATACATAAAAAATGTTGGACAAATTCCTAAAAAATGTCGGTAAAACCGCCTATAATTTTTACCAATCGACCTCAAATTCAATTTCCAGAGCATCTTAATTTTTTTATTTTTGCAATTCAAAGACAGCCATTGAACTAAAAAATATGTAAAATAGATAAGAAAAAGGCCGGAACTTTGTCCAGCCTTTTTGTAGCATCCGCTTATTAACGGCGATATTGGCGCAAGAAGCGCGTCATTTTCTCTTGGATTTGAGCTAGCTCATCTACTCGAGGCAGATAAACGATGCGGAAATGATCCGGATCCTTCCAGTTAAAGCCTCGTCCATGGACGAGAAGGACTTTTTCCTGCTTGAGGAAATTGAGCACAAACTGCTCATCATCGTCGATGCGATACATGTTACGGTCAATTTTCGGGAAAATATAGAGGCCAGCTTTAGGCTTAACAGCTGACAGCCCCGGGATGTCCTGAATAGCCTGATAGATGAAATTACGCTGTTCATAGATACGGCCACCTGGCAAAAGCAGTTCATCCACAGATTGATGACCACCAAGTGAGGTTTGAACGACTTGCTGAGCCAAGACATTGGAGCACAAGCGCATGTTGGAGAGCATGTTCAACCCTTCAATATAACCCTTAACATGATGCTTAGGCCCAGATAGCACCATCCAGCCAACCCGGAAGCCTGCAATGCGATGCGACTTAGAAAGACCATTCATGCTGACACAGAAGATATCCGGAGCTAGACTAGCCACAGGGGTGTGGACATTGCCATCCATCACCATGCGGTCATAGATTTCATCCGCAAAGATAATGAGATTGTTCTGGCGAGCAATTTCTACAATTTCCAGAAGAAGTTCCTTAGGGTAAAGTGCCCCCGTTGGATTGTTAGGGTTGATGATAATGATAGCCTTGGTATTAGATGTGATTTTTGACTTGATATCGTCAATATCTGGATACCATTCTGCCTGCTCATCACAGACATAGTGAACAGCATTCCCACCAGCCAGACTGACTGCAGCCGTCCAGAGTGGGTAGTCTGGCATCGGCACCAGCACCTCGTCCCCGTCATCAAGTAAGCCCTGCATGGACATGACAATCAGCTCGCTGACACCATTTCCCAGATAAATGTCATCAATATCTACATTAGGAAAATTCTTAAGCTGGCAATACTGCATGATAGCCTTGCGGGCTGAAAAAATTCCCTTGGAATCAGAGTAGCCCTCACTGTCACGCGCATTCATAATCAAATCATGAATGACCTCATCTGGAGCGGTAAAACCAAATTCAGCCGGATTCCCTGTATTGAGGCGGAGAATCTTTTCACCATTGGCCCGCATGCGCATAGCTTCATCCAAAACCGGACCGCGAATATCATAGGCAACATGTTCCAGCTTGCTGGACTTGTCAAATTCTTTCATTCTTATTTTTCCTCTATTCATCAGAATGTTATCATTATACCACCAGAAAAAGCGATTGACAACAAAAAAATAAGCTCACTTTTCATGTAATTAAAAAGAGAATGATAGGATACAAAACGCTATTCTTCTTCTAATTCCTCAAAGTAAAGGACTTTTTCTCAGCTTGCAATTTCCTGACAGCATTTCCATTTTATCTTTACTTTTTTTCTGAAAAGGGTTACAATAGAAACAAGAAAATAGTTGCAAATCACTCGGACGTTATGGACTGATTGATTTTTGGTCAGCCCAATCATTCTGTGAATGATGCGACGTCCTTTGCCGACCATTTTAAAGGAGGTAGCTCTATGACTCAGAAATATGAAAATATTATGGTTGCTGTGGACGGTTCTCACGAATCCGAACTAGCCTTTGAAAAGGGCGTTAACGTGGCTCTCCGAAACGGCTCTCGTCTCACCATCGCCCACGTCATTGATACCCGAGCTTTGCAAAGTGTCTCAACCTTTGATGCAGATGTCTATGAGGACTTGCAGGAAGATGCCAAAAAGCTGACAGCAGAGCTGAAAGAAAGGGCTCAAAAATCCGGTATCAAGTATGTTGACATTGTCATTGAGATGGGCAATCCCAAGACTCTATTGGCTACAGATATCCCAGAAGAGCACAAGGTAGATCTAATTATGGTCGGTGCTACCGGTCTCAATGCCTTTGAACGGCTTCTAGTCGGTTCTTCATCTGAATATATCCTGCGCCACGCCAAGGTTGACTTGCTAGTGGTCAGAGACCCAGAAAAGACTTTATAAAAACTAGAGCAGTTCAGTGACTGCTCTAGTTTTCTTCTTTCTGCTCTATGCTACGCTGGTAAGCCTGAATTTGCCGTTCCAGTTCTTCTTTGATAGCTCCTTCGGGAGCGTATTTTTCTTCCCAGTCATCTGGTTTGAGGATTTTATGGGTGACGGGGTCGAAGTGAGCCTTCCCGTCTGGGAAAATTTTGCCCATATTAGCCCGATGGACAATATCGAAAAGTTGCTCTGGATCTACTCCCATCAGGACAAAACTGCCATAAGTAAAATAAAGAGTATCAATTAAGGCATCTACCTGACCGACTAGAGAAACCTCAGCCTGACTCTTAGAGCGAACCTTGTCAGCAGCCTTGTCAAGCGCTTGATGGAGATAGGATACAGAACTGTCAAAGTCTTCCTCAGACTTACTAGCTGCTCGCAGAAACTCGACCAGCTCTTCCAGTTTGAAGCCTGCCCGATAGCGAGCGTCCTCAGGCGTCCAGGCAATCGGTTCTTCCTGAGTGCTTTCATCCATGACACTATGGAACTCTTTAACCTTATTAAAGTGATGGTCGCTGCTGGTAAAGACCTTTTCCCTAGCTAGGATACCAAAATGCTCCAGAGCCTTGTGGATCCCATCCTGACTATTGCTGGTGGTCGTGTGCTTGGCCACTTCCTTGACCGAGCTGGTTCCATTTCCCATAGCAATGGACAGACCAACTCCCGATAGCATTTCCAAGTCATTGTCAGAGTCACCGAAGGCCATGACCTGATGAATGTCAAAACCATATTCCTTGCCGACTCGGCGAATCCCCTCTAGCTTAGACGTGTCTTTATTTATAATATCGACCGCATAGGGACTGCTGCGGGTAAATTTCAAATCAGGAAAGTCCGCTTCAATCTTGCGGCTTTCTTCTGGACTGGCCAAAATCAAAGCTTGGTAAATCGGCTCCTGTATCAACTGCAGGAGATCCTTTTCATGCTGGGGCAGGGCCTTGCTGATGACTTTATTAAATCCATGACTGACCGTTCGCGCCATTCTCTTAGGGATGAAGCGGCTAGTCCACTGGGAGAACGGGCTCATGCCAAAGGACATAATCTTTGAGCCCAGCATAGCTTCAGCCGTTCCCAAGGAAATTTCTTTTCGGTGTTTCTTAGCATAGGCGATTAAATCCCGCAAACTCTGCTTGTCAATAGGACTGGCAGAAATTACCCTGCCTCTTGAAAAAATATACTGGCCATTGTAGGTCACAGCAAAGTCTAAGTCCAATTGCTCCATAAAAGGTTTAACAAAGAAAGGACCACGGCCTGTTGCCAAACCGACCAATATTCCTTGCTCCTTTAAACTCTGAATAGCCTTTTCTGTAGATTTCAAAACCGTTCGACTGTCATTGACCAGTGTCCCATCAATATCAAAAAAGACGGCCTTTACTTCCATTGATTTTCTCATTCTTTCCTTTTATGATACAATAAATTATAACACAAAAATGACATACAATCACATGAATTGCAGAAAAGAAAAGCTGGAGTAATACCTATGCAACAGGATTGAAAACTCCATGAAAACAGAATGTAAGTTTTCGGATCCGCATCATGACTACAAGGAGAAAAAGGATTTATGACAAAGAAAATCTTGGTCCTGCATACAGGAGGAACCATTTCCATGCAGGCTGACGGCTCTGGAGCTGTCGTTACCAATGCTGATAACCCTATGAACCATGTGACAGTTCCGCTTGAAGGGATTGAGACGGAAGTCATTGACTTTTTTAATATTCCCAGTCCTCATATCACGCCCCAGCACATGCTCAAACTTTACCAAAAAATCAAAGCCAGTGCTGACCAATTTGACGGAGTAGTTATTACTCATGGGACGGACACTTTAGAAGAGACGGCTTACTTTCTGGATACTATGCAGCTGCCGAAGATTCCAGTCGTTCTGACCGGAGCTATGCGCAGTTCCAATGAGCTGGGGAGCGACGGAGTCTATAACTACCTGACAGCCCTGCGGGTGGCTAGTGATGAAAAAGCCAATGATAAAGGCGTGCTTGTCGTTATGAATGACGAGGCACATGCTGCCAAGTATGTAACCAAGACCCACACGACCAATGTCAGCACCTTCCAGACACCGACTCACGGACCACTTGGCTTGATTATGAAGCAGGAAATTCTCTATTTTAAGATATCGGAGCCTCGAGTCCGCTTTGACTTAAACAGCATCTCTGGTCTGGTGCCCATCATTCCAGCTTATGCAGGTATGAAGACAGAACTTCTGGACATGCTGGATTTAGACAAGATAGACGGCCTCATCATAGAAGCATTCGGTGCTGGCAACCTCCCCAAGGAAGTGGCTGACAAACTGGCTGATATGATAGCAGACGGCCTACCAATCGCTCTGGTCTCTCGCTGCTTCAACGGAATTGCTGAGCCAGTCTATGCTTATGAAGGAGGCGGCGTTCAGCTGCACCAGGCTGGTATCTTCTTCGTCAAGGAGCTCAATGCCCAAAAAGCCAGAATCAAACTGCTCATCGCCCTGAATGCTGGACTCAAAGACCAAGAACTCCAAGATTATATGGAAGGATGAGAATAAAATCCCTATTTATTTTCTTTAAATCAAAAAGTGCTAAGTTTGCTTAGCACTTTTTTGACTCTTTCATATTCTAACACTGGGAAAACTTCATTGAATCGCCGGACTTAAAAGATAACCTCAAACAGAGACGCTAGAATTTCAAAAATATAATCACTTACCATAGGTCACCTCCATTTTCTGAGCTTGCTTAAATGTCTTCGGATAGTGGACTTTGATTGTAACTTTCATAACTTTTACCTCGCTTATCATTCATTCTTTAAGAGCAAAAACGAAACTCTTGGAGTGTTTAGCTTCAAGTTTGGTCTCTAATCTTTTTGTTCTTACTTGGATATAAGGATACAGCCCTAAACTTAAGAATCTCTTATAGATTTCTTAGGGAAAGCTTATAGTCAAAGAAATCCGGCAGCAATCCCTATCTACTATTTGAAACGAACAAGTCTTTTCAATTAAATACAAAAAAACTTCACCGATTGGGTGAAGCTTGTGATTTGTTAGGAGATTTATGATGAAAAAATTCTAAATTATTCTTATTCTTTGAGTGGCTCATACCTCACAAGTCTTCTAGTCTTCAAGCTTTGGTTACAGGATTTTAAGGGATGTTTACATTGTCATTGATCCTACCTCTTTCTTTGATTTGACAATAGTATAATCCCTCAAACTTAAAGCCTACTTATAAATATCTTGCAGGAAACTTAATTCAAAGAACCTTTAATCTAGGTAATCTCGCTTGTCCAAATGAAGAGCAATCAAGTGCCAACTAGGATCTGTCCGCCAGTTCGGATCAGCTGTAATCTGGCTGGCAACCTTTCTGGCTTCTTCTAAAATCGGATAATCTTCCACGATGTTTGCCACTTGAAACTCAGGAATACCAGACTGCCGAGTGCCAAAGATTTCTCCAGAGCCTCGCATTTTCAGATCCTCCTCAGCCAGCAGGAAACCATCAGTCGTCTCAGTCATGATTTTCATGCGGCGCTTGCCCGACTCCGTCTTAGGATTGGCAACCAAGACCGCATAAGACTGCTTGCTGCCTCGGCCGACGCGGCCTCTTAGCTGATGAAGCTGGCTGAGTCCAAAGCGGTCCGCATCCATGATGACCATCACCGTAGCATTGGGGACGTTGACTCCGACCTCAATGACCGTGGTAGAGACCAGAATATCAGTCCGTCCTTCCTTGAAGTCCTGCATAATCGCCTCTTTTTCCTCGCTCTTCATCTTGCCATGAAGCAGAGCCACTTGGGCCTGCTGACCAAAATAGGCTGTCAGTTCTTCTTCTAGGGCAATGGCATTCTTAAGATCCAGCGCCTCAGATTCCTCAATCAAGGGAGAGATAAAGTAGACCTGAGCGCCCTTGTGGAGCTCTTTTTTCAGCCAGTCGAGGACGACTCCCAGTTGCTCATGCTTGACCCAGCGAGTGATGATAGGCTTGCGTCCTGCCGGCATCTGGTCAATAATGGACACATCCATATCACCAAATGCTGTAATGGCAAGGGTTCTGGGAATAGGCGTCGCCGTCATCATGAGGACATCAGGATTGTCTCCCTTTTCCCGTAAAATCCGGCGTTGTTCCACACCAAAGCGATGCTGCTCGTCAATAATGACCAAGCCCAATGCATGGTAACGGACTCCTTCCTGAATCAGGGCATGGGTTCCGACAATCATGTCCACCTGACCGTTTTCAATCGCTGCCAAGGTTTCCCGGCGTTCTGCTGCTTTCATTCCCCCAGTAAGTAGGGCCAGCTTCAATTCTGGAAATAGCTGAGCTAGGCTGTCAAAATGCTGCTCAGCCAAAATTTCTGTTGGAACCATCAGAGCTGACTGAAAGCCAGCTGTATAAACAGCATACATAGCTAGACCAGCGACTACTGTCTTTCCGCTTCCCACATCGCCCTGCAGCAGGCGATTCATGTGGCCAGGCGATCGCAAATCCTGCAAAATCTCTGTCAGACTGCGCTCCTGAGCTGAAGTCAGCTCAAAAGGTAAGCTCTGCTTTTTCTCGGCTACAGCATCCGACCGCCAATCAATCTTCAATCCATTGCTGACAGCCTTGGTTTCTCTCTTTAAGACCTGCAGCTGCATTTGGAAATAAAAGAGTTCTTCAAATTTAACCCGCCGAAGAGCCTGCTTGTAATCAGTCAAATCCTTTGGAAAATGCATAGCCCGCACAGCCTCAACTCTGCTCACTAGCTGGTAGCGTTCCAACAGGGGCTGGGGCAGATTTTCCTCTAAGAGCAAGTCCAATCCTTGGTCAAAGGCAGTCTTAATCAGCTTGACCAGACTGGCCTGACTAATTCCCTGAGCCAGCCGATAGACAGGCTGCAAGTCGTCCTCTACCTGAGCCAGCAGTTTCATACCAGTCAGACTGGCTTTGGCTTTGTCCCACTTTCCAAAGACCGCTAAATTAGCTCCAACTTCAATCTTGTCTGCCAGATAAGGCTGGTTAAAGAAGTTAACTGCCAGAGCGACTTCCCCTTGCTTGATGGTAAAGCGCAGGCGATTGCGTTTGTAGCCATAATACTGGACATTAGCCGGAGTTACGACCTGACCAGAAACAACCGCTTTTTCTCCATCCTCCAAGTCTAGGACATTTTTACTCTTAAAATCCTCATAACGAAAAGGAAAATAAAGCAGCAAATCCTGCAAGGTCTCTAGACCCAGCTTGGCAAATTTTTCTGCTGATTTCGGTCCCACACCAGGCAGAACCGTCAAAGGTTTGTGTAAATTCATAATTCCTCTTTCAGTTCTGATACTGCTGCGGATCTAAAATCACAGACAGGGGGACCAAGCTAGAACATTATCAAATACCCCAAGCGGTTCCCTGCATTAATCTTCTTAGTCTTTATAAACCCTCGGTACACGGTCGCTAATCAGGCAAACCACCTCATAGTTAATGGTGCCACGCTTTTCTGCCACATCTGTCGCCGTAATGGTCTCCGCTCCGCTATTTCCAATCAACACAACCGGCGTGCCAAGGGGATAAGCCTGAGGCAGGCGCACTGTAATCTGGTCCATAGAAACTCGGCCGACAATAGGGCAGCGCTGACCATCAATCAAGACATCAAAGCCCTGCATATCGCGTGTCCAGCCATCCGCATAACCCAAAGGAATAGTGCCAATCCACTCTTGAGACTCGCTAGTGTAGGTGGCTCCATAGCCAACATCTGCTCCAGCCTCTACTTCCTTGACATGTACCAATTCTGAGACCAGCGACAAAGCCAGCTTGAATTCATAAGGAAGTTCTAAGACTCTTCCGCTGGGGTTGAGGCCATAAATGATGTCACCCAGCCGGACGGCATTTAGAACAGTCTCACTATGCCAGAGAGAGGTGGCAGAATTACTAGCGTGAACGAGAGGAGGAACACTGTCCAGCTCAGATAAGATCTGATGAAAACGAGCTAGCTGGGCTTCAAACTTTTGGTGCTCCGCTTCATCTGCCGTTGCAAAGTGGGTAAAAATTCCCTCCGCGACAGCCCCAGCAGCCTGCAAGCGATGGATTGCCTCCTGAGCTTCCTGACTATCTCGAAAACCAATCCGCCCCATACCAGAGTCAATCTTGATATGAAAATTCAATCCTGTTAAGTCTTTTTCCGCAGCTAAAGCTAAATCCAACCACTCCAGACTGGCTACAGTCAGAGAGATCTTTCCCTTTCTAGCCAGCGGAAGCGCAGCCAGATCTGATACTCCTAGCACCAGAATTTTTTTGCCAATGCCCGCTGAGCGCAGCTCCAAGGCTTCATCGATATTAGACACACAAAATCCATCTACGAGGGGCTCAATATGCCTAGAAACCTCAATAGCTCCATGACCATAAGCATTGGCCTTGACGACAGCCCACTTCTCTGTCGTCTGAGGCAGATGGGCACTCAGTTGTCTAATATTAAAAGCAATGGCAGCTAAATCAATCACTGCCTTGCTAGGTCTATGCAGACTAGCTTTCATCATTTTCCTCCAAAATAACGCTGGCTGTAACTAGGCCAGCAGCATGGCTGAGCGAAATCCAAACCTTGCCAGTATAGGGTGACCGGCTGAAATAAGGCGCTCCCTGACGGTCGTTTAAAATCTCCAAGTCTTGAAACCTGAGCTTACCAATGCCGGTTCCCCAAGCTTTAGAAAAAGCCTCCTTGGCAGCCCAACGACCAGCCAGAAATTCAATTTTCCGCTTACCGGATAACTCCTCAAAACGAGTAAGCTCCGCCTCCGTCAAGACTTTTTTTGCAAAGCGGGCATTTTTCAGATAGACTCGCTCAATGGCAGGCAGTTCTTCTATGTCAATTCCGTGTCCTTTTATCATATCATTCTCTGGAAAGGCGACAAAACTCAGCTGGGCCGCCAGCTGAGTTCGTCTTCACCCGACAGTTAGTCCTCTTTACAGGTCAAGACTGTCCCTTTCAATTTTCCTTATTTATCTAAAGTGTTGTAAATTTCTTCAATAAGCTGAACTGTATTGTCCCAGCCTAGGCAAGGATCGGTGATGGATTTACCAAAGACTTCCGGTTCATTTTGCCGGCCATCTTCCAGATAAGACTCAATCATAAAACCACGAACCGCTCTCTTAATCTTTTCGTTCCAATCCCGATTCAGCAAGGTCTGACGCACAATCCTAATCTGATCCAGATATTGCTTGCCAGAGTTATCGTGATTGGTATCAATGACGATGAAAGGATTCTCCAAGCCCATTTTTTCATAGTAGGAAATGGCATCCAGCATATTTTCATAGTAGAAATTTGGAATATTTTTACCATATTCATTGGTCGCCCCACGCAGAATAACGTGAGCCAAAGGATTTCCAGAGGTTTCTACTTCCTGGCCATGAAAAAGGAAAGTCTGCTTATTTTGTGCCGCATAGACAGCGTTAAACATAACCCCCAGATTGCCAGAAGTTGGATTTTTCATGCCTACCGGGGCATCAATACCTGACGCCACAAAACGGTGCTCCTGGTCTTCAACTGAGCGTGCACCCACAGCATGATAGCTGACCAAGTCGTCTACCAACACAAGATTGGACGGATAGAGCATCTCATCAGCCGTCGTCAGACCAGTCTCTGTAATGACGCGGTAGTGCAACTGACGAACTGCCTGCAAACCATTGATAAGACTAGGAGCTTTAGAAGTATCTGGCTGGTGAACCAAGCCCTTATAGCCATCCCCATTGGTCCGCGGCTTAGCAGTATAGACGCGCATGACGATAAAAATCTTATCTGCGACCTTCTTCTGCAGCTCTGACAAACGGCGGGCATACTCCAGCACAGCCTCTTCATTGTCCGATGAGCAAGGACCAATCACCAAGAGAATACGCTCGTCTTCCCCACTGAGAATCTCAGCTAGTTCTTGATCTCGCTTATTTTTATGAGCCAAGGCTTGACCAGTCAGTCTGGTTCTGGATTTAATCTGCTCAATGTCAATCTTCTGACCTTTTTCAATAAATGCCATACTATTTTCCTAATGTATCATAAATTTCACGAACCAGCTGTTCTGTATTTGCCCAACCCAGACAAGGGTCAGTAATGGACTTGCCAAAGACTTCTGGCTCGTCCTGACGACCGTCTTCCAGATAAGACTCAATCATAAAGCCACGTACTGTAGCCTTAATCTTTTCATTCCAGTCACGGTTAATCAGAGTCTGGCGAACGATACGGACCTGCTCCAGATACTGCTTACCAGAGTTATCATGATTGGTGTCAATGATGATAAAGGGATTTTCTAAGCCCATTTTTTCATACTGGGCAATGGTATCCAGCAGATTATCATAATAGTAGTTGGGAATGTTCTTGCCGTATTCATTCAGAGCACCGCGCAAGATGGCATGCGCTAAAGGATTGCCGGACGTTTCGACTTCCTTACCAGCGAATAGGAAACTCTGCTTGTTCTGGGCTGCATAGATACCGTTAAACATGACATTGAGATTGCCAGAAGTCGGATTTTTCAATCCAGTCGGAAGATCCGCTCCACTAGCTACAAATCGGTGCTGCTGGTCTTCGACCGAGCGAGCTCCTACAGCCATGTAAGAAATCAAATCATCTACCAGAGGCAGATTTTCTGGATAGAGCATCTCATCAGCTGTGGTCATGCCTGTCTCAGAAATAACCCGATAGTGCAGATTGCGGACTGCCTTGATGCCGTTAATCAGACTAGGAGCGGCAGTCGCATTGGGCTGATGAATAAGCCCTTTGTAACCATCTCCGTTCGTCCGAGGCTTGGCAGTATAAACCCGCATGACCATGAAAATGCGGTCTTTTACTTCTTCTTGGAGAGCAGATAGACGCTTGGCATACTCTAGCACCGCTTCTTCGTTATCTGAAGAGCAGGGACCGATAACCAAGAGAATGCGGTCATCTTGACCACGCAGAATTACTTCTAACTCTCGGTCACGCTTTTCCTTGCGAGCGAGCATGTCGCCTTCTAGCTTAGCAAGTTGGCGAACTTCTGCCACATCAATGGGTTGACTAGTTGCTTTAAAGGTCATCTATTCTCCTTCTTTTATGCTTACTTTTTACGGCCGTGACAGTTCTTGAACTTCTTGCCAGAACCACATGGACAAGGGTCATTTCTCTTTACATTGGACAGGTCTACATTCTCGGGCATATTTGGCGCCTTAGCAGAGATATTGCGGGTAGCTGTTGTACTGATAGCCCGCTCTGTCCGAGGACGCTCTTGCTCATGAATCTGTGCTTTCATCATCAGACGAGTCACATCAAACTCAATAGAACCAATCATGTCGTTGAACATACGGAAGCTTTCTGCTTGATATTCGACAACTGGGTTATTTTGTGCATAACCGCGCAATCCAACAGCATTGCGCAGCTGGTCAAGGGCGTCGATATGGTCAGTCCACTTGCTGTCCACCACGCGCAGAATCAAGACCTTCTGGAATTCACGTACAGCTTCTTCGTCTCGCAGCTTAGCAATCTGACTGTCGTAGACTTCCAATGCACGTTCAAACAGATAATCTTTGATTTCTTGATCAGACTTGCCTTCCAAATCACTGTCAGAAATGGAATCTTCTGAAACCAAGTTATACTTAGCAAAGTTTAAAATTGCTTCAATCTTATCATCCTGATCAGAGTGGCTGCTACCATCAACGATACGGTTGATAGTCCGTTTAATCATAGCATGGATTTCAGGACTGAGGTCACGGTCCGCAGTAATGACATCGTGGCGCTCAGCATAGATAATTTCCCGCTGCTCACGCATCACATCATCATATTGCAAGACTTGTTTCCGCGTATCGTAGTTATTTCCTTCGACACGCTTCTGAGCTGCCTCTACCTGACGGGTCAGCATGCCAGACTTAATAACAGAATCTTCGTCACTAAGGTTCATCCGATCCAAGAGGGCTTTAATGCGCTCTGAGCCAAAGCGACGCATCAGCTCATCTTCCAGTGACAGGTAGAACTGTGACTCACCCGGATCACCCTGACGACCTGAACGTCCGCGTAGCTGATTATCAATCCGGCGGCTTTCATGGCGCTCTGTACCGATAACACAGAGACCGCCCAGTTCGCGAACACCTTCACCCAACTTGATGTCGGTTCCCCGTCCGGCCATATTGGTCGCAATGGTAACCGCACCACGTTGACCGGCGTTCATGATGATTTGCGCTTCTTTATAGTGGTTTTTCGCATTGAGGACTTCGTGAGGAACCCCAGCTTCTACCAATTTCTTAGAAATATAATCACTGGTTTCAACCGCAACGGTACCAACCAGAACAGGCTGGCCTTTTTCATGACGCTCTTTAACATCCTGAACAACTGCCTTAAACTTAGAATCAATACTTGGGTAGAGCAGGTCAGAATGGTCAATACGTGCTACCGGACGGTTGGTTGGAATTGGAATAACACGAATGTTGTATGTTTCGCGGAACTCTTCTTCCTCTGTCTTGGCTGTACCTGTCATACCGGACAGCTTCTTATACATACGGAAGAGGTTCTGATAAGTAATGGAAGCAGAAGTTTTTGTTTCTTCCTGAATCGGCACACCTTCTTTGGCTTCAATCGCTTGGTGGAGACCGTCAGAGTAACGGCGGCCTTCCATTGTCCGACCAGTAAACTGATCGACAATCAGAATTTCCTGATCTTCACTAACCACATAGTCAATGTCAAGCAGCATAATGTAGTTAGCTCGCAGAGCATTGTCGATAAAGTGAGTCAGAGCAACATTTTCAATATCGTAGAGATTGTCCAGCTTGAAGTAGTTTTCTGCCTTGTCAATACCTGAGTCAGACAAACCAATCGTCTTAGACTGAACATCGATGATGTAGTCGTCCTTATCCAGAGATTTGACATAGTGGTCAGCCATATGATAGAGCTGGTTGGTATCTGAAGAAACCGGTCCGGATACAATCAATGGTGTCCGAGCTTCGTCAATCAGGATTGAGTCCACCTCATCGACCAAGGCATAATTGAGCGGGCGCTGTACCATGTTTTCAGCTCGAACTACCATGTTATCACGCAGGTAGTCAAAGCCGATTTCAGCATTGGTTGAATAGGTAATGTCGCAAGCATATGCTTCTTTTTTCTCAGATGGAGACTTAGCGGCCAGATTGATACCGACAGAAAGGCCTAGCCAAGAGTAGAGCTCACCCATTTCGGTTGCGTCACGCTCAGTCAGGTATTCGTTGACTGTGACAACGTGCACTCCTTTACCTGCAAGGGCATTTAAGTAAACTGGCATCGTCGCAGTCAAGGTTTTTCCTTCACCGGTACGCATCTCTGGAACGTCACCATGATGGAGAACGATTCCTCCCATAACCTGTACCTTATAAGGGAAAAGACCCAACACTCGCTTAGCTCCTTCACGGACAACTGCAAATGCTTCAAATAAGAGCTGATCTAAAGTTTCACCATCAGCATAGCGTTTCTTAAATTCTTCTGTTTTTGCCTGAAGTTCTTCATCAGACAAAGCTGCCATTTCGTCTTCATAAGCCAAGACCTTATCAGCCATTTTTTCTAATTTTCTTAATTCACCTTTATCATTTTCAATGATAGTCTTTAAAATATTCGCCATTTTTTTCCTTACTATATAATAATCTTTCTGATTTTTAGAATGTTCTTTTCATTATAGCATGTTTTCCTATATCTTTCAAGAATGAAAAAAGCAAAATAGCTCCATCAGACTGTGCTTGCAGAACTGGGAGATGGCAGGATATCTAAGCTAAAAAAGAAAAAACAGAGGCCTTACTCTGTCTTTTCGAGTCTAAACAACACAAGGATAAACCGGTTTTTTCTTATTAATATAGAAAGTTATCCCTGCACTCCTTGGACATTCTACCGCTCTTTTGGCTACTTAAAATCCAACAAACGCATGGTATCTTGGGCAATCATCAATTCTTCGTTGGTTGGAAGGATGAGAATTTTAGCCTGCGACTGGGAATTTTGAATAAAGAGCTGTCCTTGCTCGTTAGCTGCCTGATTTAAAGAAAGTCCTAAGCAATTGAGTTTTTGAACGACCAAGCTGCGGATCAAGGCTGAATTCTCTCCGATTCCAGCGGTAAAGACCAAGGCATCCAGACCATCTAAATCTGTGATGTAGCTTGCAATGGTCTGAGCGATACGGTTGACAAACATATTGACTGCTAGACTAGCTTTTTCATCGCCTCTGTCACAAGCTTCCAGAACATCTCTTAAATCATTGCTGAGTTGGGAGATAGCCAGCAGACCGGATTCTTTATTGAGGACATCGCTTAATTGCTGGGCTGATAATTTTTCTTGTTCTAGCAAAAAAGGAAGAATCATGGGATCTATGTCACCTGAGCGGGAGCCCATCATCAGGCCAGCTAAGGGGGTAAAGCCCATTGAAGTATTGACAGACTGACCATTTTTAATGGCGCAAATACTAGCACCATTGCCCAAATGACAGTTGATAATCTTCAAATGCTCTGCAGCTTCTCCTTGGCCTTCCCAAATCTCCTTTACCTTTTGAGCAATATACTTGTGACTTGTTCCGTGGAAACCATACTTTCTCAGACCGTATTCATGATAGTAATCCCAGGAAAGAGGATAGAGATAATAGGCTTCTGAAAGACTTTGATGGAAGGCTGTATCAAACACAGCCACTTGTCCTGTCTCCGGCAGCGCCTTTTGGAAAGCTCGAATCCCTACCAAGTTGACAGGGTTATGGCTAGGAGCCAAGAAGGACAGCTTCTCAATGATGGATAGCACTCGCTCATCTATCAAAGCAGAATCATCAAAGGACTCGCCGCCATGTGCTACCCGATGACCGACTCCATCTATCTCGTCCAGAGAAGCAATCAACTTCCGCTCCAAAAGAAAGTTCAGCAGATAATCCACAGCAAATTGATGCGAAGGAATAGCCAACAGCTCCTTCTCTTTTTGACCTTCAAATTCAATCTTAAAAATGCCTTCCTTTAAGCCAATCTTTTCAAAAATTCCTTTCACCAAAAGGCTTTCATCAGGCATACTGAGCAGTTGAAATTTTAATGACGAACTGCCCGCATTAATCGCAAAAATTTTTTTAGACATATTTTTCTCCTGAGCAATGAAAACAGTGATTTTTCTAAATAACGTTTTTTTGAAAACTAAAACTTTCCATTGCTACTTGTTAGATAAATAAGCTAGCTTCAAATGGTTGGCTAGCTTATTTACTATTTTATATATTACATTGCATTGACTGCCAAGACAGCCAAGACAGCGCCGATAGTCGGTCCTACAATTGGCACCCAAGCATAAGCCCAGTTTGCATCTCCTTTATTCGGAACTGGTAAGAGGGCATAAGCAAGGCGCGGACCGAAGTCCCGGGCTGGGTTGAGGGCAAAACCTGTCGTCGAACCCAAAGACAAGCCGACAGCCATAATGAGGAAGCCAACTAAGAGTGGAGTGAGTCCAGGCGTGATTTCGCCGTGTGTTATCATCAAAAGTGCAAAGATGAAGAAGAAAGTCGCAACGATTTCGCTGAGCAGATTAAATGCTGGATTCTGGATGGCTGGTCCAGTAGCAAATACGCCAACTGAGTTGCCTTCTTCCGCCTTGGTTTCTTTGAAATGGGGATAATAGAAGAGCACTACAATAGACGCTCCGACAAAAGCCCCTAGAATCTGAGCGATGATATAGCCCACCACTTGCTCCCAAGGGAAGATGCCACCCACCGCAAAGGCAATAGTGACAGCTGGGTTAAGGTGACCGCCTGTATTGTAAAATCCTGCCGTATAGACACCCAAGGTCACTGCCAAGCCCCAGCCAAATACAACGGTAAACCAGTTGGGAGAGAAACCTTTTGCGAGACTCTTATTAAGACTGATAGACGCTCCGATTCCATTCCCAAAAACCATCAGAACCATGGTGCCTAAAAATTCACCTAGATATTTTTCCATACTCCATACTCCTTCATTTCGAAATATTTTATACTCTCTCCTCTCTATTGCTTCTACAGCGCAATAGAGAGTCTAAGAAAGTATAAGAGAAATATGCTCGTAAAATAGGAGAAAATCCCTAGCTCCAAAGCATGGATTGCAAGCGGTATTCTCTCCTCTGATATTATTTAATTAGCTTGCTTCTCTACAGACCTACAGCATACTCAGCAATGGACTGGTCTTCTTCAGAACTTCCTCCGCTGACGCCGATACCGCCAATCATTTCTGACTGGCAATAAATAGGAATGCCACCTGCTAAACTAACGACCTTATTGTCAGTCATCGTTTCCAGCTGGTAGAGCCATTGGCCAGGCTGAGTTAAAGGTGCTAAATCCTTGGACTGCATTCTCATTCCGACAGCTGTGTAAGCTTTCTTATAAGCCATATCGTTACTCACTAACAAGGCATTTTCCATACGATAGGTCATCACAACTTGTGCTGCTGGATCAACCACCGTTATCACGACGGCTAGTCCCAGCTCTTCAGCCTTGCGTCTGGCCCTTGTTACCAATTCCCAGGCATCCTGATAGATATTTGTGAAAAGAACAGGCTCTTTATCCAGTAAGGTTTGGCATCTGGCAAGGACTTTTTGAATAATGCTGTCCTGCAATTCTGAGTCTCCTCCCCAGCTTGATAGTTCTTGACTGCTGAGCTCGTCTTTCTCTCTATCTCTAGCCATCCATTTCACCTCTTTTCAGTAGTTGATACAGACATCTTTTTGAATCGATCGGAACAAGTCAAAAAGATGCTTCTAACAGATCAGATTTTTTAAACGGGACTCCCTTGACCAAACGCGCTGCATTTGAGCCAAATAGGCGCAAGACGTGGTCTGGTATAGCGGAATAATCTTTGATACGATAGATAAATTTTTCAAGTGGCAAGTTACGATAATGGAGGACTGCGTCTCGCCCGTCACAGGCAATCCCTACTAAAAGCTGGGATTGAGTTGCAGCCACATGCGCTAGTGATACAGAATCGCTAACTTCATCTGGGCTGACCAAGCTAAAAGGAATACCTTCCTCTTCGATACCGTAGCCGATTTGTGCCACCTTATCCGCAGGAGCATTGTCCGTAGCTATAAGCCTAATGGTGGGCTTTCTAGTATAAGCTAATTCCATAGCCGGCCCCCCATTTCTCTCTGACATAGGTCAAAATCAGTCCGGTCGCTACTGCATTTCGAGGTCCCACCAAGCCACGTACATTGCCTCGACCAGCTACAATGGCATGCTGAGAGAGGGCTTCGGTCACTAGCTGAGGTATTTCAAAGTCCAAAGCTGAGCCGCCTACGATGACAACGAAAGGAATGTCTCGAATATTCTGAGTAGGACTGACACGCTTGAGAGCCCGAACTGCATTGGTAACAAAGACTCTTTCCTTGGCAGACTGCCGAACAAGTTTGATTTTCTCGATAGAATAGTCTCCGTCATCAATAGGAACAAATTCATCATTTTCCTTAACGATGACAACTCTGGCAAATAACTCTCCAGACAGCGGCTTATCAAAAAATTGAACAGTGCCGTCTTCATGCCGGATATGGAAAAGACTTTCTACCTTAGCCAGAGGATATCGTTTGATGTCCTCTGCCAGATGATGATTTTCCAGTCCCAACTCCGAATTGATCAGCATGGTTACCATATCACCGGCACCAGCTAGATGGACGGCCAAGATTTGACCCCTGCTATCAATAATGGAAGCATCTGTCGAGCCTGCTCCCAAGTCCAAAATAGCTAAGGGGCGATCCGTCCCTGGTGTAGTCAGGGCTCCGAGGATAGCTGATTCAGCTTCTGCTCCGCCGATTTCTACAGTGATACCCAGCTCACGTTCGACTTCTTGGGCAATGATGGACATTTGTAGCTTGTCAGAATTTACCATAGAGGCGATGCCGACAGCCTGCTCCATAGAAAATTCTCCAGCCACACCACCGCGCACAGAAATCGGAGCAAAAGTATTGACGGCTAGTAAGTCACGGATATAAATGTCGGAAGGCTCTTTCTCGGTCAGGTCAGCCATGGTTTGGCGCACTTTCTCCAGCATACCACCAACATTGGTGCCCGCTTCTCCGACAACATTGCTAATCTCGCCGGCGTAGACAATTTTCTCCATAATTTCATCAGCGCCCTTGGAAATATCCACCTTTAAGGTATGCTCCTTACCGATAATTTGGATACTGCCTGCTGGAATCGTCCGAGCCTGAACGTCACCTGCCGGTGTCTTAATCACGACAGCCGAGCGGTTGCCAATGAGGGCACGGGCAATGGGAACGATACTTTTCGTCTCTTCTGCACTCAAGCCAAAGACCGTCGCAATGCCATAGGGATTGGATAATTGAGAAATTACCTTCCCCTGCTCTACCACTTCAACAGCAGCTTGCATGCCCAAAGGAACCTTGTCAATAAAGAGAATCTCATCCACGATTGGAATCTTCTGGCTAATGCGGTTGTTGACCAAAACCCCATCATCCGCCTGCAGAATGGCAGCCGTAATCTGATAGCCCTTGGCTAGATAGGCATTGATCAGCTGGGCAACCAAGTCAAAATCAATGACTTTCGGTACTACCACGATGTATTTCCCATCAATCGGATGATGAACCAAATCGAGAATATCCACTGTCAGTCCAATCCCCAGACCCAGACCGCCTGGAGTACGCGGATTATGACCAATCATGGTAGACTCTGTAATGACTGTCTCTGTGATGGTTTCCATGGCAACATCACCGATAACAGGCGTCGCTTCATTGATCCGAATCAAATCAACTTGTCCCAGTTCAAAGGATGTTTGCTCCATCAATTTTCTCAAAGATTGATAAATCCCGTGGACATTTTCCTTGGTCCCCTTGATGCCTGTTGTATCCGCAATGGCTGAGGCCAGAAAGTGAATGCTTCCATCATCTTGCACTTCAGCTAAGGCAGACTCGGTCGAAGAATTTCCTATGTCTACTCCAATGATTCGTTTCACATTTTCACCTCCACCAAGATTAGGCTATTTTGAGCAGCAGTTATAAAAGCAGTGATAATAATCTTTTTTTAACCCAAAATAGCCTTGGTAAAACCGAATTAGTTGTCGCCTTTCAACTTCTTGCGGCGTTCATAATTTTCAGCTGCTTCTCTGACAAAGCCCGCACAGATAACAGCTCCATATTGGTTTTCCAATTCATTGGCAATGTCCAATAATTCCTGTTTGGAAGACCGGTAAGGGCGCAGGGCATTGTAAATTTCCAGCACACGCGCATCCGGAACTTTGGTCAGTTCCGCAGCTCGTGAGAAGTTATATTGGATTGCTTCGCGGCCGGCATTCTTAGCAATTTCACCTTGCTTGATTAAAATCTCCGGCTTAATCCGCAAATCCTCTGCAGTCACATAGCCAGACAAGATATTTTCCAGTGTAATATCTTCGAATTTCTTATCCTGACCAACCTTTATCCAGTCTGGGTGTTTTTTAGAAATAGGATAATCAGCCGCTGTCGCTTCATCAGAACTGACCGGACGACTGGCTGCTCCTTGACTAGCTGAGCCGCTATCGCTTAGCTCGGCTAATATTTGTTTTACTAATGTTTCTACTGATTCACTCATTCTGATTTCTCCTTGTAGACATCATATGCATTAAATCACCTGACATTCATCAGCTGGTTTTCCTCTTTTAACCAGTTTCGTTTCCTTGATATGCAGCAAAGCTGAGTAGGCCTGATACTTAGGACGAGCCATTTGGTCGTTAAGGGTTGGTACCGGATTTGGTGTTTCACCCTTGGCATACTTAGCAGCATTTTTACCAATCAAACGATAGGTTTCAGGAGTTAACAAAGGTGCCTGCGGGAAGAGTTCCAGATTACTGAGCGGTGGCAAATCACGTTGGTGAATAACCGTTGTTCCCTTAGACTGAACACCGATAGAAATGCCAGAACCAGACAAGTGGTCTCCTTCTACTGCTACAAAGGCAACGTCAGAAGAACGATAGACCTTGACAATGCGAGCCTTAAGCCCTTCTTCTTCGATACCAGCCACCAGCTGACGCAGTACTTCCGTATGAGGAATGTCCACCATCGTCTTCACCTGCTGTTCTCCAAAGGCAGGTCCAACTGCAATAACGACTTCATCCGTTGACTGGCTAGGTTTAGCCACACCAACTGTACGGATGACAGCTTTTTCATTGGACACAGGCTTTGTAACAGGCTTTTCGCTTGTTTCAGCAACTGTTTCGTTGGTATTGGCGCTCATCTCTTTCATCACTTCTGCAATAATGGAGCGCAGTAAAGTTTCATTTATCTCTGTCATCTTAGCTCCTCCTATACATCACGCGGGTCAATCGCTTTAGGAATGTCTTTGACTTTTTCCCATTCTTCGCCGACCAGACGATGGCCTGTACCGACACCAACATAGTCATTCGGTGAATTCACCGCTGAAATAACATTCCAATCCCGATCAAAGATAGCAGATGTTTGCAGGAAATCCCCTGCTACACGTTGCTTGAACAAATTGAGCAGCTCATTGGCAACTTCAGGGAAGCCATTATTAGCCAAGGCTTTGATCAAATCAGCCCCTTGAACTCCGCGTTCCAGAATACCTTGAGCAGCCTTGATATCTTCAACCTTATCCCGCTCTGGCATATCTTTAGAGCCATGAGCATAGGTCGCTGCTTCGACTTCTTCGTCGGTAATCGGCGGCAGGCCTAAACCTTTGAAAAGAGCTTGCATAACGCGTGCTGCCTTGTTCCGAACCTTTACAACTTCCTCTTCACGTACAGGACGAAGACCACCGTCTACCCGCAGGTCACGTTGCAAGACATTGTAGTCGTCAAAGTCTTCCGCATCCCAGTTAGAGCCGGCAAACATATTGTCATAATTTGGCGTAGCAGAGTAGCCAGAGTTGATAAAGTCTGTACCTGGCGCAAACTGCATCAAAGTCCGAACAGAGCGACGTAAGTCCGAGTGAGTAAAGGTTTGGTCATTTGATGAAGCACATTCCAAGTCCAGCATGCTGGCAATCAAGTTTTCAGCAACGACTGCCCGAATACCACTCGGAACAGCTGCTGGAATACCGATACAGCTTACTGATCCATTCTGTGTTCCTTGCACCCCAGCTGCTTTCGTGACATAGAGACAGCGAGCTTCCAGATAGAGCATTGACTTGCCTTCGGCTTGTCCCATCTGCACTTCAGACCCTGTACCGGAAGTGAAGCGCATCTTGAGTCCACGAGAGGCATAGGCGGAAGCCAGAAAGGCCTTGGACCAAGGTGTATCATCTCCATCGGTGAAGACATCTTCTGTACCATAAACAGAGATGGTCTCAGCATAGGCTGTAAAGCCACGCATACCAAATTCTAGTTCTGTCGCTTCTTCCAAAGAGCACTGAGTCAGTACCCCAGGACGGCCCACTTGTGAGCCAATCATCAGAGACAGGGCATTGAAAGGAGCGTAACGCACTACGGCAACCGTTGTTTCCTGCTCTGCAAAACCGCGCAGAGCTCCTTCAGCCGCATCTGCTGCAATCTGCACTGGATTATCATTGACATTGGTAACGTGGGCTTGTGTAGCTGTTTGCTTACGGGTCCGCATCTTTTGCAGACACATCATGATTTCCACGACATTCATCTGATTGACTACTTCAATGATTTTAGCCGGAGTCATGGCCTTGGTCAGCTTGATGATTTCTGTACGAGGTACACTCGGTGTCAATATTTTATTGGCAATCTCTCGTGAGTCCATCTGAATAACTTCTTCAGCCCGGCTCAAGTCAATCCCGTAGTTGGCAATGAACTGGTCAATCAGGTCAAATTCTTCTTTTGGTTTGCCGTCTAACTCAACCACTTTCCCATTTTGAATTTTGATACTGGGCTTAGGATCATTGGGGCTTTCCATAGCCACTAAACCTTCTTCGACCCATTCTTTTACAAATCCATCTTGGTTGATAGGGCGTTCGCTTAATACTTCAAAACGTTTGGATCTCATACCGTTTCCTCCCTCTCACTCTTAAATGTAAGATGGCTGTGAGTTGGTTGGCTCGTCACCCATACTGCCTAAAAGTGCCAGTCCAACTTCACGCGCTGAGATAACTGATTGTCTAACTGCTCCAGAATCCCCACTGATAAAGAGGATAGCTTCGTTTGAGTGGCTGGTGCCACCATTTCCTGGAGAAGCATAGCCGACAACAGTAACGTTTGCAGCCTTAACAGCTGTATCCGCCATAACAACACCAATGGCTGCAGGTGCTCCGACAATCAAGCCAAAGGCACGACCGTATTCAGCACCAAAGGCAGTCTGACAAGCATAGCTAGCACGCGCAGTATATTGGAGTTCAATGTGCCCCGCATCATTAGCATAAACATCACCAAAGGTTCGATCCACTTCCTTCAAGGTTACTTCTACAGCTCGTCTGACATCTGATACATCTTCACCACCGAAGATAATCAAACTTCCGTGTCCAGCACCACCCTTGGTATCACGAGGCAGTTCGATTTTAACAATTTCAGTATTGGTTGCTTTGACCGCTTCATCTGCGGCCATGATATGAGGACCCGCACCGGTACGAGCACCGACTACACCAATTGAGCGATAGCTCTTTTCTAGCTTCATAGCATCCAGCACCTGCTGGTCCACATTGGCAATGACAAGTCCAATTGTATCGCCTATCGGATTAACACCGACAAATTCTGTAATATTGCATTTGTTTTCCATAAGACAGCTCCTTTCGCTGACATATATTTTGAAGCGCTTACAATTTTAGGGAATAAGGAAAATCAGATAAGAGAAACACCATAGCTATTCGCCTCTTTCTGATTCCTTTTTTTAACTTTTTTTGGGTCAAAAGAATAGATTATTCTAAGGTTTTCTGTTAAAATGAGTATGGTTGTTTTTTAAAAAGGAAGATTTTTCCGCGTTCTCCAAAAAAGCCTAACCAACTTTTTTAGGAATGCCAAGCTAAGCCTACAGGAAATATACTTGACAGGCCTTTCCCTTCACAAATAACAATCGCAGAGGCAGATAACAGATGATAAACTTTTCGCAGGGTTGCTCATCTTCTATCTGTTTTTTTATTTTCCATCATTATAGAATGGCAGGACAGCAGGCCGCTGTCCTGCCATTCTAGTAAATCTGATAGTTCAATTCTCCAACAAACTAGCCTTGCCAGTCAGCCGGATAAGTCACATAGATAAAGCGGGCCTTATCTCTGACAGAGAACTGAATGTCGCTGCCTTTAGGGATAAAGAGTACTTCGCCAGGGCCAGCTGTCATGACTTCGTCACCAACGATAATATCAAGACGCCCTTCAATAACATAGTCCACTTCATCATAGTCCAGATGCCAAGGGAAAGTTGTCTTTTCCATGGTCATCAGACCCAAGCCCAATCTTGGGCTTTCATCTAAGGTCAGCAAGTCTCGCGTATAAACTTGATGGCTCGCATCACCTGTATCCAAGCGATCTTCTGGACGAACATCCAGACCTGGCAGGGCGATAGAAGCTACGCCTGCCTTGCTGACCTTCTTCCCACCATCTTTAGTGGCTAATTCTTCCAATAAAATCTTACGAACCAATGTTTCTAGGTCAGAACGATTAATATCTGCCATACTTCATACCTCCAAGTCTAAGCTTCCTTCTTCGTTAAGAAGAAAGCCAGTAATACCGCTGTGATACCGCCGACAAATTTACCAATCATCATCGGCACAATCATTTCCGGTTTTTGACCGGCTGTAAAGCCTAGGTGATCTCCGATAACAAAGGAAGCTGATACGGCAAAGGCTACGTTAATAATCTTACCGCGTTTGTCCATATCCTTCATCATCTGGAACATGGCAATGTTATTAGCCAGAGAAGCTACCAAACCAGCTGCACCAACTTCGTTCATTCCTAGGGATTTTCCGATAGCAGAAAGCGGTTTGTTGGCTACCTTGGTAAAGACAGCTACCAGACCAAAGGCTCCAGCCAAGGTTACGGCAATCGTTCCGACAACTTCAAAGGCTTCCTTCAGTGTCTCAGCACCTTTTGGATAGAGGCTGATGAGCCATTCATTTCCAGTCAGAAGCTGCGCTGCACCAAAAGCCAAACCGAGCGTTGCCAAGATAACAATAATCTGACCAAACACTTCAAAACCTTTAATCATGGCATTAGGTGCCAAAAGCAATCCTATGAAAATCAGAGCAGATACAATGATAATCGGGATAAGATTGACAACCAAGGTTCCAAAAGGCAGACCTGGCACGAAAATTCCTCCGAGGAGACAGCCAATCGGAACAGTTACCAAACCGTATAGGATTCCGCGAGCCAAAAGAGGACGGTCATCTTTTTCGATAATACCCAAGGCAACTGGAATCGTAAAGACGATGGTTGGCCCCATCATAGAGCCCAGTACAAAGGCAGCAAAATTTCCTACCGCGGGATCCTGAGCCAGACTGAGAGCCAGAGGAGCCCCTCCCATATCATTGGCAATGAAGGTTGTCGCAAAGATAGACGGGTCAGCGCCCACCAAGCCATACAAAGGCACGACAATCGGTTTCAAGACATCCGCCAAGAGGGGAGCGATTACCATAATCCCAGCCATAGAAAGAGCCAAAGCTCCCATAGCCATTATACCTTCTTCAAATTTTTCACTTAGTCCTAGTTTGCCACCGATACATTTATCCACTGCACCGATCAGCATGAATAGCACCATGATATAAATGATAATTTCATTGATACTCATAACATTACCTTAGTTTCTAATATTCTTCATCACTGTGATAGTCAACCTTGTCAATGATAGCCACAACAACCATATCTACAGGGATATTCGTCTTATTTAGGCTCATCCGAGCAGAACTGCCAGTGGTTACCATTACTTGGTCTCCTTCGCCTGCACCGATGCAGTCGGCCACAATAAGCAGAGCTGGGTCACTTTGATGTTCATTTAGCTGCCGTTCGACCACTAAAAATTTCAAACCATTTAAATTTTCGTCTTTTCTAGTCGCCCAAAGGCTTCCTTTTACTTTACCAACAAACATCTCTACCCACTCCTTTATTCTATGATTTCTATTTTTTGACGTTTTAGATAATCTCTCGCCAAGGCTGTCACAATCATTCCTTTTTCTATTTTAAAGCTTCCGCTTTCAGGTAAGCCCATCTCTCTCAGCCTCTTCTCTGTCAGCAAAACCGGCTTTCCTGGCGCCTTAGTCTTCGGGCTGACTTCTTCTGCCACCACCCGTTTCACTTCCGGACGAGGCTCTTCAGCTTGATTGCTTTCTAGGAGTGCTAAGAGTTGGCCTTCTTTATAAAATTGCAGACCGTAGCGAATCAGCTTTTCTCGCTGTCCCTGCAGTTCCTGATACAAGTGCACTTTAGAAGATTGCTTGTACTGTTGAATAGCAAAGGCGTTGTCTGATACGAGGACTTTTTTGCCTTTCAAAAGACTCTTTAAAATGACTGCTTCCTCCACCGCTAAAGGGCAAAGGGATGAGAGTCTCAGAAAAGCATCAAAACCAAGTGACTCAACAACAACAATCTCTGCTGTGCAAGAATCTTTTACGACTTGAAAGCCTTCCCCTTCTAATAAGTCAGGAATCTTATCGCCTCCAATGACGTATACTGAGGGTTTCTGAGGCTTTTTCTTCAACTTTTCCATCAGGCGGTCTGTAATCAAATCTACCAAATGATCTAGATTTTCCATTCTTTACCTACCTTTTATTTGCTCATAGGACTTATTTTTTAATAATCCGTCCGCGTGTTCCTTTTTTGAAACCACAAGCATTGGCTTCATCGTAGTCAATATGCATATAGGTCGCAAACTTGGGACTAACACGGATGACCACATCATCAAAAATCAGCGGACGAGCACCTTCTACTCTGACTTGTACAATCTCGTGATTTTTTACATTCAGACGTTCGGCATCTTCCGGTGTCATATGAACATGACGCTTAGCTACAATCAGGCCCTTATCCAGACAAACTGCCTTGTCCCCATGAGCCAAGATGACACCCGGTGTTCCTTCGATATCACCACTTTCGCGAATGGGAGCCTTGGTGCCCAGCTGCAAACAATCGGTCAGGGAAACTTCTACCTGAGAATGTTTGCGAACAGGTCCCAGAATAACCACATTGTGAAAAGCGCCTTTTGGACCGACAACTGTCAGTCTTTCTTGACTAGCGAACTGGCCTGGCTGTGATAGGTCTTTTGCTTTTGTTAATTGATAGTTGGGACCAAACAAGGCTTCCAAATCTTCCTGACTCAAATGGACATGACGTCCGCTCGCTTCTACCTCAAATGACCCCTGCAATTCTTCCTGAACTTTATCAATTACTTTATTTACCAAATTTTCTAAAGTCATTGCTGTTCTTCTTTCTCTTGTTATTAGCTTGCTATCAACCAGAGCAAGACTTCAATTGATTTTAATAATTGAGAAACCTTACAAGCAAATTGATCTCTGTCACCATCAGCAGCCTGCTCCAATTCTTTGCGCAGGCGGGTCGTTTCGATATATGTTTCATAGCAATTCAGCTGCCAAGTCGGCTCTTGATAACTCATCATAACCGTTTCTTGATCGAGCTGTCGACTGACCCGAATGGCCTGCAATTCTGCATTGCTAGGCAGGTCTGTCTGGTAATCAGAAATATCATCCAGAATATGCTGACCAACGATTTGTTCTACTATGTTCAATAGTTGGCCAACTTGCTCACACTTTTCATCCTGAAAAGCCTGATGCAATTCTCTCTGGTTCTTCAAAAAGCAAGTATAAAGTTTAGTCAGTCTAAATAGTCGTGGATACACAGCAGAGTCCTCAAGGTTTGTAATCGGCACCCTGATAGCATCAGCAGCTGAGGCTGTTTTCCCTTTGGTCTGACCTGAAGAAATAATTCGAATATGGTGATCATTGAGAAAACCTCTGGCTGCTGGCGTCAGTTTTTCATCTTTGTTTAATTCAAAGACACCGTTATCAGCGAGAACGGATTCTCTATAAAGCTTTCTGATCTTAGCTTCTGTAAAAACTGACATGTATTCACATCCTTCTACTCCGTTGATACTCTGTGAAAATCAATCTGATACTCTCCGAAAATCAACATTTCTGTCTAGTATCGAGCTGCTGCCCATAAGCTTCATTTTCACTGAGTATTCTATTTGCATCAGAGGCCTGTATCAAGCCTGAACACTACAATACAGGCCCTTTCAGCAAATATTTATCTGTCCCAGATTATTTGGGCAGAATGACTTCCACTTCAGCATGTGGACGTGGAATTACGTGAACCGAAATCAATTCACCAACATTTTCAGCTGCAGCTGCTCCAGCATCTGTCGCTGCTTTGACTGCGCCGACATCACCACGAACCATTACAGTTACCAAACCAGCACCGACTTGTTCTTTACCAATCAAAGTTACGTTAGCGGCTTTGACCATTGCATCAGCTGCTTCAATTGCGCCGACGAGTCCTTTTGTTTCTACCATTCCTAATGCATTTGCGTTTGCCATGTTTATTTCCTCCAATTATTTTCTTGTTTTTAATTTTATCCGAAAGTCTGTAATCTTATTCTTGATGAGGCAAGATTACTTCTACTTCTGCGTGTGGACGTGGGATTACGTGAACTGAAATCAATTCACCAACGTTTTCAGCTGCAGCTGCTCCAGCATCTGTCGCTGCTTTGACTGCACCGACATCACCACGAACCAAGACTGTTACCAATCCAGCGCCGACTTGTTCTTTACCAACCAAAGTTACGTTAGCGGCTTTGACCATTGCATCAGCTGCTTCGATTGCGCCGACAAGTCCTCTTGTTTCTACCATTCCTAATGCATTTGCGTTTGCCATGATTGTATCCTCCAATTATAATGTTTAATATTGACTATTTTAGTTTTTCCAATACGCGTTGAACCAACAAGGTTACCAGTTCTTCTTCGTTTGATCCGTCAACTGCTACTGCTTTTGGTTCTTCCACTGCCATATTTTCTGCTTGTCGCAGGTCTGACAGTTCTGATGTACCGTAAGCTACACGACGGATATTGAAGAGATTGAGCGGGCTGACATTATCAGATGTCGCGCTGCCACCCACAGCTCCACAACCCAAAGTAAAGGCTGGGAAGAGACCAGTCGTTGCACCGACACCACCTAGAGCTGCTGGCGTATTAATCAGCAGACGAGATACTGGTTTTTTCAGTGCAAATTCACGAATAATTTCTTCATTTTGACTGTGAATAGCAAGAGTGTGGCCTGCACCTTCGTGATGCAAGATCTTAATGCTCAGCTCACAAGCTTCCAACCAGTCCTTGACAGTGTAGAAGCCCAAGACTGGAGCCAGTTTTTCCATAGAATATGGATACTGCTTACCTACGCCAGTTTCTTCTGCAATCAAGACCCGAGCATCAGCTGGAACTGAAATACCAGCTAACTCAGCAATCACTTGCGGTGTTTTACCAACCATCTTCGGATTCATCGCACCACTCGGCTGGATAATGAAGGAGCCTAGTTTCTTAGCATCTTCTGCTGGAACAAAGTAAGCACCTTGTTTCTTGAACTCTGCTACAACCTTTTCCTTCATATCTTCTTCGACGATGATAGACTGCTCAGATGCACAAATCACACCATTGTCAAAGGTTTTAGAATCCAAAATCTGACGAACAGCTTTTGGCACATCTGCTGTTCTTTCGATGAAGGCTGGACCATTACCAGGACCTACACCGATTGCTGGTGTACCAGATGAGTAAGCTGCTTTGACCATGGCATTTCCACCAGTCGCCAAAATCAGATTTGTATCCTTGTGTCGCATCAACTCATTTGTAGCTGCGATGGATACCCGATGAATCGCACTGATGGCTCCATCCGGACATCCAGCTGACTTAGCAGCTTTCTTGATGATTTCCACTGTTTCCTCAATACACTTAAGAGCGTTTGGGTGAGGAGAGAAGACGATACTGTTTCCTGCCTTCAAAGCAATCAATGCTTTATACATGACCGTTGAGGTCGGGTTGGTTGATGGAATCAAGCCAGCAATGACACCAACTGGAACTCCAACTTCCAAGACTTTCTTTTCCTTGTCTTCGCTGAGAACCCCAACCGTTTTCATATCCTTGATTTCTTCAAGAATACCTTTGGAAGCAAGAGCATTTTTCAATACCTTGTCTTCCCAGCGGCCAAAGCCAGTTTCCTGAGCCGCCATCTTCGCTAGGCGTTCACGCTCATCATAACAAGCTTTCGCTACTACTTTTACAATGGTATCAATTTGCTCTTGGCTCATTTTAGCAAGTTCTGCTTGGGCTTTCTTTGCATCCCGAATCAAATTCCTTACTTCCTGAATCGATACCAAATCTTTATCTTCTAAAAACATCCGCAATTACTCCTCTCCTATTGTTTCCATCAAAGTCTCAACGAGAAGTTTCTTGTTGGCAAATTTGATTTCTTTCTTGCTGAGACGGATACCTTCTTGATGATAGGCAAGGCTGCGTAGTTCGACGACTTTTAGTTTTTCCAGTTCTTCTCTGGTGTAGGTCCTTGTCTCTCCTTCAAGCTTCTCTGCTGGTTCAGCCTTAGTTTCCTTTACAGGCTGAGGCTTTTCTTCGATTTTTTCTGAAGGGATTGTTTCCGCCGTAGAAGCAATCTCTTTTTTAACTGTTTTACTGTTTCTCTTTGGTACAAAGAGAAGGTCTGTCTGATTATCCAGCCTAGAAATTACATGGCTGGCCAGATAGTAAGGTTTATCCTGTACCAACTCAACTGCTGCATCAACCGCTGAGCGGACTGCACTGACATCGCCTATTAATTGAACTGTGTTCAAACCAGCTTTGACCGTTTCAATATTAAGCAATGATACATTGGCAGCCTTCAAAGCCGCATCTGCCGCAACTACAGCACCTAGATAACCTTTTACTTCAATTAAACCTAGTGCTCTATCTGCCATTTAATCAACTCCTAATCAATAACTTTTAGGATCATTTGCTACTGCGATAACTGCATTCGCAAATGCGTCGCAGGCAGCTCGGCATGCTGACTGTGATCCGACCAGAAGTCCGCCGGCAAAGTTGGTTTCACTTGGTGGTCCGTAGAAGGCTCCAACCTGCACATCTGCCGCTTTCAAAGCCGCATCCAGTGCCACCATAGCTTCACCCGGTGGAGCAATCAAGTAAGCAATCGCTGTTCCTTCTTCTGCATTAGCCCCCTCTGACAGGTAAGAACCTGCACGAGAGATACAATGAGCAAAATAAGGAATACTGTCATCATCATTGGCACTGTAAAAGCTAGCCCCATTTTCGATTTCATAGACTGCTACATCCAGACCGCTGCGAACTTCTTCTGGGTTTGGACCAGCCAAGATACCGATGACTTCACCAGCCAGCTTAGTTGAAGCGTTGCCTGCACCAGCATACATACTGCGAGCATAGACCACTTCGACATCTGCTGCCTTGGTTGCTTCATCCAAGGCTACATAAGTGACATCATCACAGTCAGAAGTGATAATTCCCAGGCTTCTGTGATGTGGTTTCAGCTCCAAAGAAGCTGCCAAACCTGCATCCACGTTTGAAATCAGAAGGGCACTTAATACATTTGCACCTAATCGATCATTTTTCAAAGCCACTACCTCCTATTATTTCAAATCAATTCCTGATTTCTTATTATCAAGAATCTTCTTAATGATTTCTGCTACATAGGCTCCAGCTTCAACGGCTGGTGTTCCGCCTTTATGAATATTGGAAACAACGGTCCGTTTCGCTTCTGGCATACCAACTGTTGGCTTGTAAGCCAGATAAGCACTCATAGACTCAGCTGTTACCAGACCTGGACGCTCACCGACCAGCATACAGATAACTTCTGCTCCAGTCAGTTCTGCGATTTGGTCCATAGCTGCAACCCGAGCATGCTTGATAAAGAGTACTTCACCAAAGTCCAGTCCGAACATTTTCAGACCTTGCTTCAGAGCTGGCAGGAAGTCTTTGACGTTAGCCTCGATAGCTGATGAGCTAAGACCATCACCAACGACAATCTGAACTTTGGCATTAGGTTTGCATTTTTCCTTGATAATCGCCTGCTGATCTTCAGGGAAGACCCGGCCAAAATCTGGACGTGTCAAGTACTCATCCTTAGTTGCTGCCTTGGTCTGTACAGGAATGAAGCCCATTTCCTTGATAAAGTCATCTGAGACATAGGAAAAGACTGCATCCTGAGCTGCCGCATGGTCTGCACGGAAACGCAAAACACTTTGTGTCTTGTAGCGATCACCTGCCCGCCATAAGCCCAGACGTGCCGGAGTAAATTTCTTAATCTTCCGGTAAGCTTCTTCATTGATGGCATTCGGAACCAAGAACTGCTCCTGAATATCTACTTCCGTTATATCCGGAATGATGCCATCTTCAATCACTGAAGTGTCTTGTTTGACTTCTTCCTGCAGAGAAACCGCAGGTTTTTCAGCTTTGTTCTGGTCAGTCGCTGCTGTTTCTTTAACAGCTGAGTCGCCGCCCATCTCATTTAACAATGAGCGAATCATTTCTTTTAATTGCAATTCATCCACAATGATTTCCTCCTTGCTAATTTGATTTCATAAAGATGGAGCCGTCTCCGCCGATTTCTGTCAGGTGACCATCTTCCATCAAGCCCATTTTTTCCATCCACTCTTCAAATTCCTTGATCGGACGTTTATTGAGAAGTGAACGCATGGTTGCTGTTTCATGGTAACCAGTTGTTTGATAGTTAAGCATGATATCGTCACCATGAGGAATCGCCATGATGTAGTTAACATTAGCTGCTCCAAGAAGAACCAAGAGATTTTCAGCATCGTTTTGGTCAGCCTTCATGTGGTTAGTGTAGCAGATATCACAACCCATTGAGATACCAGTCAGTTTGCCCATGAAGTGGTCTTCCAAACCAGCGCGGATAACCTGCTTAGAATCGTAAAGATATTCAGGTCCGATGAATCCAACAACGGTATTTACTAAGAATGGATCGAAGCGTTTAGCGAAACCATAACAACGAGCTTCCATAGTCACTTGGTCTGCTCCATGGTGAGCATCAGATGAAAGTTCAGAACCTTGACCTGTTTCAAAGTACATGACATTCGGTCCAGCAGCTGTTCCCACTTTCAGAGCTGTATCCCAAGCTTCTTGAATGATTTTAGCATCAAAACCAAAGGCTTCATTTCCTTTTTCAGATCCAGCGATAGACTGGAAGACCAATCCTGTTGGAGCACCTTGATTCATGGCTTCAATCTGAGTAGTAACGTGAGCTAGCACACAGTGCTGAGTTGGAATCTTGTACTCTTCGATGAAGTCGTTAAACTTATGCAAGACGCGTTTGGTACTTTCTACTGAGTCATCTACTGGGTTCAATCCTAAGAGAGCATCCCCACATCCATAAGCAAAACCTTCCATAGTAGAAGCCATGATACCGTCTGGATCATCTGTGGTATGGTTTGGTTGAAGACGAGAAGAGAAGGTTCCCGGCATACCAATCGTTGTATTGGCATGTTTGGTAATGACAATCTTATTGGCAGCTACAATCAAGTCCAAGTTGGTCATCAACTTAGCAACCGCTGCTACCATTTCAGAAGTCAACCCACGAGACAGCCACTGAATGTCTACGTTCTTAGTCTTGTTATCCAAGATCCATTCACGCAGCTCTTCTACTGTCCAATTCTTAATCTTTTCGTAAGTACGAAGATTGACGTCGTCGATGATAATCCGTGTTACCTCATCTTCTTCATAAGGAACTACTGGATTATTGAACAAATCAGATAATTTCAGCTGAGCTAGTACAACCTTAGCAGCAACGCGCTCTTCGGCAGATTCTGCTGCTACTCCCGCTAGCTGATCCCCTGATTTGTACTCATTGGCTTTGGCCAGCACTTCTTTTACGGATTTAAATTCGTAAAGCCGACCAAACAATTTTGTTTTCAAAATCATGGATTACTTCCTCCTTATTGTAAATAAAAGTTTAATTAAACACCAATGTTTTCACGACAATTGGTAGGACCGATCCCTCAATGACTGGATTACCAATATCGATATAGTCGCCATTTTGAACATCCACTGAGTCAATGCAGACAAATGGATAATCCTTAGGCAACTGAGCAAAGAGACATTGACCTAGAACCTTGGCCATATCTTCTCTGACCACTACTAGCAGTGGAATTTTCTTTTCAATGCTTTCGCTCATTCCACTGACAATAGCCTCTGCGTATTCCAAAACCCGGGCGAAGCTTGGGCTTTTTTCTCCATTGATTGCCAAAGCCACCTGCTGGACTTCATTTTCCAGTGTGAACCAGGCTACCTTGTCCTTGATAATTTGCTGCAGCCCCTCCTTATCCTCATGCTCATCAGAAGCTGCCAGTTTGAGAACTGGAATGTTTTTAATAGGAAGGATATCAGAGATGTAGGTAATGGTACTGCCGCTGACATCGGTCGTATGGCTGCCGGCTCCAACAACGGTTGCCCGAATGGTCTCAGCTGACTGGATGACCTTCTTTTGTTCAAAAATCTTGGACTTTCTCAGCGCCCTGCCAAGCAGGATACCGATATCCCCATAGCGGAAATCATCCGCCGAGGTCGTTTCCAAGTATATTCCATCAGCTACACCACCAGAGAAAGATACGCAGTGGAGATCATAGTTCAACTTGAGACCGTGGTTGGTCTGTAGGAGCTCATAGTAAGGACTGTGATTGTCAATTCCTACAGACTGTTCTAATACGGAGACCATTTCTTGAATCAACCGATCCAAATCAGCCCGATGGACCGTTTCACCAACTGCCAGCTGAAGCCCCTGCTCTGCAATGATCGTTTGCAGTTTTGGAGCAATATAGCTAATCCGCTGGGTCTGCGGATCGATTTTTATCAGCCGACCTCCGATATCAAAACATCCTGTATCAATCACATCTCCTTCTCGGAAGGCTGCCAGATTGGAAGTCCCCCCACCAATATCAATATTGACAACTGATGTATGATGCTCTTGAGAATACTGATGACTGCAGGCCCCTTTACCCGCGATGATACTCTCAAGGTCTGGACCAGCCGTCGCAACGACAAAGTCACCAGCATAACCACTCAGTGCTTGGAGCACCTGGCTGGCATTTTCCTTGCGAGCCGTCTCACCAGTAATGATGACTGCTCCCATCTGAATGTCTTTTTTCTGAATGCCTGCTTTCGCATACTCATTCAGGACAAAGTTTTTGATCTTATCCACCTCGATCAAAAGTTGATCTGAAATTGGTGTGAAGATAATTTCACTTTTATAAAGAACTTTTTTATCTGTAATATAGACACGAGGAATAGTAAACACAGAAGCAATATTCTCGATGGTAAGCTCTGACAAGATCAGCTGTGTAGTGGCTGTCCCGATATCGAGCCCCACACTCAAAATTTTATCTGACATACTAAAAACCTCCAAAAAAAGACGCTCAAAGCAATGCAAACAAACAGAGTTCATTTACATTCTTCAAGCGTCATTGCTTTTTTCGACTGACATCATTGTTAGTCTGGTAATATTTATTTTTTAAAACGAATGGTCGTTGCCGTTCCCTCATGGTCTGAGTGGATAGACAAGGTTCCAAACAATTTTCCTTGGACAAAGCGCTCCACCAAGAGTAGACCCAGATGATTTTCAAAGGAATGCTCTTGATTGTAACCGCTACCATTATCCAGTACTTTTAAAGTTATTATATCATTTTTAAGTCCAACCTGCAAACGGATTTGCGGTTTTTCTGGATTTTTTTTGTTCTTAAAAGCATGTTCATAGCTGTTCTGCAGTAATTCATTGACGATTAGCGCCAGTGAAGTGGCCCGGCTGCTGTCGAGACAGAGTTCCGGTTCCAGGCTGTAGGTCAGGGTTATTTCCTTATGCCCGGAAAAACAACTCTGAACATTTTCGATAACTTTCTTCAGCAGATGCTCAATCTGAATGCTGTCATCCTGCTGAGAAGACAGGAGCTCGTGGGTCGCTGCTATGGAGAGCACACGATTCATACTGTCGTTAAGAGCTTTTTTGGTGTCCGCTCCTGGACTTTGCTGAGCCTGTAGTCGTAGCAAGGAAACAACGGTTTGCAAGTTATTCTTTACCCGATGGTTCATTTCACGAATGGTAGTTGTATGGGTTAAGAGCTGCGCTTCCTTTTCCTTGATGTCTGTAATATCCTTACAGATCATGACCACATTTTCACTCTCGGCCAGCAAATAGCGTTTGACCAAAAAGCAATACGTGCCATAATGTACCTCAACTTGATGAGGTTTTTCTTGAGGGGCTTGCGGTCCCAGTTGCTGGATTTCTTCAAAAGTCAGACTGTCTAAGACCAGATTGCTATAATGCATTCCCTCAATCGAGTCCATATAGCCCAGCTTATGGCGATAAGAATCGGCAGCTGCCTGATTGAAATACTTGAGATAGCCCTGCCGGTCAAAGACCAAACAAGCTTCGTCTATATGATCAAATAAAACAAACTGCTCTTGAGCTGAAATCTCAGGAGTGCTCCGCAACTCAAAACCGTCGTCCTCTTTATCTAAAGAAAAGTGGTCTGGTAAAGTCTGGGGAGCATTTCTTTCGATAATCAGCGTTCCAATGACGCGCTCTTCTCTCACTATCGGAAAGACCGTCTGATGGATGGCTAAGCCCTCCTGCGATCTGGCCGAAAGCCCTATCGAGGGAGCGCCCGTCTCCAAGGTCCGGATAACACCTGGCTCATTTTCCAGATAGGCCATAGCACCTACAACCGAGTTTTCGTACAAGCTGAGCTTGCTTTCCGGTTTTTTGTGAAAGATGACAATGGCATGTTCCGAAAAGATGTTCTTTACATCAATGAAGACATCTTCATTGGCATAAGCTGAGTTTTTCAATAATTCGTCAGCCTGTTGGACAAGATGCTCGATATCAGCCTCATCCAAATTTGTCTGTTCCTGACAAAGCTGCTTTATCTTATCTTTATACATCATTACACATCATCTTGGAGCACCAGCAATTTAGCAATCTCAATCATTGGCACTCTCTTTTGCATACTAATTGTCCGAATGCGCTTGAAAGCTTCTGGCTCTGACAAATGATCACGAGCCATCAGCAAGCCTTTGGCCTTTTCAATCACAATCCGATCGTCTATCTTTTTCGACAGCTTGACCATTTCATTGGACATCTGCTGAAGCTGGCGGCCTTTCTCAATGCAGACCTCTACCATAGGAATCAAGGACTTGGCATCCAAAGGTTTAACCAAGTAAGCACTAATCCCATTGGTTTTAGCTTTTTGAACATAGTGTTCATCACTGTAGGCTGACAGTAGAATCACACTGTAGGCTAAAGCATCTTCGAGTATCTTCTTACCTGCTGTCAGGCCATCCAAAAGCGGAAGCTTGATGTCCATCATGACCAAGTCACAACGATATTTCTGACACAAATCAATAGCCTCAAAGCCATCGGATGCCTCAGCCACCACTTCATAATCAGCTGCTTCTAATATATTTCGGATATCTAATCTTATAATTGGATCATCATCAACAATTAGTATTCTGCCCTTCATACTTCCCCTCGACAGTTTGATTTTTTATGTCCGCGTTACGACAGTGCTGGAGAAGCCTAAAATCTCTTCCAGACCTTGTAAAACGGCAATGAGAGCTGCCTCAACAGAAGAAACGTCACCTGTCATCACAACAGAGCCGCTGAAACGATCCACAAAACCAACTTGAACATCCGCAGCCTTGGTCGCAATATCAACTGCAATGATGGCCGCTTCACTCGGAGTGATCGTCAAGATTCCAATCGCATCCTTGATTTCTGCCTGCAATCCTAATTTTTCAAAAATGACTTCATCAGGATTGGCGATAAGGTGCGCCAAGGTCACTTGTTTCCCAGGAACGTATTCCTGTATCATTCTTTGTTTTTCTTCCAATTTAGTAAACCTTCTTCATGATTTTAAACCTTCAGAAGTGTACTGCATGCTCTTAATCATTATACAATAATTTTGGCATAACAGCAATTCAGAGGATTAAAACGCTTTCTCTAATACTTTAAGCAGTTCTTCTGCCGTAGGGACACGAGGGTTAGTCGGAGTACAGCCATCATGCAGGGCAGCTTCTGAAATTTCTACCTTGTACTGAGCAAAGACATCTGCTTTCACACCGTATTCTCTCAGAGAAGTTGGCATCTCCAGCTTTCTCTGCAGCTTCTTGATGGCTTCAACCAGCTGTCTTACTCCTGATACAGGGCTTGAAGCACTGCATCCCAGTAGTTTGGCAATATCCTGATAACGGCTGGCTACAGTCTTGTCCGCTGCCTGCCGGCCCCTATTATTGAGATCGATACCAGCATTATACTGAATGACATGGGGCATTAAAATACTGTTTAAACGACCATGAGGAACATGGAACTTGGCACCTGCCGCATGTGCCAGACTGTGATTGATACCCAAGTAAGCCGTATTGAAGGCCATCCCTGCCAGAGTGGATGCTGCGTGCATTTTTTCACGCGCTTCTACATCCTGACCATTTTTGTAGGCTTTAGGAAGATATTCAAAGACCAGCTTAATCGCCTTTTCAGCCAAGGCATCGGAGAAGTCGGTCGCCTCAGTGGATACATAGGCTTCAATAGCGTGAGTCAGCACATCCATTCCTGTATCTGCTGTGATGTTGCTAGGAAGAGACATAACCAAATCCGCATCCAAGATAGCAACATCTGGCAGAATTTCACTGGTCACCAACGGATACTTGGTGCCTTTGTCTGCATCTGTGATAACAGAAAAGTCGGTCACTTCAGATCCAGTTCCGCTTGTTGTAGGAATGGCGATGAGAATAGCCTCTGAGAAGGCACCCTGCTTCTTGGCAAAATAATACATAGCCTTGGAAGCATCAATGGCAGAGCCTCCGCCAATAGAAAGCACAATGCTGATTGGCTTGTCTCCTGCACTCTTGATACCAGCCACAACTGTTTCGATTGGCGGATCAGGCACAATATCTGTGAAAACAACAATATCATTGCTGTCATCAAAGTTGGCTAAAATAGCATCCAGCGTGCCAGATGTCTTCAAAAAAGGATCGGCAACGACTAAGATATGCTCGTTTTTATAATGGCTTAATTGCTGCAGAGCGCCCTTGCCCACATGCAATTCAGTCTTATAGGAAATCTTATACATCTTTTCTCCTTTCTGTTGTATCTATTTTTAAACAAAAAGAAACTATATGAAAATAAGACTGCTCCCCTACACACGTCACAGCATTTTCATATAGCTTCATTGCTTATTTATCTTCAGTACCCCTTTGTACTATATTGAATTATAACACAAAAGCGCTTTCATGGCAATGAAAAAGTCATTAATATAAGAAGTTTTTAGTGCCGCTTCTCTTTTCAAAAACAAGCTTGTTTGAAGGATTAAATTTTTATTAAAATTTGATTCGTTTTCCTTGTAATTACCTGTGAAAGGTGTTACAATCTAGTTACTAGGAAATTGATTTTAGTACTTTTAAGGATATGGAAGTCTGGTGTAAATCCAGCGCGGTCCCGCCACTGTGATAAGCTTTTCAGCTTTAAGTCAGGTCTTTATTCTTAAATTTTAGTAGATTTCATGCCTCGATGTAAGGTAGTGATGTCAGTTTGGAACAAACATTTTAGCTTAGTTTCCATTATTGACTCTACGTTTAAGTACGTTAATTTTCTAAAGATGAGGTTTCTCTTGTCTTTCTGCAAAGGAGCAGAGTCAATAATTGGAAAGCTAGTGCTAATCAACGAAGCTTAGCATGAAGATACAATGATGTATAGGCGGCTTTCTTTTTTTAGAACATCAAAATAAGTTCTGTCCTTCCAAGACTTGGTAAAAGTCAATTTGGAAAGACAGAACTTTTTCTGTTTCTTTTTATCACTGGCGTTTGCTTGCCCAACGCTCAACATCTGCCTTGGTGATATTGTGGAAGACCTTAGCACCTCTTTCATAGGCGATGTCTTCTTGATTTTTAGTAAAGTTGATTACTCGAGCCAAGGCAAAGAAGTAATCTGATAGACGGTTGACAAAAATCAGGACATTATTGTTAATTTCTGTAGTCCACATAGCCCCTACGATATGACGCTCTGCCCGTCTTGCAATGGTCCGAGCCACATGAATCATGGAAGCAATCTCGTCACCGCCCGGCAGGATAAACCTTTCCAAAGCTGGTGGAATTTCTGCGTAGGTATCAATCCTCTCCTCAATCCAGTCAATTAGCTGCTGATCAACCTTATAGGGATAAACTCCCTTTGGTGTAGAGAGGTCTGAACCACAGTCAAAGAGATAATGCTGCAGCTGAAATAGCTCATCTCTCAGCTTATCATCCTTGTCCAGCTTGGTAATAGTATAACCAATCCAAGAGTTCAGCTCATCAATGGTCCCGTAAGCATTAACCCGTTCTGCATCCTTGGCGACACTTTGACCGCCAACTAGCTTGGTCAAGCCCTTGTCACCTGTTTTTGTATAGAGTTGCATATTTTTTCTCCTTTAAGTCACATTTTTGCGAATATCAACATAATCTTCTTCTTTCAAGCTGCCTTCTGCAAAGGTTGGCATATGCTCCATGGTATAGACAGCATTTTCCAGCAGAAAGAAAGCCAAAGGACAGCCTGAGCCTTCACCCAGTCGCATGTCCAGCAAAAGCATGGGCTCCAGTCCTAGAAAGTCACTGACCAGTCTGTAAGCAGGCTCCGTCGAAGCATGGGAAGCAAAGCTATAGTCCAAGACATGAGGAGTCAGCTGATGGGCAATCAGAAGCCCCGTCAGAGAGATAAGACCGTCCACTACACATGGCAGCTGATAGCGGGCACAGGCGAGATGAGTGCCTGCCATAGCCAGCATATCTAGCCCACCAAGCTTAGCGGTCAGATCCAGAATATCTCCATAAGGAGCGTGACGATCCAGACACTGCTGAATAATGGCTGTTTTATGAGCCTTCATATCCTGAGTCAGACCAGCTCCATAGCCTGTGACGTCTTCTGCTTTAAGACCGAGAACTGCAGCAATAACAGCAGCTGAGGTGGTGGTGTTGCCAATCCCCATTTCTCCAGTTCCAAAGAGACAATAGCCGTCTTTAATCAAGGCCTCTGTCTTCTTGTAGCCGACTAGAATTGCCGCTATAGCCTGCTCGCGGGTCATGGCCGGCTCCTTGAGCATATTGCGCGTCCCATGACAAACCTTGTCCGTATTTTCCTCAAAGATATCCTTCTTGCAGCCAATGTCTACCAGGCAGATGTCTGAACCAGCATGCTTGGAAATAGCGCACAAGCCTGACTTCCCTGCTAGAATATTTCGAGCAACAGTATAGGTCGTTTCTTGAGGATTGGCAGAAACACCTTCAGCCACAATGCCATTATCTGCCACGTAGACGAGAACAATCTTTTTCTCTAAATCAATAGGACCAGAAAACATAGCATGCAAGCGAGCATAGATAGTCTCGAGCTTTCCCAAGGAGCCTGGCGGCTTTCCTAGCTGATCACAGTAGCGCTGGCCTTCTTGAAGCTTGTCTTTGTCTATCGGAAGAATCTGCTCAATAATTTTTTCTAAGTCTTTCAAACTAGTCTGTCTCCTCCCTGACCGGCTGCACCCCTTCAAAAATAATCCTGCTCAAGGTCCGAGTCTGATAATAAGCCCCACTGGCTGAGCGAGCTAGTTCAGCCTCTAACTGAGGCAAGACTGCTAGCTGTTCCCTGTTCAGCAACAAACCAACCAATGTACCACTATGGGCAACATTGAGCCCTAAGCATTGGTATTTTTTTACCAAATTCAGTAATTCTTCCAGATAGGGCTTGGGCAGCCGTTGGTTATTCAACAAAGCACTATAGGTCGCTAAATGGCCAAGTTTTTCCAAACTCTTCTCCTGACAAGCCGCCTGAAAGAGAGGAAGCAAGCGCTTGGACTCCTCAAGCGGATAGCTAGGACTGTCCTTCATCCGAACCAAGTCAAGAGTTGTCACCATCTCCACAGGCTCCAAGATATAAACATAGAGCTCCGGTCGCCAGTCTGTCTGCCAGACCACTCGACCAGTCAGGGGATTAATGACCGTCCAGTCCGCAAAAGCCACCGAGTCAGTAGGCTCAATCTTGGCACAGAGACGCGTCAAATCCGCTGCTTTTAGAAGCTGCTTCTGCCCCAGAGCAGCTGCCTGCAGGCAGCTAACCATATCTGCTGTGCTACTAGAATAGCCCTTGCTGATGGGCAGGTCTGACTCCTGAACAAAAGAGAAAACATTGGACTCAGGCAGGAGCTCCAAAGCTCGCCTTACCTTTTCACCTTGGACTTGCCTTGCGAGAGACGAAGCTCCGTCCAATCTCACTCGACTGCGCTTCTCAATCCCATAGGAGAGCAGGACTTCCTGCTCTCCTACTAAACCTTGAAATAACTCACCGCAGGAACCTGGACAAGACACGATTCCCTTAGTCATAAGGAGCCTCTTTCGCCAAGACTTCTGTCAGACAAGCCAGAAGCTGTTCATTTTCCTGATGGCTGCGGATGGCTATACGGTAATGCCGGTCTGTCAGATCATGATAATTTTGACAGGAACGGATAAAAATCTTTCTCTGCCGAAGCTCCTGACGCAGGTCCAGCCGACCTAGATACTCAAAGAAGATATAGTTGACACTAGGCTTGACCGGCCGAATCTGTGGAAATGCAGTCAGTCCTTGAAAAAGAAAATCTCTTTCTACTCGAAGCCACTGCTTGGTAGCTTGCTGATAGTCCTGATCCTCCAAAAGGACAGGCAGGGCCTGATCCGCCATGGCATTGACCGACCAAGGAGCGCGACTCCCCTCTATCTCATCAAAGCAAGTTGGATGGCAGCTAAGAGCATAGCCCAGCCTCAGACCAGGAATAGCATAAAACTTGGTCAGAGACCGCACCACTACTGCATTTGGATAGGTAGCCAGACATGATACGAAGCTATAGGACTCCTCATCGTCCAGAAAGTCCATAAAAGCCTCATCCAGTATCAAAAAGATTTGCCGCTCCTGCAGGTAGTCAGCTAACTTTTCTAATTCAGTACACCGAATCAGGGTACCTGTCGGATTATTGGGATTGCAGATGAGTACAGCGTCTCCTGCAGTCAGTGAATCCAAGGCCGGCAACATGTCAGCTAGATTCCACTCATAGGATGGAGAAGGAAGGCTAAAGCGCTCCACCTTGGCCTGCACTTGCGAAAAGGCTTTTTCATATTCCATGAAAGTAGGGCTCAGAGTCAGGACCGTTTTTGGACGCAGGAAGCGGGCCAGCTCATAAAAGACTTCTACCGCACCATTTGCCAGCAGGACATTGTCCTTTTCTAGGCCATGATGATGTGCCAAAAGCTCTCTGGAGTGGCTGTAGCTGATGTCTGGATAATGAACCAGCCAATCAATGGATTCGGTCAGACAAATCCTCAGCCGCGGAGAAATTCCCAAAGGGTTGATATTGGCACTGAAATCCAGACAGTCTTCTAGAGAAAAACCAAATTCCTCAGCCAAAGCTGCCGCATTTCCACCGTGCTCTACTTTCATAAATAGACATTCCTTCCTCGTTTCCTTGTTAGAATCTAGTATACCATATTCGGCTTTTTCGTCCTTAGTCTGCCTCCAGATAAGCCTGGAGACGGTCAATTCCTTCGTTTTCCGTCGCTGATATTTCAAAAATTTCCTTGGCTCCAGCCGCTTTCAGCTGTCGCCGTGCTTTTTCGATTTGCTCCGGCTGTTCAGCCATATCAATCTTGGTAACAATGCCAATCACTTCTTTATTGAAGAGGGAAGAAAAACCCTGAGGAAAGGTCTGCATCTGATTGGAAGCCGCCACCAAGAGACCAATCACATCAGCCTCCGTTGCTGTCACGTTCAGAGCATTATAATACTTACGATGCTGGAGAAATTCTCCAGGCGTGTCAATGATGGCATCATAGAACTCAATGGCCTGAGTCTTAAAGTAGCTTAGCTCCAAGCCTTTCAGTCGCTGGGTCAGAGTAGTCTTACCCACTCCGACTGGACCGACAAACATGATTTTTTTCATATTTTGCATCCATTCCTCTCTATGACAGGGAACTGCCTGCTATCTGCTTAGCTGGGCTTCCTTACTATCTAGTTTGATAGTTTCCCTGCCGTTGAGCAGTACACCTTTATTTTCATCGCGGCCTTGCAGGTAGTAAAGTGCATCTTCCTGACCGTAAGTTTCAATTGCCTTAGTTTGCAAAAGACCGATTCCCTTGCTAGGATCTCTCAAAAGATTGAAGATAATACCCATTTGCAGTTTAGGGAAGTCCTTGAGCATAGCATAGTCGCCATTACTGTCACCGGCAATCAGGATTGGTTCTTGATTGTCATGATTGACAGCAATCAGCTTTTTGATGGTCTCTGTCTTGCCCTCACCTTGAGTCTGAGCATAGTTGGTATCATATTCTGGCTGAATCACACCCTGATCATCCTTTTTCAGGCGCATAGCAGTGACATTTTCTTTAGGAATATTGTAGCCATACTTAGAATTACTAGCATAAGGGATAATCACATCGATATAAGACGCAGAGCAGATATAGACATCAATGCCGTTAGCCATCAGAGTCTTGTAGAGATTTTGCATTTCCTTGACCGAGCGAACACCGCGCTTGAAGGTCACAGTGATTTGGCCTGACTCACCTTTCAAGCCTTCTGGACTTTCCCAAGTTTCAGAAGTCAGCTTGTCTTGGAGAGCTTGGTCAATAGACTTTTCAGATAGAGCTTGAACTTCTTCAGAAGTCATACCTGCATAGAGGTAGGTCACCCATGGATAACTGATGTCAGAGCTGAAGGTATCACCAATCGCTTCGTAAAGATAGCGGAGTTTAGCAGCAAAGTCTTGGTATTCATCGGTCTTTTTGACTTCTTCCAGAGACTTGTCTCCTTGCATTCCCTTATAGCTATTGTAAATAACCGTGTAGTCAGAAAGCAGGTCAGCCGCAATCTTGTCAATGTTCACTGGTTCACCATCTTTATTATGGAAATCCTCAACAAAATCGTCGCTCGGTATATTGGTCCGCACTGCTTGGTCAAATTCTTCCGGCGTCATCTTAAAGGCCAGATTTTCAATTTGATAGGTAAAGGTTGCTTCGCCAATGTCATTAATGACGGTCGTATTGTCCCAGTCAAAGACGGCATAAGGTTTTTTATTTTTATCGTAGGTAGAGCTGGTGTTCCCATTCTCCTTGATGAGCTTGGTCAGACGGGCATAAAGCTTGTCTTCCCAGACGCCCTTATCCAAAGTCTTAGCCTTGTCCTTATCTGTTGTCTCCGTCTTAGCCGAGGATGACTCCGTCGTCGTCTTATTATTCCCCGCTTGACAAGCTCCCAGAAGCAAAGCCAAACTACAAAGCAGCACAATTCCTTTTGTCCGCATAGAAACAATCCTCCATAAAAAAATAATAGTGCGCAAAAAAATGGCATAGAAAACCCCTTTGATTCTGAAACACTCGCTTCATTGCGATCAAATCAGGCTTCCTTGCCATTTTCTATACTGTTATTATATTATAAACTATCTGATTAACTTTGTCAATGAAGCGCTTTCAAATTTGTAAAAAATAAAGGCAGAGAAAAATTATTTCTCTACCTTAGCAAACTTTTAGAATATAAACGCTATAACTGTTTAACTAAATAGGAGATATTCGGAACACCACTCAACTTTTTGTCAGTTACTAAAAACACCTCAAATCAGTTCATCACTTTTCGGATGATTCCTTATATTAAATAGCTGCATAAAACGCATCTACCATAACAGCTGGCAAAGTCAAGGTTAACAAAATTCCCAATAAAACACCAAAGGCATTCTGAATATAACCCGTTAGGAGAGAAGGAATGATTGTTGCCCCTGCAAAAGCTACAGCAAAATTATTCCACCATGTTTTCTTTCTATCTCCTTCTTTTACTTGATTAAAAGCCCAGACTTTTCCTTGATTCTTTGGGAGATAATACCAAGCATAGAGGCCACAAGCAAAGATAAAAAGGAACATCATCAATATTACATAAAATGGAGTGAGAGGGGATTGATATATCTCCTTGCCTCCTATAGGACTACCGTCTGAAATAACCATTAGTAAACCAATAAAATTTAGACCTATCACTAAGCTTAACACTGTGAGGGCTATTAAATAATATGTTAAAATCTTCCATGCACTTATTAAATAGGGAATAAAAGAAATGATAATACCCAATATATTCACAAGACCGCAAAGCAAAGAAAGTCCTTTAAAGATACCTAGATAATCTTCATAACTTCCAACCAAATACATAAAACCGCTTAATGCCAAACCAATCCATGGATATAATTTAATATAACCTAAACTGACACCATGTGTAATCAATGGACCATGGTATCTTTCTTTTTCTATATTAGTGATATTTACTTTATCTTTTCTATTTATCTTTACCATTAACGAGACCACCCTTCCACTAGTTTAAGCCATTAGTTCTATTAGAAAAGATTTGTAAAAATCTGAATTATTTATTGGTCTATAATCTATAATAATCATATTCAAAAAATCGTAATATTTTTTCTTCATTTCGCAGCTCCTGTATTGATATTTTTGTTTCTTCTAAGCTTCTCAGTATTAATTACTCTTATCCATTTTAAATCATTCTTGATAAACAATCCAGTTCTAGAGGATACGTTCATATTTCCAGCTTCCCTCTTAATAAAAAAAGGGAAATCGTTTCTTAGACAATCCCCTTTAATTCTACCATTTTTCAGGCACTTGATTTCTCCAGCCAGTGAAAACTTGTGCATAGCCCAATAGATACAAGGGCGTCAATGCGATGCTCAAACCTACCAAGGCAATAATCATATAGAGTCCTGACAGCATAAACAAGCGAGTGATGACTGCTACTGCAGCTGACAAGCAGCACAGGACGATGGCGTGAATCTGCAAAATATTGATCTTTTGTTTCTGTTCAAAATATCTCAATTTTGAAATGATCACCATCTGATAGAGCAAATTAATCAACTGATAAGACAAGCTGAGTATGATAAAAATCATAAAAAATGCTAAGTGGTTCTCACCAAAAAAGATGGAGCCCCAAAAAAGCAATTCAAAATGCAGAAATAGGTAAGAGCTGGTCGGAATGAGCTGCAAAGCTTTAATATCAAAAAACTTTTGGAAGAGTAAAAAGGCCAGGAACAAAATAAGCGCGTGAATGATAGTAAAATTCATGACCATCATGCTCCGCTCATGCATCTCACCTCGCAAGAAAATAGAAACGATAGATACCAGTGAGATAAAAAATACCTCAATTAAACCAGCCTTATAAAAATCTAAGTTTCTGATTGGATTACAATCCGTAACAAGAACATTCAAAAATTCATAATATCTCTTTTTCATTTTGTAAACTCCCATTGTTTAACTTTATAAAATTTCCCCTAAACTTTGCGAAATTTTCTATAAAAAAATTCCACATTTCATTATATCATACAGTATATAGGCTAAGGAAGTCTTATAAAACTATAGGTATATCTCTATAGGATAATTCCCTTTCTCAATCATTCGCCAAGTTGGCATTTTTCCGCTATAATAGTAAGGATGAACATCAAAGAAGAAATTATTAACTTAGCAAAAGAAATTGGGATTTCTAAGATTGGCTTTACGACAGCGGATGATTTCGACTATCTGGAGAAGTCGCTGCGCTTGGCTGTAGAAGAAGGGCGAAATTCAGGATTTGAACATAAAAACATCGAGGAGCGGATCAAGCCCAAGCTCAGTCTAGCCTCAGCCAAGACCATTATCTCTATCGCAATCGCTTACCCCCACAAGCTCAAGCAGCAGCCTCAGAAAACGGCCTACAAGCGGGGCAAATTCACCCCCAACAGCTGGGGGCTGGACTACCATTATGTCCTGCAGGACAAGCTGGACCGGCTTGCCAAGGGAATCGAAGAGCTGACCGCTGATTTTGAATACAAGGGCATGGTGGACACGGGCGCCTTGGTCGATACCGCCGTAGCCCAAAGAGCAGGAATCGGCTTTATCGGCAAGAACGGCTTGGTCATCTCCAAGGAATTTGGCTCCTATATGTTTTTAGGAGAGCTCATCACCAATCTGGACATCGAGCCTGATCAGCCTGTCGACTACGGCTGCGGAGACTGCAACCGCTGTGTGACAGCCTGTCCCACTTCCTGCCTGATTGGTGACGGCAGCATGAATGCCAAGCGCTGTCTATCCTTTCAGACTCAGGACAAGGGCGTCATGGATCTGGAATTTCGCAAGAAGATTAAAACGGTCATCTATGGCTGCGATATCTGCCAAATCTGCTGCCCTTACAATAAAGGCTTGGATAATCCGCTCGCAACAGAGATTGATCCCGACCTTTCTCATCCCGAGCTCCTGCCTTTCTTGGAGCTTTCCAACGGTCAGTTTAAGGAGAAATTCGGTCATGTAGCCGGCAGTTGGCGGGGAAAAAACATCCTTCAGCGCAATGCCATTATCGCTCTGGCAAATGCCAATGATCGCTCTGCCATTCCCAAAATGCTGGAAATTATCGACAAGGGGCAAAATCCGATTCATGTCACTACAGCTATCTGGGCTCTGAGTCAGCTGGTGCGTGAGGCCCATCCAGAAATGATAGAACTGGTCATGGGCATCAAAAATCCAACTCCGCAAATCCAAGAAGAGCAAGGCCGTTTCCTAAAGAAATTTGACCTAGAAGAAAAAATTGTGATAGAAAACTAAACCGCTGAGATTCTTCAAATCTCAGCGGTTTCTTTATTTTTCTTCTTGTTTTCGGATTTCTTTGATAATGGAGCCCATCTTGACTGACTCGTCGCTGAAATAGCGGTAAAGCCGTCCATCACCATCTCCCATGTAGCTGATAGGGGAAAAGCGGTCGCTGCGGAAAGCATCATTCTCATCAATCAACTCCTCATCTACCACGCGCCGAGTGACACGGGCGATGACATTGGTCAAGGCACCGCATTCGACCATATCCAGCACCTGACACTCAATGGATACAGGGCATTGGTCTACCAGCGGAGCATCCACAGTCTCGCCGATTGTGTAGCTAAGACCTGTCAGGGCAAACTTGTCCTTGCGGCTGTTGAAGCCAGCAATTTCAGACTCTTTGGTCAAATCCTTCTCTGGGACATTGACTGTGAATTGCTGGTGCTTGGTAATCTCTGTAATGGCATTTCCCTTAGTACGCATGGCAATAACCATCATGCTGCCCAAGGAATAAACCGAGCTTGAAGTCGAAATATTATAACCGTGGACATCGTCCTTATAGCCTAAAAAGAAGACCGGAAAGCCGAAGTAAAGTTTTCTCGTTTCAAATGTACGTTTCATATATGTTCCTTTATTTTTAATTCTAAAATAGATTAGCTGGCTGGGGCATGCATCAACTGAAATGTCCCTTGTCGCCTATCAACTTTTTTGTCACGGGGCGATGAGCCTGGATAGGAAGCTCAAAGTCCTTTATCTCGTCAACGATTTCCCCGTCTGCCATGACCAAAATCCGGTGACAGAGAGCGTAGCTTAGCTTGAAGTCATGCGAGATGAAAAGATAGGTCAGCTGGTATTTCTCCCACAAATCATATAGGAGGCGTAACAACCTGCCTTGAACAATGGGATCCAGACCACTCAAAGCCTCATCAAAGATGAGAATATCTGGCTTCAAGAGCAGACCGCGGGCGATGCAAATCCGTTGGAGCTGGCCTCCACTGAGCTGGCGCGCTGGCTGACTCAGAAAGCTTTTGTCCATGCCGACGTCTTCTAGAATGGCTTCTATCTCTTCTCTAGCCACATCTTTTGGCAGCGCCTCTGTCAAGACCTGCTCGACTGTAAAGTTCGGATTGACTGAGTGAAGCGAGTCCTGAAAAACCAGCAAGATTCTTACCCCTGACTTTTTGACTGAGTAGGGCTGGCCATCCAGCAGGATCTCACCCTGGCTAGGTTTTTCTAGACCAAGCAGCAATTTCGCCAGTGTGCTCTTACCGCTGCCGCTCTCGCCCATCAGGCCGATAATTTCACCTTTCTGGACGGTGAAATCGCAGTCTTTGACAACTATTTTGCCATCGAATTTTTTAAATACATGTCTACATTCCAGCATCGTCTCTCACCAACCGTTCGTATGGATTTCTTAAGATAAGGTCTTGGCTATAGGATTGCGAAGGACTTTCAAGGAGCTTGGCCACTGACCCTTCCTCCATGATAGCCCCCTGATACATGACAAGCATCTCGCCTCCCAGCTCTCGCGCCAAATGATAATCATGGGTCACTGTGATGAGGGTCTTGCCCTTAGCTAGCTGCTCCTTTAAGATAAGGATAATCTGCTCTCGGTTATGGATATCCAGCGCTGAAGTAGGCTCATCCAATATAATGGTCTCTGGCTCTAGGCAAAGCAAGATAGCGAGCATGACCCGCTGCAACATACCGCCGCTGAGCTCAAAAGGATATTTCTTCAAGAGCTCTTCCGGCTCTCCCAGTCGCACCCCTTTCATGGAAGCTACTGCCTTAGCCAGACAAGCGTCTTTTGAAATCTTGCTATGGCTGCGCATGGTTTCCCAAAAGTGACTTTGAATAGTCTGAAAAGGATTAAACATAGCCATCGGATTTTGCGACATGTAGGCCACTTGACTGCCTCGCAGCTGCTGCCAAGCTTTGAGAGAATTTCGCTCCAAAGCCATGGAACCATAGTGGACTTTTCCTTCCATACTCAAGGATCGAGGCAGCTGCCCAATCAATATCTTGGTCAAGAGGGTTTTGCCAGACCCACTTTCCCCGATAATGACCAGAGACTGCCCTGCCTCCACTTCAAAGCTGATGTCCTGCAGAATGGTCTTTTGCTCGATTTGGACTGTCAGTTTCTTTACTGCTATTTTTTCCATATCTGTTTCCAGCCTTTCTCTTCAAAGCATTCGGCAAAAAGATTAAAGGCGACCACAGTCAGAAAGATAGCCAGGCCGGGCGCCAGCATCATCCAAGTTGCTGTTTGAAAATGGCTTCTAGCATCATGCAGCATCATACCCCACTCGGTAATGTTGGGCTGGACACCGATTCCCAGAAAGGAAAAGCCAGAAATCATGAGAATGATATTCCCGATATTCATGAGCACTATAATCAAAATAGGCTTGTAGATAAAGGGCAGGATATGGGTTTTGAGGATATGGAACTGGGAGAGTCCCATAGTCTGGGCAGAAATGACATAGGCTTCCTCCTTGGCACTCTTGACCAGATTGGCCGTCACCCGAGCATAGTAAACCCACTCTATGATGACAATGGCTAAAATCATATTGGTCATTCCCTGTCCCAATATCCCAACGGTAGCTAAAGAGAGCAGGAAGCTTGGAAAGGCAGAAATAACATTTGCAAACCATAAGAAGGTCGCTTCAGCCTTTCCCTGATACCATCCAATCAGCAAGCCGACTGTCACACCGATGACCACTTCCAGCAGACTGATGGTCAGGGATAAGAAAAGGGAGTAGCGGGCTCCGTGAAGCAGACGAGACAAGACGTCTCTGCCCAGCTGATCCGTTCCCAACGGATGAGCAGCATCAGGTGGCATCAGTTTATTTGAAATCTCTACATGCTGGGGATCAAAAGAAGATAGATAGGGTGCAAAGAGAGCGCAAATGAAGAGAGCCAGCAAAATGACACTTGAAAACATAAATCGTTTAGACATTGCTCCTCCTTTTTCTGACTCTAGGGTCGATCCAGAGCGGCAGCTGCTGGGTTAGAATATTATTTCCCAAGAATAATAGGCCAAATAAAAGCATACAGCACTGAATAATCGGCAGATCCACAGACTGCAGCGCATCTACAAAGAGGGAACCGACACCATTCCAAGAGAAGACTTCTTCGACAATTAAGGATCCTGTCAGAAGATAGACCAAGGTCAGGCTCAGGCCTGTCGCAATAGCTGGCAGTGAATTTCTCAAGAGATGATTCTTGACCAGGAAGAACTTACTGACTCCGCGCAGGAGGGCATTTTCGACATGAACACTGTTCATCTGCTCCAGCACGGCCTTGCGGATCAAAGCAGTATATTGGCCAATCAATGACATACTGAGGGTCAGACTAGGAAGAATCAAGCTGCTAAGGTCCTGCTTGCCCGAAACTGGCAGCCATCTGAGCTGAACAGCAAAAACTACAATCAGCATGTAACCTAGCCAAAAGCTGGGCATGGAAACACTGGAAAAGGATAGAAAGCGAGTGACCTTATCAAAGAGAGAACCCTTGTAGACTGCACTAAAAATCCCCAAAGGAATGGACGTAAGCAAAATGAGAGCAAAGGATGTCAAGCCCAGAGAAAGGGTCGACTGGAAACGCTCCAGCACCAAGGGCAGGACAGGAACCTTTAAGAGATAAGATGTTCCAAAATCCCCACGAAGGGCCTTAGTCAGCCAACCTAGATACTGCTGGGGCCAAGGCTGATTGAGTCCCAGATAATCTCTGGCTTTTTCCAAGGATTGAGGAGTCACTTGAATCTTAGATACCCTTAGATAATTTTCTGCTTGATCCGCCGAGGATAGCTTGGCCAAGAGAAAGGTCAATACTGATATCATCAATAGAGCAGCTAAGAAAGAAACTATTTTTTTAAATAAATCTTTTTTCATAGTCCTTAAAAGAAAAGGGGCGGCTGATAAGCTTTTCAACTTAGCAGCACTACTCCCTTTATATTAAAATTTGCAGTTATGAAGTCAGCTTTTATTTTTTCTCAATATAGCGCAGTGGGAAAGCATTTTCTTCTGGGGCAAAGCGCATGCCTTCGAGTTCTCCCTTGCGGTAGACGGAAACAACGGACTGGTAAGTGATTGGAATATAGATAGCTTCATCGTGGAGCATGGTGAGGACTTTCTTATAACCTTCATCGACTTTTGCCTCGTCTGGTTCGACCAGAGTTGCCTTGATAATTTTATCAATTTCTGGCTTAGATGGCAGAGCTTCTAGGGAAACATTTTCTGGGTGGCCATGGTCAGCTGGTGAAGTCAGGGCAGTCATCCAAGCATGTGGATCCCAAGGTGCTCCCCAAGAGAAGGTTAGCATCAAATCAAAGTCGCCAGTCTTAATATTTTCCCAATAGTCATCTTCTTCCATCGCTTTAAGCTGAACGTCAATTCCGATTTTCTTCCATTCGCCTTGGAAGTACTCAACCAAGTCCTTGTCTGTCGCCTTAGACGAGATATAAGGAACATTTAGGCTCAATTTCTTGCCGTCTTTTTCACGAATACCGTCAGAACCTTTCTTCCAGCCTGCTTGATCCAGCATCTTTTCAGCCAGCTCGATATCGTATTCATAGGGAGTCAGAGTGGCGTCAGAGTGAGGGGTAGATTTAGAGAAGATGGTATCAGCTGGTGTTTCTGTTCCGCGGAAAATGTCTTTCGCGATAGACTTCTTATCAACCGCATGGTTCATCGCCTGACGGACAGTCTTGTCTTTGAAGATTTCCTGCTTGGCATTTAAGAGCATGAGGCGGCTGGACATTGGCTGAGATACGTCTGTCGTGTACTTATCATCCTTGGCATACTTAGCAAAGTTATCCAAACCGATAACGCCATTTCCATAGATCAAGTCAACATTGCCAGACTCAAACTCAAGAGCACGGGTTTGTGGGTCTGGGATAATCTTGACAGTTACTTCTTTCAGTTTAGGCTTTTCACCCCAGTACTTTTCGTTACGGGTAAAGGTGATGTACTCGTTTGGCTTCTTGTCTTTGACAACCCATTGACCGGTTCCGATTGGCTTCTTGAGGTTGTCCTTGGTCGTATCATCTCCATCAGGGAAGGCAGCATCAGCTATGAAGCGGATTGGACGAATCATTGATAAATCATAGAGAGTCGCACTGTAGGCTTGTTTGAGCTTAATTTCAAAGGTATGCTCATCTACAACTCGATAGCTTTCCAGCTGGTTGGTAAAGTCAAACCAAGTGTGGTTTTTCTTATTTTCCTCTGAAAAGACGGTATCGAAATTCCGTTTGACATTCTCAGCATTAAAGTCAGAGTCGTCTGAGAATTTTGCCTTTCTCAACTTGAAGGTATAGGTTTTACCATCTTCGCTGATATCCCAGCTTTCAGCCAAGGCTGGCTCGATCTTACCATTGTCACCGTAGCGGACTAGGCCTTCATAGACCATATCTTGAATGACAAATTGGTCTGGATTGTAGCGGTGAGGATTGACATCCCCAAAGTCCTCTCCCCAGACCATGGTGAGTTTGTCTTTCTCACCGACCTGTTTGGATGAGTTTGAGTTTTGCTGGCAGGCTACCAAGAATAAGGGCAGCAAGAGGACAACTAATAAAAATAGTTTTTTTCTCATTTTTATTGAATCACTTTCTTGTATTCATATTTTTATGATCGCAGTCCCAAGAGATAGGGGGCTATAGTTTATGTTTTTTTTATGATCAATTCATGCGGTTGTACTTGCTGTTGAGAGCATCTCCGAACTTGGTAAAGAGGAGAATGGTCAGAATCAGTAAGATACAAGGGAAGACCACAATCCAGGGAGCTTCCTGGATGTAAATCCGGCCGTCATTGATCATGGCTCCCCACTCAGGCGACGGTGCCTGAGCTCCCAATCCGACAAAGCTGAGACCAGCGATTTCCATGATAATGGTGCTGATGTCAAAGCTCATGGTCGTCAGAATCTGAGGAAAAAGACTGGGGAAATAATAGTTTTTCAGAGTCGTCCAAAAACTATTGCCATACATTTTCGAGGACTGGATATAGGGTTCATTTTTCAGCTGTAGGGTCATGGAGCGCATCAGGTAGGCATACTTGGTCCAGGCCGTCAGGCAGATAGCGATGAGGGTCTGCTGGAGACCGATGCCCAAGATACTGACGATGGCAATGACCAAAATGATAGATGGAAAAGACTGAAAAGCCGTGATTACCAGCAAGATGAGCTGGTCGAATTTCCCGCCGATGAAGGCACTGGTCACCCCGATAAAGGAGCCCACCGCCGCAATCAGCATTAGAATCATCAGGGCCGGCAGAACCGTTTCCGCACCTCCGCTTACTGCACGCGCAAAGACAGACCGACCCAGAGCGTCCGTTCCGAACCACTCACTGCTGCTCGGTCCTTGCAGGGCTTGTCCCAGATTGACCTTGGTCAAACTGTCACCCAAGAGACGAGGAGCCAAGGAGGAGAGGGCCAAGGCCAGGACGATGAGGCCGCCTAAAATCAGGAGTTTTCGATTGATTTTCTTATCCATACGAACCCTCCTTGCTTGCTTTTAGTCTCTTCATGCGCGGCAGCAGTTTGGGATTTTCCTGAGCCAGTCGGGCGCGAGGATTGAGCCAAACCATGAGCAGCTGAAAGACTAGATTTACAGTCAAGACCCCAGCTGTGATAAAGAGGACTGCCCCCTGAACAAGAGGATAATCCCGATTGGCGACGACGCCAATCAGCATCTTACCGATGCCTGGCCAGGAAAAGAGGTGCTCAATAATAGCCACGCCACCCAAGAGCGAACCCAGAGAGAGGCTGACTAGGGTCAGGAGAAAGGGCAGGACATTGTAAATCACATCGTGCAATAGGATATGTCCTTCTCGAATCCCCCGACCTCGCGCACCTTCGACTTCTGGCGAATGCAGTATTTCTATCAAAGCGGTCCGCAGCTGCGGGATATAGCGAGTAGACATGATCATGGCCAGTGTCATGACTGGCAAGACTAGACCCAGCTCATTAGCCGTTGCCTGAATGGGAAACCAGTGAAGCTGAACAGAAAAAATCAGAATCAGGATAATCCCCATAACAAAGCTAGGAATGGCATTCAGGAAGGCCAGACCTGCCATCAGGAAGCGATCAACCGGCTTTCCAGCATGGTAGGATGTGTAGAGAGCCGTCGGCAGGGAAATTCCCAGAGTTGCTAGCAGGGTATAAAAAGCTAGGTAGACTGTATTGGGAAAATAGAAAACCAGCTGCTCCCAGACCGAAGCTCCAGAATTATAGGTCACACCAAAGTCGCCATGGACAATCCTGCCCAGCCAGGCCAGATATTGCTCTATAAAGCTGCCATTCAGACCCATCTCTGCCCTCTTGATTTCCAGCAATTCCTTGGTAAAAGGAATGCCCTGAGCATTGAGAATGCTCTCAGCCGGATCACCCGGTGCTAGGTAGACCAACAAAAAGGAGATAAAGCTGACGCAGAGCAGGATGAGGACGAATTGCAGAATAGTTTTGATAATAAATTTAATCATGCGGCTCCCTTTCAGATGTCTGGTAGCTTTCAGTCTTTTTACTGGCTACGGCCAGCAGCACTTCTCCCTGGTGGACAACCAGGGCCGCTTTCTGATAGAGGACCAGTCCATCTTCCATGGCAGTCACCTTTTCCAAAATATTGCCATAAATATCACAGATTTCGCCGATGACCTGACCAGCCTGTACTGTTTGATTGGGCCGGACAAAGCACATCCAGCAGCCCGACCTCTGACAGGTCAGATAATAACTATCATCTAGAATCAAGGGTGCCTGCTGGTAATAGGGCATAGTCCCTTCAAAAAGATAGCGGGCAACTTGCTTGACCGACTGCTTCATGGCCAGCACATCCTCTGGCAGACAGGTGCCGTTTTCTCCCTGCTCCAGTAGGATGCTAGGCAGTCCATAGTCTACTGAGGCGGCGTGGTAGAGATTGCCGCGGTCCTGAGATTGATAGATAATCGGTGTCCCAGAAGCCTGCAGCATCTGATAGGACTTTTCAACTACCTCTGGATTCGCCCGCAGAGAGTAGTATCCATGCGGTGTCAGCAGTTCTTCCCGATTACCGCTATGGAGATCAATCAGGAAATCACCAGCGCTAAAGACCTGGCTCTCAATCACAGACCGAATCTGATAGCTGAGGCTGGAAACTGGCTCTTGATTCTGAAAAATCCTGTTCAGATTGAGGCCGTCCTCAGGTACAAGCGTCGTCTCCCGAGCCCAGAAGCCGCTGACATTGACTGCATGCAGGAGGAGGACAGAGCCCTGAAAGTTAAAGTCCCACTCATGCGCCAAGTCCATCAGCGCCTTGACTCCAACATACTCACAGCCGTGAACTGCCGCACTAATAGTCAGCAAGGGCTGGGAGGCCTGTCCTTTGAGCAGGGTGTACTGGATAGCCAGCTCATCTGTGATGGGCAGACTGCCTTGATAGCTGCTGCAAGGAGCCATAGAGTCTAGTTGTTGCTTAATCCTCATCTTTATCCTCCCTATACTGACTGAGCAAGAGCTTGGTATAATCACTCTTGGGAGCAGAGACGACCTCTCGCATGCTGCCCTTTTCTTGCACGATTCCGTCCTTGAGGACGATCAAATCCTCTGCAAAATTGCTGACCAGAGCGATGTCATGTGAAATGAAGAGAAAGGAGGTCTGCGAGCGCTCCTTAATATCTGCCAGCAGCTGCATGACTTCATACTGAACAGTCACATCCAAGGCACTGGTGATTTCATCGCAGATAAGCACATCAGGATTAATCAGCAGGGCACGGGCAATGGCTGCCCGCTGGCATTCTCCTCCGCTCAGCTGATACGGCAGCCGCTGAGCAAGCTCAGCTGTCAGACCGACCGAGGTCAGCAAGTCATGGATGGCCTGCTTTCTATCTGACGGTTGCTGATAGAGAGAGAAGTTTCGACAGACCTCTTCTAGGCTCTGCTGAATGCTGCGCTTGGGATGAAAGGTCGATTGGGGCTGCTGGGCGATGTACTGGACCCGAGCATAGTAGTCCCTGTCCTTGTAGGCAGAGACTGGCTTGCCCAGTAGAGTCAGCTCCCCTTGGTCCGGCTTTAAAAAGCGGCAGATGAGCTTGGCAATAGTACTCTTACCTGAACCTGATTCACCGACCAGACCCAAAGCCTGTCCCTTTCCCAAGCTAATATCAATATCAAAGACACCGATTCTCCTATCACCAATCTGACCATACTCGTAGGTCAGCTGGCGACCGACCAATACTTGACTCATAGCTGCTCCCCTTCTCTAAACTCTGCCAGCTTGGGCACAGCCTTCAGCAATTTCTGGGTATAGGCCTGCTTAGGATAGCAGAGAACTTGATGGGCTGGACCGCTCTCGACAATCTGTCCTTCTTTCATGACGACTACTTTTTGCGCCAGATGCTCAGCTACGCTGATATCATGTGTGACAAAGAGAATGGCCATCTTTTCTTCCTGATGAAGCTTGCTCAAGAGATCAAGCAACTTCATTTTCGACAGGACATCCAGAGCGCTGGTTGGCTCATCAGCCAGCAGCAGTTTGGGTCTGCTTGCTAGAGCCAGCGCTACACCGACTAGCTGCATCATACCACCGCTGAGCTCGAAAGGATACTTATTGACGACTTTTTCAGGCAGCAGCCCCACCATCTCTAGGCATTCTTCCAAGGGACGGAGATTTACTGCTTGCTGACCTTGATTTTTCACCAGGTCCTGATAATGCTTTTTGATCTTACGGCGGTTATTGAAGCTGAGACTGGCATGCTGACTAATCCAGGCTACTTCTCGGCCAACAAAAGGCAGATAAATACGGTGGTCTTGGGGCTTGATTTCCTGCCCCTCAAAGGTAATACTGCCCTCTGTTACTGTCAGCCCCCTGAGAGGGAGACCCAGCAGCATCTTGAGCAGGGTGGACTTGCCACTGCCACTCTCGCCCACAATCGAAAGGGACTCCCCCTCAGCAAGAGAGAGGGAGACCCGATTGAGAATGACTTTATCTGCTGACTGAACCAGAAGATCTTTTATTTCCAGCATGTTTTATTCCTTTGATAGTTTGTTGCTGACGTGATAGTAGTCTGTCGGATGGGATTCCAGACCAGAGACGGACTTGTCCATTACCAGAGCGACCTTGAAGAAGCCGATAATGGTAAAGCCGTAGTCCTTGTCCATGATTTCTTGGATTTCCTTGCTGAGCTGATTGCGCTTAGCTGGATCCGTTTCAGTCGCCAACTCTTCGATTTTCTTGTCAGCTTCTGGGTTGCTGTAGTGACCGATATTAGCTGCTCCGTTTGTCTTAACAGCACTGTTAAAGAAAGCGTATGGATCTCCGATGGGAGCTGCTACCACCGCGTAAGGTGTGAAGGCATAGTCCTTTTCACTGGCAACGGCACTAACTTCAACCTTCTTGATAGTCGCTTCGATTCCGACTTCCTTGAGCTGTTGTTGGCTTGCTTCTACAGCCAGCGGCATTTCAGGCAGACGGGTAAAGGACAGCAGCTCAATGCTGACTTTTTGACCGTCTTTTTCACGGTAGCCATCACCGTCAGTATCCTTGTAACCAGCCTCATCCAAGAGTTTTTTAGCTTTTTCTACGTTAAATTCATGGACGCTCTTTTGCAGGGCAAAGGCGAAACCTGTAGGGAAAGGTCCAACGGCTGGCACAGCTGATCCTTTAAAGAGGGATTCTGAGTAGGTTTTCTTGTCTACCAAGGTATCCAAAGCCTGACGGAACTTATCATCTGCTACATAAGGATTTTCAAAGTTATAGTAATAAGCTAGGTAGCGGGAACCTTCTACCTCAGAGATTTTGTAGTTCTTATCGGAAGCATAGGTACTTAGATTTGCGTAAGGCAGACCATAGACGGCATCCACTTCCTTAGACTTGAGGGCTGCAGAAATAGCTGTCGGATCAGAGAAGTACTTGATCTTCAGATTAGCAACTTTTGGCTTGCCATCCCAGTAGTCATCATAAGCCTTGAGCTCTGCTCCGCTCTCAGGAGTGTACTTGGTCACCATGTAAGGGCCAGTTCCGACAGGAGCCTTGTCAGATGCACTCTTGCCAGTCGTATCGACAATGGCGGAGTATGGCTCTGCCAAGAGATTAGCCATGATCGGTTGCACAGCCTTTGTCTTGATGGTCACGGTTTGACCCTCCGCAGAGATACTGTCAATGCCCATATCTGATGCTGCCCGTTCGCTTGTCTTAATCAAGCGTTCCAGAGAGGCTTTAACCTTTTCACCGGTCATTTTTTCACCATTTTGGAAAGTCACCTTATCCTTGAGGGTAATTTTCCACTCTAGGTCTGAGACTGCTTCTATTTTCTCAGCCAGCCAAGGTTTTACCTCAAGTTTGTCGTCCATCTTAAAGAGGGTTTCTCCCACTCCGTAACGGACCGTGAACCAGCCATTGTATTCCGCTGCTGGATCTACATTTGCTGGAAATTGCGTATAACCGATAGTTACAGTCTTACTGCCACTATCGCCAGTAGGCTCACTGGTTTTGCTTGGGTTTACACAGGAGGCTAGGGCTAGGCCTGCCAAGGCTAGAGCCATTATTTTTTTAAAATGTTTCATAAAATATTCAACTTCCTTTTCTATTTTGTAAACTACTTTAAGACGGTCTGTCCTAGTCAAATCTAGATACTATTGGCTCTCTGTCTAAGGTGGTTCTATGTCCTGAAGATGAGAGAGCAAACGAGTGAAAAACAAATGATTGCTCATTCTCTTTCCTCCTTAGTGATTTGTTTGTCTTAGTCTTTTCCTTCCAGATAGCTTCGGGCATCTTCGACAAAGGCAGTTGGCAAAGCCAGGTCAGCCTGCATCTCATCGCGATAAGCTCGTATGACTTCTGCCTCTCGGCCAGAGACAACCTTTTCTGTCCAGTCTGGGTCTAGGAGCAGGGCCTTGCCGAGGGCAAAGAGCGGAATCCCCGCATCCAATACACGCTGGGCATCCTGCTTGGTCTCTATCTGACCGACACCAATTAGGGGCACTCGATTATTAATTTTTCTGATAATTTTCTCAATCACTGGCTCTGAGTCCTGGGAATCTCTGATGGACGAGCGCCAGACATCAGAGGTTGAAATATGCAGATAGTCCACCTGATGATAGATAAGCTGCTCTAGTAACTGCAGGGTATCATAAAGCTGGATTCCTGGCTCCTCAAGTTCTTCTGGAGAAAAGCGGTAGCCAATCAGGAATGGGCGGTTAGCCTCTTCTTTGACTAGTTGCTTGGCTCTTTTCAGCAAGGTCTTTGGAAAGCGCAGGCGGTTGTTAAGACTGCCGCCCCACTTGTCCTGACGGACATTGGAATGGGGAGAGACAAACTGCTGGATTAGGTAGGTATTGGCACCATGAAGCTCGACTCCGTCAAAGCCAGCCTGAATTGCCCGTCTAATAGCTGACAGAAAGTCCTCTATCACCTGCTCCACTTCAGCGTTCTTGAGCGCCCTCGGCTCTGCCAAATAATCGCGCGGAGCCTTGACAGCGCTGGGTGCTACTGGCTGACCGTCAATCAAATCAGGCAGAACCATACGACCACCATGATAGAGCTGAACAATAGCCAGAGCCCCTTGGTCCTTGATGGCCTTGGCCAGACGGCTAAGCCCCTCAATCTTATCGTCCTCGGCGCCGCTGAAGCTCTCCGCAAAGGACTTGCCCAGAGGATGGACATAGGTACTGCCAGTAATGACCATACCAACCGACCTAGACCGGCGGGCAAAAAAATCAATATCTGCCTGAGATACATAGCCACCCGGCTCACTAGCGCAGATGGTCATAGGAGCCAAGACAACGCGATTGCGCATAGTCTGACCATTTTTAAAAGTAAATTTATCCTGAATCTGTGTATTCATCTGATCACCTCTTTCCCAAGATAAATCATATTGTTTGTTTTTTTATAATAAATCCTTAGAGTAAGGTCGCCTGCCAAGTCTGGTCACGCTCTTCCAAGAGCAGCACTCGTCCTTGGGGGACATCAATGTTCCAAAAAACCGCCTTTGGGTCAACCAAATGTTGGTAAATCAAGCGCAACACTCCCAAATGAGCGACTAGAGCCACTGACTCGTCCCCGCTCTCCAGCAAGCAGTCCGTTGCACTCCAGACTCGGGTCTGAAAGTCGGCGAAAACTTCTGCCTTAGGAGGCGTGACCTCAAAGGGGGCTTCCAGCCAAGCTTGCCAGACTTCTGGAAAAGCCGCTTCAATCTGATCAGCTGTCAAACCTTCCCATTGTCCAAAGCCACGCTCGTCAAAATCAGCTATGGCCTGAACTTGCCTGTCTGGAAAAGCCAGCTGGGCTGTTTCCTGCGTCCGCTTGAGACAACTGGTGTAAATCACATCAACTGGGTGCTCCTGCATCAGCAGCGCCAGCTGCTTGGCATCTTTTTGACCTTGCTCGTTAATAGAGACATCATGGCTGCCGTAGAAACAGCGCCTGCGGTTGTAGTCTGTCTGACCATGCCGCATCAGATACCATCTTTTCATCCTAGCACCACCAATCCTAAGAGATAGAGGAGCTGGGCAATTTCGACATAGGCTCCCAGCGTATCGCCTGTGTGGCCGTCAATTTTATTATAAACGAACCGACGATAGCCGATTGCTCCCAGAACTACCAAGCTGTGGGCCAAGAGTCCTTTCCAGCGGAAGACCAGAATAGATAGTAGCAAGGGAAGTAACTGGGCTAGTAAGATATGACTGGTCTTGCTGCCACTGAAGAAATTTCCCGAGCCGCCGCCTTCTCTGGCGTAGGCCATCCGGTAGAGCTGTAAGCTCAGACCAGCCTTGCCAATCATGGTCAGACTGGCCACGATAAACCAGCGAGGCTCTGGCAGATAAGGGTAGAGAACCAGCATCAGAGCATAGTAGAGAATGAGTGCCAGTACGCCATTGCTGCCAATCCGGCTGTCCTTCATAATCTCCATCATCCGCTCCTTCTTACGAGAGGAGAAGAGACCGTCTGCCGTATCCGCCAGAGCGTCTAAGTGAAAACCACCTGTCAGCAGAACATCGAAAGCAAGGGTCAGAACCCAAGCAATCATTCCTGGCAGAACTAGGCTCGTCAGAAAATAAAATCCTCCTGAAATCAAACCCAGCAAGAGACCAAAGAGGGTCAGAAAAGGAAGCCCCCGTCGCAGATAGGAAATATCCACTGCCTTTGGAATCACAATCCGGCTAAAAAATTGAGTATAGATAATCAATGCCTTTATCATTTCAACTGCTGAGCGAGGCCGCAGATGACTAGATAAGCCTCACTCGCCTCCTTTGCAATCAGTTGGTTGATTTTGCCCTGCACATCACGAAAGAAGCGTCCTAGTCTAGTCTCTGGGACAATACCCAGTCCAACCTCGTCCGTTACAATCCAGCACTCAGCATCAGTCTGACGGATTGTAGACAAAAGCTCTTGCCATTCTTCTTCCAAGAGCTGCAGCAGGAAAGACTGCTCCTGCCGACTGAGAAAGTGTTCCTCGGTCAGCTCCAGCTTGTCTGGAAAATGCTGAGCAATCAAATCAAAGAGGCGATTGCTAGTCAGAAGGGTGGCACAATCCAGCAGGTAAACTGGATGCGACTGCTCTCGCAGCCAGTCCGCTAGCCCAGCATACTGCTCCTGAGTCGTCCAGGAAGCCGGCCGGCGTTCTTGGTGCAACCGAATCCGCTCCTGCCATTCTGGATCATCTCCTCGGGGCAGGCCAGTCGCAATATAGCAAACTTGCTCTCGGTCAGCTAACTGCTCCTCTGCAAATGCCGACTTGCCACTTCTGGCACCGCCCGTCACTAACACAATCTTAGCCATTTACTTCTTCTTTCATTGCTTGAAATGCCCGCTCAAAGGCCGCCAAGGTCTGGTCTAGGTCCGCTCTAGTATGGGCACTGGACATAAAATTGGTTTCATACTGAGATGGTGCCAGATAAATGCCCTCTCCCAGCAAGAGACCGTGCAGTCTTGCAAACTGAGCATGGTCAGCCGCCTTAGAATCCTCAAAGTTACGAACCGGCTTCTGACTGAAGAAGAAGCCAAACATGGTTCCCTTGGACACGACTTGCAGACTGATGCTGTACTTATCGGCTAGACTTCGTAAGCCATCACAGAGGTAGCTTGTTTTCTCTTCAATCTCAGCAAAGAGCTCAGGTGTCAGCTGTTTCAGCGTTTCGTAACCGGCCGTCATGGCGACTGGATTGCCCGACAAAGTGCCGGCCTGATAGATGCTGCCTAGGGGAGCTACCTGATCCATATAGACAGCCTTACCGCCAAAGGCTGCGACTGGGAAGCCGCCACCGATAACCTTGCCCAAGCAGACAAGGTCTGGCTCTGTCTGATAGAGGCCGACTGCCCCCTGATAATGAGCTCGGAAACCACTCATGACCTCATCCACGATAAAGAGAGAGCCGTATTCCTGAGTGAGGGAGCGAATAGTACTGATAAAATCCGCATCCGCTGGAATCAAGCCCATATTGCCCGCAACTGCTTCTAAAATGACACAGGCAATGTCGTCTCCGTACTTTTCGAAGCAAGTCTTGAGAGCATCTGTATCATTGTAAGGCAAAGCCAGAGTTTCCCAAGCTACCTGAGCAATGACTCCGGCAGAATCAGCAATCCCAAAGCTGGCCAAGCCTGAACCAGCCTGAACCAAAAAGGAATCGCTGTGGCCGTGATAGCAGCCGATAAATTTGACAATTTTAGAACGCTTGGTCACCCCACGCGCTACCCGAATGGCGCTCATGGTCGCTTCCGTTCCCGAATTGACCATCCTCATTCTTTCCATGAAAGGCAGGCGCTCCTGCACCAGCTGGCCGAGGGCAATCTCTCTGGGACTAGGAGCACCAAAGCTGGTCCCCTCCCAAATAGCTTCCTCAACTGCTGGCAACACATCCTTAGGAGCATGCCCCAAAATCATAGGCCCCCAAGACAGGACGTAGTCAATATAGCGGTTGCCATCGACATCATGCAGATAGGCTCCGCTGGCTTTTTCGATAAAAAGCGGATGGCCTCCAACGGCCTTAAAAGCCCGGACAGGACTGTTGACCCCGCCTGGAAAGAGCTTTTGAGCCTCTGTGAAATATTGGTTGGAATGTTCTCTCTTCAAGTTGGTCCTCCTTATCTAGAAAACTGCTGATTTTCCGCAGTCTCTATCCTTCTCTCAGATAGCCGGCCGCATCCTTGGCAAAATAGGTGATAATCAAGTCTGCACCAGCCCGCTTCATACTGGTCAAGATTTCCATAACAATGGCTTTTTCATTGATCCAGCCCTGCTGGGCTGCTGCCTTGACCATAGCGTATTCTCCACTGACATTATAGGTCACCAGAGGCAGTTTAGTCTCCTGTCGTAGCTCTCTGAGGATATCCAGAAAGGCCAGAGCCGGCTTAACCATGAGAAAGTCTGCTCCTTGCTCCTCATCGCTCTTGGCTTCTCTCAAAGCCTCCAAGCGATTGGCCGGATCCATCTGATAGGTCTTGCGGTCGCCAAAGGCCGGAGCACTCTCACCTGCATCTCGGAAAGGCCCATAAAAGCTAGAGGCAAACTTAATCGCATAGGACATGATGGGAATGTCTTCAAAGCCCGCCGCATCAAGCCCCTGACGGATAGCCGCCACAAAACCGTCCATGGCATTGGAAGGAGCAATGACATCTGCTCCAGCCCTGGCTTGGCTGACAGCAACTTCTGTCAGTCTAGTCAGAGACAGATCATTGTCCACTTCCTCCCCTCGCAAAATACCGCAATGGCCGTGACTGGTAAACTCACAGAGACAGGTGTCTGCAATGACGACCGTCTCAGGGAAATGCTTCTTGATTAGACGGATAGCTTCCTGCACAATGCCATTTTCAGCTGAAGCCTGACTGCCTCTTTCGTCCTTTTCTGACGGAATGCCAAAGACGATAAAAGCCCGAATGCCAAAGTCCACACATTCCTGAACTTCTGGCAGCAAATCCTCGAGGGAGAACTGATAAACTCCAGGCATGGAGGCAACTTCTTGCTTTTCAGTCAAGCCTTCCTTGACAAACAAGGGCTGGATAAAATCATCCACAGACAGCTTGGTTTCTCTAACCAGCTGCCGCAGACCGCTACTTCTTCTCAGTCTGCGATGTCTATAAAATTCCATGCTTTTTCTCTTCTTTCTTGATTATTTCCTTGACCATTTCCTCAACAGAAGGACTCTGGGGCTGGTAGTCTACCCCATAGCCAGACTCCTTGACTGCCTGAGCCGTTGTCTGGCCAATCACTGCAATTTGATGGCTAGATGCTAGATGGGGCTTAATAGCACAAAAACTCTGCCAAGCCGATGGACTGGCAAAGGTCCAAATCACATCCTCCTGGGACAGATAGGTCTCGAGCTGGTCCTGACCAGCAGGATTTGAGGTCGTTTCGTACATAGGCCAAGCCCAGACATCATGACCTGCTTCTTTTAATTTCTCAGCCAAACTGGGATTGGACAAGCTACTCTGGGGCAGCAAGATCTTCTGCGTCGGCAGAGCCAAATCCAGCCACTCCTGAATAAAGTCAAGACCATAGTGGCTGCTGGCCTGAAAATCACAGTCTCGGCCTAGCTTATCCAGCGCCTGACTGGTCTGAGGCCCAATGGTCGCAATCTGGTAGTCAGCTTGAAGATAGGGACTGAAAGCCTCCACCGCGACAGCACTGGTAAAGAAGACCCAGCCAGCTTCTGGCAGAATTGCTTGGACAGCTTCTGGTAAGGGCAGAGACTGACAGCGGATGAGAGGGACATGATGCGTCTCAAATCCAGCCTGTCTGATCTTTTCTAGCCAGGCAGAGTCCGGCGCCTGCTCTCTGGTAAAGATTATTTTTTTAACCATGGCATTCCTACTGCTCCCTTATCGGCTAACTGGCGCACAGCCTGCTCTGCCAATTGCTGGCCATCCTGCCCTTGAAGGCTGACAAAGACACATTGACCGTCCTCCTTGGCCAGCATGGCATCTAAGTGATAGTCCTGACCTTTTTTCTGGGCAAAAGCAGCGATAGGGAAGGTACAGTCTGCATTCATCTGAGCCAAAACTGCCCGCTCAACTGCCACTTCAGCAGCTGTCTTCTCATTCTGAACAGTTGCCAACAGTTGCCGCAGTTCCTCATCCTCTTCCCGGCATTCCACTGCCAAAGCGCCCTGAGAAATAGCTGGCAGACAAAGACTGGTCTCTAAAGGCTGAATGTGAAGATGGCTTTGGTCCAGCCAGCCCAAACGTTTAAGTCCAGCCATAGCCAAGACAATCGCATCGTATTCACCATCTTCCAGCTTCTTGATGCGTGTATCAATGTTGCCCCGAAGTGGCTTGAACGTCAGATCCGGCCTCTGAGCCTGCAGCTGAACCTGCCGGCGAATACTGCTGGTTCCTATAAGAGCGCCCTTAGGCAGGTCCACCAGCGTCTGGCCAGCTTGACGGAAAATCAAGCAGTCCCGAACATCTTCTCGCTGACTAATCGCACCGAGCGCACAGCCCTCAGCTAGCTTAGCTGGCATGTCCTTGAGACTGTGGACCGCCATATCAATCTCACCAGCCAAGAGGGCTCGTTCTATTTCCTTGACAAAGACTCCCTTGCCGCCAATTTCCTGGAGGCTGACATGGGTCAAGCGATCTCCTTTTGTCGTATAGGGAACGAGGACAAAATCCCGCTCTGGATGGAGCTCCTTGAGCTGATCTACTAACTGCTGGGTCTGGGTCATGGCCAGCTTACTCTTGCGGGTTCCTACCTTAATGACCTTCATCTTTTCCCCTTTCTCTGTGCAAGCCAAATATCTTGGCAATCAAGGCAATGTCATAGTCTGAATGCTCTCCGACTGACAGCTCTTTGAGCTGCAAGATTGGCTCCTTCAAGACTTGGTTGATAATACTCTTCATGTGCTTGGAAATCTGCTTCTGCTCCCGCTCGGTCAAATCCGGAAACTTACGATTAAGGCTTTCCATGGCCGAAGCTTGAGCTTCCAAAGCCTTATCCCTGATTTCCTGAATCAGAGGAATAATACCCAGCTGCTGACGCCAGTCAGCAAACTTGACCAACTCCTCATCAATCTCCAAAGCAATCTGACCGGCAATCTCCTGCCGCTCTGCCTTATATTGCTCCAGTTGATTGGTTAGATTTTCGATATTATAGAGCTTCAGAGACGAGCTCGGATGGCAGGAACGAGGCAGACAAAGGTCAAATACAATTGCACCCTCCTTAAGAATGGAGGGAAAGATAATGTATTCTTCCGTTTTAACCGCTGAAAAGACCACATCCGCATCCGCCAGTACTGCTTCCAATTCATCCCAGCCATGGGCAGACACTCTGCCTTCTGTCAGAAAAGGCTGAGCCTTGCTGACCGTCCGATTGAGCAGCATAACTGACTTGAAAGGCCGCTGTAGAGCATACTTAGTCACCAGCTGACCAATCTCTCCCAAACTGATAACAGCTACCTTTTTAGTGCTGTAATCCAGCCCCAGTCGGTCCAATTCTTGGATAGCCGTCAGGCCGATAGAAATAGGCCGGTCATTGATTCGATAAGTATCATGCATGCGCTTGGCAAAGGTCAGCGCCTGCTTGAAAGCCTGATTGAGGACAATTCCAGTCGTACCAGCATCTTGCGCTGTCAGGAAAGCCTGCTTGAGCTGGCCCAAGACCTGACTTTCACCGACAATCTTGGATTCCAATCCGATAGAGACCCGCAGCAGATGCCGCAAGGCCTCATCCCCCTCACGAAAGACTAAATACTCTTCCAGCTCCTTGACAGGAATCTGAAACCAGTCCGCCAAAAAATGCTTGGAATAGTAGCGGCCAGTATGCAGCTGGTCCACCACCAGATAGAGCTCGGTCCGATTGCAGGTGGACAGGATGATATTTTCCAAGATACTTTTTTCTCTTTTCAGGAGCTTTAGAGCTTTGAGCCCCTCTTGATCTGAAAAGTGCGCTTTTTCCAAAATTGTCAGCGGTGTTTCCCGATGGGTCAAACCCACATATAATAGGTGCATGCTTCTTTCCTTCTTTTAAAGTTGGTCTAAAATTGCTTCTATCTTCTTGCGAATCTCCTTGGAACGGCTGGGCGAGAGGCCATTGGTCGAGATCATGACAGACACATCCTTCTTTCGCGCAATGGCTACATTGTAGAAGTCGGAAAAGGTCTTGTCGCCCGTATTGTTTACTAGCTGGCTAGGTGCCGCATCCTCCATAATCTGACGGTTGACTTCCGCCTGATCTGTACAGGCAAAGACCAGTTTCGCGCCTTCCAAATCACCTGTCTGGTAGGGTCTAGCTAGCCATTGGATCTCCGCCTGCGGAATATCAGCATGCAGAGTCGGACTGACCACTGTCACAGCAGCCTGCTCAGCCAGCAGGGTCTTAATCTTCCGCGCTGCGACCTTGCCGCCTCCCACTACCACGACTTTCTTCTCTCTGATATTAATCATGACTGGATACATGCTAGCTTCTCCTATTTCTTTTCCCGAAAGATTTTCGCGCTGCGTTTGTAGACCGTATCTGGCTCCTCTAGGCGGTCATTGACCAATCGAGCCAGCACAAAAAAGTAATCTGACAGGCGGTTGATGTAGATCAATCCTATCTCATTGACCGCTTCATCTGCCTCTATAACAGCCACCATGCGCCGCTCCAGGCGTCTGGTCATGGTGCGGGCCACATGCAGGAGACTGGCAATCCGATGGCCACCCGGAATGATAAAGCGGTCGATTTTCGGAGGAATATGCATATACTCGTCCATCCGCTCCTCCAGCCAGCTGACATTGGCTGGCTCTTGCTTGTAGGGGCGTAACTCCCGCGGCGTAGCCAAGTCGCTGCCGCAGTCAAAGAGATGCTGCTGGATTTCCTCGCATTCCAGACGCAGGTCATCCAAGACAGGATAGTCGCGCATCTCAGATACGACATAGCCTAGATGAGAGCATAACTCATCCATCGTTCCATAAGCTTCGACCCGAATATGGGTCTTGGATACTCGGTCCCCACCGTAGAGCCGTGTAAAGCCCTTGTCTCCGTATTTCGTATAAATTCTCATTTTTCTTCTCTGTTGATGATTTGATAAATCTGCTCCATATCCAAAGACTGGCGCAGGACGTCTGCCAACTTATCATACTCTCTATCTTTAAAGTCTTTGATACTGACAAGCTGGTCCTCTAGCGGCTCTAAGCCCTTAGCCAGCCGAAGTTCATTCAGGTACTGACGAGTCCATTCTAGATTGTCAAAGACCCCATGAAGGTAGGTTCCTTGCACCTGACCGCCATAAGCCACTGCTCCATCTAGACGCTCGGTTGCTTCACCATTTTGTTCCTTGATGATGGAAAATGGCTCCAGGCTATCCGCCAGCTGGGTTTCCCCCATGTGAATCTCGTAGCCTTCTAGTTCTTGCCCCTCATGCAGGGCTCTGACCTGCGTCGTCCTCTTGACCGGCTGAAGCACCGTCTCTGTCTCTAAAATTCCCAGACCCCTAGTCTCTTCTAAATCGGACTCAAGGTGCAGCGGATCGCTAATCTTCTGCCCCAGCAGCTGATAGCCGCCGCAGATACCAAAGATTCGCACGCCCTGCTCCAGACACTCGAGAATTTCGGCTTCAAGACCAGACTCGCGTAGGTAGTTCATGTCTTCGATGGTATTTTTGCTGCCCGGCAGAATCAAGAGATCCGGCCGACCGATTGCATCACCAGGCTGGACATAGCGGACAGAAACATCCGGCTGGATTTCTAGACTATGAAAATCCGTAAAGTTAGACAGGCGCTTGAGGCTGACAACTGCGATATCCAGACTCTTTCTGCTATCAAAGCGCCGGCTTTTCTGTACCAGGGCCACACTGTCTTCACTGTCAATATCCAGTTGGGCATAAGGCACGACTCCGATAACCGGCACCCGAGTCAGCTCCTCAATCATGTCAATACCAGACTGCAGCAGGGCCACATCGCCTCGGAATTTATTGATAATAACACCCTTGATTCGCTTGCGGTCCTCAGGCGGCATGAGCTCAATCGTTCCGTAGATAGAGGCAAAGACGCCTCCCTTATCAATATCCGCCACTAAAATGACTGGCGCATCAACTAGCTTGGCCATGCCCATATTGACAATGTCTCGGTCATTGAGATTGATTTCAGCTGGACTACCAGCGCCCTCAATGACGATGATATCATTCTCAGCGCCCAGCTCCTCATAGACCTCCTTAATCTTAGGCAGGAGCTGCTGCTTGTATTCATGGTATTCGACGGCATCCATATCCCGCAGTACCCGGCCTAAAAAGACGACCTGGGACTTGCGGTCAGACGTGGGCTTGAGCAGGACTGGGTTCATGCGGACATCCGGCTCTTTGCCAGCTGCCTCAGCCTGAACGACCTGAGCCCGACCCATTTCATCTCCTTTTTTGGTGATAAAGGAATTAAGCGCCATATTCTGCGACTTAAAAGGCACCACTTCTAGGCCATCCTGCTTAAAAATCCGGCAGAGCCCAGCCGCTATAATGCTCTTCCCAGCATCTGAGGCAGTCCCCTGTACCATCAATGATTTGACCATGTTACATTTCCTCCTAGCTGCTCAAAGAAAGCAGCTTCATTTTCTGCCAGTGGCGTCTGGATGGTCTGATGAAGCTTGACAATCCAAGGTACAGCCAAGCCTGCCTCTACTAGCAGATCTCCCTGCTGGAAGAAATCAAACTTGCTGCCCTCCGCTATCAAATGCCCCTTCTGCAGTAGATAGGCATAGTCACAGCAGTCATACATCAGATCCATGTCATGGCTGGATACGATGATGTTTGTCCCAGCCTGGACCAGCTTTTTCATGGTTGCTGCCATCTGGTCCCGTCCTTTTGGATCCAGTCCAGCTGTCGGCTCATCAAGCAGCAGATACTTGGGCTGCAGGGCTAGCATACCAGCGATGGCCACCCGCTTTTTCTGGCCGTAGCTCAGATACTGCAGCGGTCTGTCCTGCAGATGGGAAATGTCCATCATCTCTAAAGCCGTCGCTACTCTGCTTGCAATCTCGTCTTCTTCATAGCCTAAGTTTTCCAAGGCCATGCCAATATCATCCTTCACAATGGTATAAAAGAGCTGCTGCTCTGGATTCTGAAAGACCATATTGACATGCTGCCGATACTGGAACAAAGCCTTCTTAGAGTCGCCCACAGGCTGACCATCATATAAAACGCTGCCCTTCTGCGGTTGGAGCAGGCGGGTGATGATTTTCATGATGGTAGACTTGCCTGAGCCATTAACTCCCAAAATGCCGGTAATCCGACCTTCTTCGAAGTCCATAGAAATATTGTGCAGTGTTGGATTTTCGTCATAGGCAAAGGAAATATTCTTTACTTGTAACATCTGAGTTTCCTATCTACTTTCCATTATAGTATAAAAGCAATCTTCTTGTAAATGCGCTTTCATTATTCACTGTGCTCTGCATCAAATCTTAGCGTCAACACTTCATTTAAATGCTGATTATCATCCAGCAGTTTGACAAAGAGAGTATTGGCTAATCTGCCCCAGGCCTGGTGTTGCTTCCTTTTATTGTAAAAGGAGAATTTCAAGTCCAGGGTATCCCGAATGGTCACAAACTCATAGAAGACCAGGAAAATAAAGCGATACATGAGGACAATCAAGTCTAGCAGTACCCGCGGGACGTGCATAGCTTTAAAAAGCCGCAGCATCTGAGCAAAAGGCACCGTTAGGACAAAGAAATAGGTCGAAACCAAGGATGAATAGATGCGCAAGAGGATAAAAATGGTCTGCTGAACAGAGGATTGGCTGATGCCCAGATAGCCCTGACCTACAGGCAAGGCCAGCAAGAGCTGCTCCTGACTATTCTGATAGGTCAAGACAAAGGTCAAGAGACTAATCAGGATAAAGATACTGGCATGCAGATACCACTTGAGATAGCGCAGCCACGGAAGCCGAGCCACAAAGCAAGTCAGAGGCGCCACCAAGATAATGAGCCCTAGCTGCAGACTCCTGACACCAGAAAAGCTGACAGCTAACAAGAGTACATAGATGACAAATTTATAAGCAACCGGCAGATTTTTCAGCCGATTTTGATAGGCATATTTATCAATCGCAAACATGAGGAAGCCCTCCTTTCTAGCTATGTTTTGCAATGCCACAGTAGAGAGCAACTCCGGTCCCAAATAGGCTTAATCTCTATCAGGAACCAGAGCTCGCTCTTACTGTTGAAGACTTTTATTTATGTTCAGAGTTTTCCTTTTGTTGGCCTTGTTTTTTCCCTTTGTGGTAACCAATGACATAGAAGATGATACCCGCTCCGATACTGCCTTGCAGGGTAAAGAGCAGACTTTCTACTTCTGGACCTGCTGGCTCAAAAATCGGTGAAAACCAAGGCTCGTAGTCTTTTTGGATAGAGCTAATGGTTTTTTCAGCAGCGTCATCTGTTCCACTGTATTCCACACCCTTAGGGGCAAAGATAAAGGCAGCTAGAGTGACTGCTACTGCAGCCAAGATTAAGATGAGATTCTTGTATTTTTTCATTTGAACAGACCTGCTCTTTCTTTGATATTTTCTGAGATCAAGTTATAGAGGACAACTGTCAGTAATCCTTCTACGATAGCGATTGGGATTTGAGTAGTCAAGAAGACACCCATGAATTTCAGTGCAGAACCAACAAAACCGCTGTTAGCATCTGGGAAGACCAAACCGAGCTGGATAGAAGTTGTCGCATAAGTAGCCAAGTCCGCAATCACAGCACAGATAAAGATAGATACCGGCGTAGACAGCTTGATGGATTTAGCAAACTTGTAGACGAAATAACCGACAAATGGACCAACCACTGCCATTGAGAATGCATTGGCACCCAAAGTTGTCAATCCGCCGTGAGCCAAGAGGAGGGCTTGGAAGAGCAAGCAGATGGTTCCCAAAACGCTGATAACGGATGGGCCAAACATAGCTGTCCCCAGACCAACCCCGGTCGGATGCGAGCTAGATCCTGTAACAGACGGAATCTTCAAAGAAGACAGGATAAAGATAAAGGCACCAGACAAGGCCAGCATGGTCTTGGAATTTGGATCCTCTGCAACGATTTTCTTGATGCGCATCAAGCCGACTACAAAGAAAGGCAGGAAAACAGCGAACCAGAAGATACACCAAAAGAGTGGAAGATAGCCTTCCATGATATGCATAGCTGACACAGACTGGGTACTCAGTACCGCCAAAATAGCCAGCAAGACAACAAAAGTTACTTTTTTATTTTTCAATAGTTTCATGTTTTTTTCCTTTACTAAGAACCTAAGCTCAAAAGGATAAATATCTATCCCTGAACATGGGCTCTGATATTAAAAAATCTTCTTTTTCACGAGGAGGGTAGTAAAATAAGGCAGCTTGGTTTCTGGTGTGATTCCTTCAAGGCCCAGCAGAGTCTGCTGCTTATCCGTCGAAGAATTGCTAACCATAAAAGTCTGCTGCAAGAGACCGAGCTTTTCGAGCAGGGGCAGGACAGTATCTAGGTGATTGGCCACCTTCATCAGCACAATCGAGTCATGCAGCTCAAGCGCCGCCTCGATCTTCTCAGCAGAAGCCGTAGCCGGCATGACCGCCAGCGACTCCTCATCCATGGTCAGGGGCTGACCTAGCTCAGAAGCCATGCTGCAGAAAGAGGTGATACCAGGGATGGTCTGACAGTCGATTTCCTTTTCCAGCAGGGCCAGCAGATAGCTATAAGTGCTGTAGACCATGGGATCTCCCAGTGTGATAAAGCCGACATTCTTGCCAGACTTGACATCCTCTGCGATTTCAGCAGAGATGGCCTGCCACTGGACTTCTTTGGTCGAATTGGAACGAACCATAGGGAAATGCCGCTGCTTGATTTCCAGATGCTCTTTCAGGTAGGGTTCTGCAATGCCTAATGCAAAGCTCTTGCTTCCCTTCTTAGCTTCCGGTGTATAGAGAATATCTAAGTCTTCCAAAAGCCGACTTGCCTTGATAGTCACTAGCTCGCTATCACCCGGTCCCACACCAATTCCGTAAAATTTTGCCATTCCTTCCTCCTATTCGATGATTTCTTCTAAATGCTGGATGTAGAGCTGCTGAACCTCAGGGTATTCGCCCAGACCAACCAGATGGGCCTTAACCTCATATCCCCGCTCCTTGAAGAAGTGATACCAAGACCCTTCCTCATCCGAGCTCATATCATTGGTCGCATGGTCGCCTGCTACCAGCATGAAGGGTGCTAAATGAACTTCTCGAACACCCTTTTCTTTTAGTTCCTGGGCAATCAGCTCAACCGGAGGATAGCTTTCTACACAACCGATATAGACTGAGCTTCCCTTCATCATATGATCTAAGGCTGCATAAGCTGTAAAGGCATAATGCTGACTGCCGTGCCCCATCAGAACGGTTGCTGCATCCTGACCTTCATGGCCATACCGTTCCAGCAGAATATCCTTGACAGCCTCATAGTCTTCCTGACTGTTGAGCAGAGGCTTGGCAACGACCAGCTTTTTAAAAACAGATTCAAACTCTTTGGCTTGGGCGATAATCTTTTCATACTCGCTGCCCAAAATGACATGGAGAGGCTGGATATAGACCTCTTCAGTCCCCTCTTCCAAGAGCTGCTCCAAAACCTCTTTGACCGTAGGAATATCTAGCCCTTCCTGCTTCTTAATCCGCCGTCTAACGACATTGGAAGTAAAAGCTCGGTGGACCGGATAGTCTGGAAAATGTTCCTGAATAGCCTGCTCACAAGCCTCGATTGTTTTGCGTCTGGTCTCGGGATAGGTTGTTCCGAAACTGACAACTACTATAGCTTTACTCATGATTTACCTCCTTTCAGAGAATTTCCCGACATTTATCAATGATGGAAGCAATCGTCGCTTCATCTGTCTCAACAATCTTGCTAAAGCCTGCTTCCTCTAAAACAGCTCGCGTACTAGCACCCATGACAACGATAGGGACATCTTTCCAGTCAAATCCAGCTTCCTGACTGGCTGCTACAAAGTTCATAGCCGCAGCAGAGTTCGGAAGACAGACCACTTCAATCTCGGACCAATTGTCACTGCTAATCTGACTGTCAAAGGCCAGCCTGTGACTAGCAATAATCGGCAGCGAATAGAGTTCTGCCAGACTGGCTTTCTTATGCTCAGCTGTCAGAATATACCAGTTGCCGCCTTCTTTTTCAAGAGCAGCTGCAAAATCCGCATCCGACTGCTGAGGCGTCATCCGATCCAGCACAATACCGCTCGCTTCGATAGACTTAGCCGTATGATGACCAATCGCTGCAAAGCGGATGTGCGGCAGACTGCGCAAGTCTCTGCCTGCCTTGCGGAGGGCTTTCAAGAAGAGCGGCCAGCTCTGCATGTCTGCAAAGAGGAGACCATCTACCTGCTCTAAATCCGGTAGTTGCAAGTCTAACTCTTCAACCAAATCTCGAGCTGGGAAAGTGGTCAGCGCAGCTCCAGCATCCTTGAGCAAGCGAGGAAGTCTGCCAGTCTCTGACTGCTGGATGAGGATTTTCCGGCCGAAAAGCGGCAGATTCTCATGGAAATTTAGCTGCTGTCTATAGGCCACGACATCACCTACTACGATGATACTCGGCGCCTTAAAGTCCTCAGCTTCTGCTAGTTCTACTATGTTACCCAAGGTTCCGTCCACTGAGCGCTGCTGAGGATGGGTTCCCCATTCAACAATGGCGGCTAGCTTGTCCTTGCCATAGCCTCTAGCTGTCAGCTCTTGAACGATGGTAGGCAGATTTTTCATGCCCATGAGGAAGACCAAGGTTCCTTTGAGCTCAGAAATTGCTTCCCAGTTGAGCATTTCTGTCTCATCCTTGAGATGGGCTGTAAAGACATGGAAGCTAGTCGCTACATCCCGATAAGTCATAGGAATCCCTGCATAGGTCAGACCAGCCACAGCAGAGGTGATACCTGGCACCACTTCAAAGTCCACGCCAGCTTCCACCAGCTTGACTCCTTCTTCTCCGCCTCGGCCAAAGATATAGGGATCACCGCTCTTGAGGCGGACTACCCGCTTACCCTGACGGGCCTTTTCGATGAGAATCTTTTCAATTTCTTCCTGTCGGATGCAGGGCTGACCTGGCTTTTTGCCGACATCTATCTTTTCGCAGTCAGACTTTAGATGCTGAAAGAGCTCCTGATTGACCAAGCGGTCAAAGACCAAGACATCTGCTTCTTGAAGCCGTCTCTTTCCTTTGAGGGTCAGCAACTCCGCATCGCCAGGGCCTGCTCCCAGTAATGTTACTAAACCGGACATTTTTTCTCCTTTTATTAGCTATTTTGTCAGATAAGCCTCTAACTCTTCTAAGCTAGAAACCATCTGCGGATAGGCCACAATTGGCCGAGAGATGATAATGCAGTCCATCCCCAGCTCTTGACAGCCATCAATCTTTTCACGAATACCACCGACGGTCCCGCTCTCCTTGGAAACAAAGACATCTGCTCCGGAACGCAGTAAGAGCTCTTTATTACACTCTTTGGAAAATGGAGCTTTGATCGCATCAATCTGATCTGCTACCAGTCCCAGACTTTCGCAGGCCAGAAGCACCTCTGAAGTCGGCAGAACGCGAACGACAATCCGCTGCTCTGGCAGTCCCTTGACAAAGAGCGGCAGGGTCTTACTGCCCGTTCCCAGATAGACTGTCTTGTAGCCGCGCTTGGCAATCTCATCAATGGCTTCTTGGGTCGAATGCACCACGATGGCTCCGCTCAAATCCAAGGTCGCCTGACGCTCAAAGCGCAGGTAAGATACACCGGCCATCTCTGCCGCCCGAATGGCTTCCTTGGACACAATGTCCGCAAAAGGATGGGTTGCATCAATGATTTCATCCACATCATTCTCTTTGATAAAGGCAACCATGTCCTCGGCTGTCAGCCGGCCCTGAATGACCGGCTGGCCGAATTTGGAAGCCAAGTGCCGGCCGTAGTCTGTGACAACAGAGCTGGTCACATTGATTTTCAAGCGGTCAAGCACTTCTAAAATAGCGGTGCTGTCGGATGTCCCTCCCAGCAGTAATTTCATCATAAAGTATATCCTCGAGGTGTGATCATGCGTCCGTTTTTAACATAAGTTTCTTTGTTACCTACGATAACGATTGTCGTCATATCTACCAAAGTTTCATCCAAGTCTTTGATGGTCGTCAAGATGATTCCCTCATCCTTACGGCCAATGTCCTTACCGATACCGACGATCGTATCCTCTGCCTTGTACTCAGACATGATAGAAAGTGCTTTTGCCAGATGGTCTGGACGTCCCTTACTCCGAGGGTTGTAAAGGCAGACAACAAAGTCACCTTGAGCTGCGGCATGCAGACGCTTCTCAATCATTTCCCAAGGAGTCATCAAGTCACTCAGACTGATGTGACAGAAGTCATTCATAAGAGGAGCTCCCATAGCTGCAGCGGCACCCAGACTAGCTGTAATACCTGGAACCACTTTAACTTCTACATCACTGGCATCTCCCAGCAATTCTAAAATCAAGCCAGCCATTCCATAGACTCCGGCATCTCCACTGGAAACAACTCCGACATTTTTGCCAGTCTCTCTAGCTAAATCAATAGCCTTTTGACAACGGTCGATTTCCTGGCGCATACCATTCGCTACGAGCTCCTTGTCCTTGACTAAATCAAGAATCAACCGCATATAAGTTGAGTAGCCGACGATAATTTCACAATCAGCTATAGCAGCCAATGCTTCTTGTGACATCAATTCTTCTTTACCTGGGCCTAATCCGATAACGTATAACATATATTTTTTCTCCTTTATGGGTATGATAAAATTTTATAAGGGCAGTTGGTTCATAAGACCGTCTGCTCTTTTTGATTTACTTTTTGGTTATTGCTTTTGCAAGCGCATAGGTACAGCCGTTCTTGGCAAAGCGCTCTGTCAGGACTTGACCCTGACTGGCCAAATCTGCGCTGGCCAAGGCGACACTGCCGACTCCGACTGTCTTTTTGACAAATTCTGACTGAGGATAGCGGTCTGCTACGACAGACAGCTCCTCCTTGCTAAAGGTCTCAAAGGGACAGCCCAATTCCTCAGCCAAGGCTAGAATAGCTGCTTCGTCCTTCTTGACATCAATGCTGACGATTTTGGAAATCTCACTGGCAGAAATGCCCTGCTGCTGACAAAATTCCTCAAAGCCTTCTCGGAAGACAGCAGGAGCAACATCCTTTCTCGCACCAACTCCTAAGATATAGGGTTGAGGATAGATGAGAGCCAGATTGTCTCTTTGAATGTCCTTTTTTTCTGTAGTCAGGAGAATCAGCGGTTCCGTTCCCTTGAGAACAGCCGCAAGTTCTTCCTCATCCACCAGAGTCAGACCGCGAAGGTCAGTGACCCAGTCCTTTTCCTGATAGAAATAGACTGTTCGGCCGCTGCCTAGATAGCTGTTGAAAGGTTTGATGAACTCCCTCAATTCCGGCCGCCAGCCATTGACTGATTGGGCCAGATTGTCCAGAGCTGTTACATTCTGCACATCTGTCGCTGTCGTGATAACAGGATTGGAACCGAGCAATTCTGCGATGTCTAGCGTCACTTGATTGGCTCCGCCTAGATGTCCGCTCAGCAGGCTGATGACATTGGTCGCTTTCTCATCCATGACTACCACAGCTGGGTCAGTCGCCTTGTCTTTCAAGACTGGTGCAATAGCTCGCACAACTGCCCCGATAGCCATGATACAAATGAGGACATCCACTTCCTGAAAGAGCTGACCAAGCGCCTCAATCACTCGTCCTTCGATGGCAATGACTCTATCATCTGCCAATCGAGGTGTCGTATAGATAGGGATTTCCTTGCCTAGCTTTTCTCGCAGAGTTAGTGCCAAGTCCTTGCCGACTGCTGTCACTGTCGCGATTGCGTAGCGGGCTTGAGAATTACTTGGCATGGCTGCTCTTCCCCCGTCTGAACTCATGCTGAAAATCCGCATGGTAGAGCTTAGAATAGTAGAATTCCTGACCTAAAAAGTCACCGACCAAAATCAAAGCTGTCTTTCTAATCTTAGCTTCCTTGACTTTCTCAGCAATGTTAGTCAAATCGCCAAAGACCTTCTTTTCATCCGGCCAAGTCGCCTTGTAAATGACAGCCACAGGCGTTTCTGGAGGATAGCCACCCTCGATCAGCTCGCTGACAACCTTTTCGATGCCTTGAACGGACAGGAAGATGGCCATAGAGGTCCGGTGCTGTGCATAGCTTTTCAGGGATTCCCGATCTGGCACAGGCGTCCGGCCAGCCATCCGAGTGATGATGAGGCTTTGAGAAACCTCTGGCACGGTATACTCTGCCCCGATACTGGAAGCAGCTCCCAGAAAAGAGCTGACGCCCGGCGTACAGTCAAACTCAATGCCCCGCTTCTTCATCTCTTCGATCTGCTCTCGAATGGAGCCATAAATGGAGAAATCTCCCGTCTGCAGGCGGACTACATCTTTACCAGCCTTGACTCCAGCTTCCATGACATCGATGATTTCCATCAAGTGCATGCTGGCGCTGTCGTGAATCTCAGCTCCTTCCTTACAGTAGTTGAGCAGGTCTGGATTGACCAAGGAGCCTGCATAAATGACCACATCAGCCTCAGACAGCTGCTTGTAACCTTTGAGCGTAATCAGCTCCACATCACCTGGGCCAGCTCCAACAAAATGTACTTTGGACATCAATTAGCCTCTCTTTCTTTTTTCTTGCAGGAAACGATAATAGTCGGATTCTGAGGCTTGAAGTAGTGCCCCTTGCCTATAGCTGTCCAGCGGCTAGCCTGAACCGAGACAATCTCTAGATCCTCCCAGTCCATCTGCTCCGCTATTTGAGCCGCTTCCAGAGCGTTTTCCAGCAGGATAAAGTTCAAGACCAGCCGACCTCCCGGCTCCATGAGTTCGGCACACCAGTCGAAAATCTCCTGCATATTGCCCCCAGTCCCTCCGACAAAAATGGCATCAAAGCTGCCTTCCAGCTCAATCGGAGCCAGTCCTTGATAGAGACGGACATTGTGGCAGCCAAAGTGCTGGATATTCTCCTGCGTCAAGGCCACCGCGTCTTCATTTCGCTCCACTGCCACCACTTCCAGTTCTGGATAGGTTCGGGCTGCCTGAATCGTGACACTGCCAGTGCCAGAGCCGACATCCAGCATGCGCTTGGCCCGATGCAGCTCCAACTTATCCAAACTGATGGCTCTGACTTCTTCCTTAGTCATAGGGACTTTAGCCCTGATAAATTCCGAATCCCTCATCTAATACCACCACCACATTCATTTCATATTCTCTGTCTTCTACCTCATTCGCAGGCAGAATAGTAATGCGCTCATCTTCATAACTCAGCTGCTCGCCGATAACTAATACTTTATCCAAGCCTCTTTTAACAGCCTCTTGAGCAATCTCGTAGGGGCCAACTTTCTGATCGGTCACCATAAAGACTTTTGACAGACTCATAATCAAGTCAAAGTTAGGCGCCTTAGCATGGCTGCTGGTCAGATAAGCATCATTCATAGGCAGAGCAATCCTGCTTGCCAAATACTGCATAGCGCTGATACCCGGTGAAATGACCACGCGCCCTTTGAACTTCTCTGACAGCCACTTACCCAAGCCGTAAATCAGCGGATCGCCTGAGGCCAGATATAGAATTTCTTCATCCTCACCAAAACTCTCCAGCAATTCTGCCAGCGCGGCTAATTTTTTAGGAGGAACCAAGCCCTTATCCTTATAAGCCGGCGGCAAAATTTCCAGATGGCGTTCACTGCCCAAAATACGGTCTGCCTTCTCAAAATAGGCTTCCTGTCCCAGAAGACCATAGCTCGGATCTCCCGGACCAATTCCGATAACATAAATCATATCCATTCCTCCTTTATCTGCTCTAAAGGCTGGGTTGATGCCAAATAGCCTTCCTCAGTCCCAAAGACGACCACTTCAATACTGACTTCTGGCTTACGATAGCGGAGCAGGCGCTCACTTCTAGCCTTGATCTTATCCGCCAAGACCTGATAGACACCCTCATAAGAAAATTCTTTAATGGCTGTACCAGCCGCCTCGGTCGTCAAGCACTTGTCAACCTTTTCCAGCAGCTCCATGGGCGCCCCCATCAAGGCTAGATTAGCCACCAGCGTTTCCATACGGGCATCCGAGTCCTTACTGTGGGTAGAGAAAATTCCAGCCGCCACTTTGACAAACTTGCCCATGTGGCCAATCATCAAAACCTTGGTAAAGCCGATGCGCTGGACTTCTTTGAGGACGTGACCGACAAAGTTACTCATATTAACGATGCGCCCGGCTGGAATACCGATGCTGTTAGTCGCAAAGTCTTCACCGTAATTCCCTGGCACCAAGACGACTGAACGATGTCCTTGATTGTAGAGCATGGTTAACTCAATCGTGATGGATGCCTTCCAGCTATCCTCGGACATAGGATTGACAATCCCTGTCGTTCCCAAGATTGAAATGCCGCCGACAATGCCTAATCTGGAATTGTAGGTCAGCTTGGCCGTTTCTTCACCGCCAGGAACGGAAATGATAACCCGTGCTCCACAGTTGGGACCGATAATCTCACGGACATGTTGCTCAATCATCCGTCTAGGAGTCGGATTGATGGCTGCCATGCCGACATCGCAGGCCAGTCCTTTCTCGGTTACACGCCCGACGCCCTGACCACCGTCAATCTCGATTTCCGTCTGATCTGGCAGAAGGGTCACGGTCGAATAAATCAAGAGGCCGTGCGTCGCATCCGCGTCATCACCACCATCTTTTTCAATGGCTGCTGTCGCTTCTTCTGGTCCAAAGGAAGGATTGTGAACATCCATGGTCACTTCCACACCTGAAGCCGTATGAACAGTAACCTTTTCTTCTCTTTCCTGATTTAAGATCATGCTCAAGGCTGCAACAGTCGCTGCTGTCGCGCAAGTACCAGTTGTAAAACCTTTTCTTAATTTCTTTCCATTGACATAAGCGTATTCATCCATCATCAGCCCTCTCCTTTCTCCGGAGCCTGCTTTTTATCTGAAACACTATAACGCTCATAGTCTGTAGTGCCGAGCTTGAGCTGGTAGAGAATGGCATTGATGACTGCTGCCGCAATGGTACTACCACCCTTTTGGCCAAGAGCTGCGATAGAAGGCACAGAACTTTCATGCAGTTTGAGCTTGGATTCTGCCGCTCCGACAAAGCCCACCGGAACTCCGACAACCGCATCCGGCTGCAAGCTTCCCTCTTCAACCATATCCAAAACCTTAAAGATAGAAGTTGGAGCATTCCCAAAGACAAAGAGCTTTGGACCGTCCACTTTAGCTGCATATTCTACAGCGGCCATGGAGCGAGTAATTCCTTTTTCCTTAGCTTCCTTAAAGATTGCTGGCTCATTGACCAGACAGCGATAGGCAACACCTAGGTCATCCAGCAGTTTTTTATTAAAGCCGCCCAAGACCATGGTCGTATCCGTAAAAATGGTGCCCTTGTTTCGGAGGACATAGAGAATTTTCTCAATCACCTGATTGGAAAACTTGATATTGTAGAGGTAGTCAAAGTCTGCACTGGTAAAGACCACCCGCTTGAGCACTGCCTCTTCAAAAGGATCTGAAAAATGAATATCCGGATGCTCTTGGTCAATAATTTCCTGAATCTTGCTGAAACTAGCTTCTTCAATCTTGTGCGCTGCTTTTAGATAGGACATCTAGTTCTTTCCTCCTTCTTTACTGGATGGTGTAGAGTAGCGGACATAGTCATCCGTCACCACTTCTCTCAGCTGGTAGATAATGGCATTGATAATGGCTACTACAATGGTGCTGCCGCCTTTTCTGCCGAGATTGACAATGGCCGGAAGACCTGACTGAAGCAGTTCTTCTTTTGACTCTTCGACATTGATAAAGCCGACTGGAACCCCAATCACTGCATCTGCTTCTACCAGTCCCTGCTCTGCCAGCTCAATCAAATAAGACAGAGCCGTAGGAGCACCCCCGAAAGCAAATACTTTAGGACCTTCAATCTTAGCTGCTATCTCAACAGCTGCCATAGCTCTGGTAATCTGCTTTTCCTTGGCCAGCGCAACCACTTCTTCATCGCTTATCAAACAGCGATAGCTCACATCCAGCTGGTCCAGTACGCGCTTGTTAATCCCATTGAGAGAGATATTGGAGTCCAGCAGGATAGTCCCCTTAGCTCTGATTACTTCTTCTATTTTTTTAAGGACATCATGCTCAAAGCGCATGGTGTAGAGATAATCGAAATCTCCCGTCGTATGGATAGCCCTCTTGATAATGGATTCTTCCATTTCCGAATGGAAGACATAATCAGGGTCTTTTTCAGTAATCATAGACTGAATAATTTGAAAACTCTTTTCCTCGATAGAGGAAGGATTTTGGATATATGTCATAGTATACTCCTAGAAATATGCTTGCTTTACTAAATAAAAAAGAGTGAACAAGATTAAACCTGTCATGGTACTTGTATAAAGGAGAGAGATAGCCGTCTGAATATCATCTGCCTCAACCGATCTGGAAGCCTCTCCAATAGTCGGCTTCTCAATCAGCTCTCCGTGATAGACATGCGGTCCGCCCAGCTGAATCCCCAAAGCCCCAGCCACAACTGCCTCTGAAAAAGCACTGTTGGGACTAGCATGCTGGTAGCGATCCCGCCAGCCAATCCGCAGGGCTCCTTTGACATCCAGCAGTAAAATCTGACTGCTGAGAATCAAGAAAAGCCAAGTCAAACGCGCAGGAATCAGATTGGCCAGATCATCCATCTTGGCAGATATGAGACCGATTTTGCGGTATTTCTCCGTTTTATAGCCTACCATAGAGTCCAAGGTGTTGACGGCCTTATACGTCATAGCTAGGATGGGACCGCCTAGAAAGAGGCAGAGCAGGGGTCCGACGACCCCGTCACTGGTATTTTCAGCCACCGTCTCAATCGTCGCCTTGCTGATTTCCTCTGGCGTCAGCTGAGAAGTTTCACGGCCGACAATCATGCCAACTTGCTTTCTAGCTTCTTCCAAAGTACCAAACTTGAGGGTTTGGTAAACCTTCTGGGCTTCAAAGGCTAGACTCTTAGTCGCCAGACTGGCATAGGCCAGATAGATCCAGACGATCCAGTAGAGGACAGGATGAACCAGACCGGCCAGCCAGAGCAGCCCGTAGGTCACTACCAGAGCCAAACCAACCGTTGTCAGCCAGAGGAAAAAGCCAAATAGATGGGGCGAAAAATGCCTTTTCTCCTGCAAGCGCATACATAGATAAATATAGAAACCCATCCACTTGACTGGATGAGGCCAACTATAGGGGTCGCCAATCAGCCAGTCCAGTAAGACGGCCAAAAAAATTGCAATGAGTGTCATATCAGTTCGCCTCTTTGATATAATTCAGCCAGTTGGCCAGCAGCTGCTCGTCCTGATAAAAATGAACATGCAGGTAGCTAGCAAAGGTCCGGCCCTTTTGATAACCGCCTGTCCAGGCAGCTACGACCTGACCGTCTCTGACCTTCTCTAGCTTGAGGACCGTATCTTCCTCCGTCTCAAAGACTGAATGGTGAAACTCATGTCCTCTGACTGCCGTACCTTTAGGACCAAAAAGACTGTCTACCTGCGTTTCTGCTTGGCAATAACCAAAGCTTTTCAGGCCAGGGGTCATCAGGCTCTTGCCCTTGAAAATACCGACCATTTCATAGACCTGCCCCTCTACTTCCAGCAGCTCTCCCAGATACATGAGGCCTCCGCATTCTGCGTAGATTGGCCGGCCCTGCTCGTGAGCTTTCTTAACCGAAGCCCGAAAGTCAGCATTTGCCATCAGCTCCTGAGCATAGACTTCTGGAAAACCGCCGCCAAAATAATAAGCATCTGCAGCTGGCAGTTCCTTATCTTTCAGAGGGCTGAAAGGCACTAGCTGGACATTGAGCTCTCTTAGAAAGTCTAGATTATCTTCGTAGTAAAAGTGAAAAGCATCATCCAAAGCATAAGCCAAAGTCAAGGGCTGATCGTTTCGAATATGAAAAGGATTGGCCATCTGCTTATCGGGAAGTTCTGCCTTTTCCAGCAATCTATCTAGATTTATATACTTGGCTGCTGCCGCTCCTAACTCCTCAAATCGACGATCCAAATCATCCAATTCTACGTCAGGGATTAGCCCTAGATGGCGAGATGGCAGCTCTGCTGTTGCATTCTTAGGCAGATAGCCCAACACTTCCACATCCGTGTAGCGCTCAATGGCGCCCTTGATAAGTTCAAAGTGAGTCTGTGAAGCCACCCGATTGATAATGACTCCAGCAATATCCAAATCCAGATCAAAAGTCGCAAAACCATGAACCATAGCAGCCGCTGAGGTGGATGTCGCCTTCCCATCAATAATCAAGACAACCGGAATGCTCAACTTCTTAGCAACAGAAGCAGAAGACGCACAGTCCTTGTCCGTTCCCAGGCCATCAAAGAGCCCCATGACCCCTTCGACTACTGCCACATCTGCGTCTCCATGCCATTTGTAGTAGGACCAAGCCAGACTCTGATCGTCCGGTATCATAAAGCTATCCACATTCCGTGAAGGCCGCTTGGTAATCCGACTATGATAAGCTGTATCAATATAATCAGGTCCTACCTTATAAGGCTGGACCTGATAACCTCTGTCTGCCAGAGCTTTCAAAATCCCTAGGGTAACTGTGGTCTTTCCGACACCGCTGGAAACACCAGCTAGCATAAATTGCTTCATCGCTTTACTCCAGATTCGCTGATAAAAAAAGTACTACAAAAAAATAAGGAATTTTTATTTTTTTGTAGCACCGTTGCTCACTTATATATAGAGCAAACACCCCGTTGTGTTCGCTTCCAGTTCTTATATTAAATTTATTTTAATATAAAGCGTAAAAGCTGTCAAGTTTTTAATAGAGCATCTGCGAAAAAAGTCAAGATTCTAGAGCGTCTCCACTGAAAATTGAGCATTTTTTACAATTCTGTTAAATTTAAAAAAACATCAGGAAAAGGAACATTCCTGATGTTTTATTTGAGCGTCAACCTGCATCTTCCTCTACAAACTGACTATTATAGAGGTCCGCATAGAAGCCATTCTGCTCCATGAGTTCATCATGGTTGCCCTGCTCGATGATATTTCCATCGCGCATGACCAAGATAAGATCCGCATTACGGATAGTGGACAGGCGGTGGGCAATGACAAAGGAAGTCCGGCCCTCCATGAGTTTGTCCATAGCCTTTTGAATCAGCTCCTCCGTCCGCGTATCGACTGACGAAGTTGCCTCATCCAAGATCAAGAGCGGCGCATCTTTCAGCAGAGCACGAGCGATTGTCAATAGCTGCTTCTGACCGACCGATAAGTTAACCGTATCATCCAACACTGTATCATAGCCCTGCGGCAGAGTCATGATAAAGTGATGAACACCGACCGCCTTCGCTGCAGCAACAACTGCTTCATCTGTCACATGCTCCTGATTATAAATCAAATTCTCCCGAATCGTCCCCTCAAAGAGCCAGGTCTCCTGCAAGACCATTGAAAAGGCATCGTGAACCTCAGAGCGCTTCATATCCTTAATATCTATACCATCAATGCTGATACGCCCCTTGTCAATTTCATAGAACTTCATAAGGAGATTAACGATGGTCGTCTTACCAGCACCCGTTGGGCCGACAATGGCAATCTTCTGTCCGGCTTTGGCCTGGGCTGAGAAATCATGAATAATCGTCTGGTCTGGCTTGTAGCCAAAGAAGACATCTTCAAAGGCAACATCTCCCTTGACAGCAGCAAGCTGCTGCTCTTTATGCTGGTCGTCTTCCATCTCAGGCTCAGCCAGAAATTCAAGGACACGAACCAGTGCTGCACCAGCCTGCTGCAAGACAGTGATACCTTGGGCAATCTGTGACAATGGCTGAGAGAAGGTCCGCACATAAACCATAAAGGCGACGATAATTCCGATGCTAATAGAGCCGTTAATCGCCAGAGCAGCACCGACCAAAATAACCAGCACATAAGCAAAATTCCCCGTAAAGAACATGAGCGGCATCATCATGCCAGAGATAAATTGAGACTTCCAAATACTGTTATAGAGATTGTGATTGAGAACTGCAAAGCGCTCCTTAGACTGCTCAATAGCATTATAGCTGGTAACGACATTATGACCGGAGTACATTTCCTCTACATAACCGTTGACAGCCGCCAGATCGTTTTGCTGGGCGGTGAAATAGCCCTGAGACTTGCCCATGATGAGGCCGACAAAGACAAAGCCGACTACAGTAGCCAAGATGGTTACCAAGGCCAAGATCCAGTTCATGAAGAACATGGTCAAGACCACAGCCACCAAGAGCAAGCTGGCAGAGATAACATTCCCCAGACTCTGGTTGAGGGATTGGCCGACCGTATCCACGTCATTGGTCACGCGCGACAGAGTATCCCCCTGAGAATGACCGTCAAAATAGCCCAACGGCAGCTTGTTTATCTTCTCTGCAATGGCCGTCCGCAGCCGCTTGGAGAAATACTGGATAACCGTACTGATGATAAAGGACTGACCATAGTTGAGCAGGGCTCCGACTGCATAGAGCACGGTCAGCAGAAGGGCAATCTGAGACACAGCTTTTAAATCAATGCTAGTAGCCAGACCATCAGAGATGAGGTTGGTAATTTCTTTTAATTTATTTGGCCCATAGACCGTAATAATGTTTGACAAGACAGCTCCCACAAATGCCAAAGCAAGAGGAAGCTGGAAGCCTTTGAGATAAGGCCTTATCTGGCTAAATAATGAAGGCTTCTTATTTTCCATTTTCTAATTCCTCCTTGGATAGTTGTGAGTAAGCAATTTCTTGATAGACTTCGTTGCTGGCCAAAAGTTCTCGGTGAGTACCTTGACCGACTACCTTACCAGCATCCAAGACCAAGATTTGATCCGCATCCATGATGGTAGAAATCCGCTGTGCTACGATCAGCTTGGTCATATCCTGCGTCCGCTCAGCCAGTTCCTTGCGCAAAATGCGGTCTGTCTTATAGTCTAGGGCTGAGAAGGAATCATCAAAGATGAGGATTTCTGGCTTACGAGCCAAGGCTCTGGCAATGGCCAAACGCTGACGCTGGCCACCAGAGAAGTTGGTTCCGCTTTGAGCCACTTCAGCTTTCAGCCCCTTTTCCTTCTCTTGGACAAAGGGCTTAGCCTGTGCTAGGTCAAGAGCCTCCCACATTTTCTGCTCATCCAGCGGGCTTTCTTTGCTTTGACCGAAGTCCAGATTGCTCTCAATATCACCAGAGAAAAGCACAGCCTTTTGCGGGATGTAGCCGACCTTATTATGCAAGTCTTCCAACTGGTAATCTTGAACATTGACACCATCTACCAGAATCTCTCCTTCAGTCACATCGTAGAAACGAGGGATGAGATTGACAAGAGTGGATTTCCCTGAACCGGTTGAACCGATAAAGGCCACGGTATCACCAGCCTGAGTTGTAAAGCTGACATGCTCAATGACTGCTTCTGAATTCTTGGAATAGCGGAAGGACACATCTCGAAAGACCACCTCGCCCTTACTATCTGCTGCTGCCTTAGGATGTTCTGGACTGGTGATAGAAGAATGCAGATCCAGTACTTCATTAATCCGGCCAGCCGATACAATGGTCCGAGGAAGGACGATGAAGAGTGCCCCCATGAGCAAGAATCCAATCACAATCTGCATAGCATAGGACATAAAGACGACCATATCACTGAAGAGTGGGAGACGCTCCTGCAGTCCAGCCTCCTGAATCAAATAAGCACCAATCCAGTAAATAGCCAGTGTCAAACCGCTGGAAATCCCCATCATAACTGGGTTCATCATGGCCATCAGACGACCGATAAAAAGATTGAGCCGAGTTACTTCATCATTAGCTGCCGCAAATTTCTCATCCTGATAATCCTCAGCATTATAAGCCCGGACCACGCGAATCCCAGTCAGACTCTCTCTAGTGACACTGTTTAGCTTATCGACCAAGCGCTGCGCCACTGACTGCTTGGGAAAGGCCAGTGTAACCAAAACTACTGTCAGCAGGATATTAACAAGAACGGCAATGAGAACAGCTGTCAGCCAGTTCTCAGACTTACCGATAATCTTAGTCATGGCCCAAATCGCCATAATCGGTCCCCTGGTCACTACCTGCAGTCCCATGGTAATTAAGGTCTGTACCTGGGTAATGTCATTCGTTGTCCGAGTTAGCAAACTAGGAATCGAAAATTTCTTAATCTCCGTCTGCGAATAGTCTAGCACACGGTTGAAAATATCGCTCCGCAAGCTCTGGGTAAAGCTGGCTGCTATACGAGCGGCAAAAAAGCCAACCACAATAGCTGACAGCAAGCTAGCAAAAGACAGGCCGATCATTTTCAGACCTGGCTCCCACAGATCCGCCAAACCAGTCCCCGGCGTTTGCAATAGCTCTGTAATCGTCGAAATATAGGTCGGAACTTCTAATTCCAAATATACCGTCAGGAAGGTGAAGAGCACACTGAGAACAATCATGCTCACTTCCCTTGCCGTCAGCCGTTTAAATAACTTAAACATCTTTTCCTCCATTTTCTAAACTTTCGATATTCTGATAAAACTTGGCCATGACTTGAGAAAAAATCAGCAGTTCCTGCTCAGAAACACCATTCAAAATAGAACGGTTCATTTCATCAAAAAAGTCACGGATTTTTTTCATTCTTTCCCGCGACTGCGGAGTGAGTCGGATATATTTAGCCCGCTTGTCTGTCTTGCTCGTTTCCAGCTGGATAAAGCCATTCTTCTCCATCCTTTTCATTAAGTTAGAAGCCACAGATTTGGAAATATCCAACTTCTGCTCAATATCCTTGATAAGAGTATCCTTCCCCTCTTCCGTACGACAGGCGACAATATGCAAGACTTGCCCCTGTGGCCCAGCCATGGACTCAATCCCGTGCTCCTTAGCAAGCTTTTCCACTATGAGGTGAATCTTTCGTCCAAAACGCTTCATTTCTAATAAAGGCTTTTCCATCAAAACTTCCTTCCTAGATTGGTTCTCGTGAGAACTAATTAGTTTTCATGAGAACCATTTTACCACATAGAAGAAAGATGTCAAGAAAAAAGTTTCTATGAGAACTATTTTTTCGATAAAAAAATTCAGCCTTTCCCAGGCTGAATTACTTCCTTAAATCAAGATTCCTTCCAAATGATCCAATTCATGCTGGCAGATTTGGGCAGGCAGGCCTTTCAAGGTCATGGTCTGCTGCTGCCAATGTTTATCCAGATAATCAATTGTGATTTCCTGATAACGTTGGGTAGGACGGCTTCCAACCAAGGACAGGCAGCTCTCTTCTGTCTGATAAGGGCCTGACTTAGAGCGCAGCACCGGATTAAACATGACTACCGGCACCAAACCATATAGAAAGATAATGACTCGCTTACGGACGCCAATCATATTGGCTGCGAGTCCTAGACAGTTTTCTCTATTGTCCTGCAGAGTATCCTGCAAATCTTGAGCCAGATAAAGGTCTTCTCTGCTAGCCTGCTCTGATGGCTGCTGTAGGAAGAAAATATCTTTGACAATTGCTTTTTCCATTACTTTTCCTCATAGAGAAGGGCCTGATAAATCAGACCCTATAAACTTATTTTGCGTGGCGCTCACTAACTTCTTTAGCCAGTACAAAGTTGCCCAGCGTTGCGGAGCCATTTCCAGCCACAGCTGGTGTCACGATATAGTCACGAACATCGGGAACTGGCAAATAGCCATTCAGGAGAACTGTGAATTTCTCACGAACCCGATCCAGCATGTGCTGCTGAGCCATAACACCGCCACCAAAGACGATGACATCTGGACGGAAAGTCACTGTCGCCTGAATAGCCGCCTGAGCGATATAGTAAGCTTGAATATCCCAGACAGAACTATTGAGTTTAATATTTTCCCCACGAACTCCGGTCCGCGCCTCTAAGCTTGGTCCAGCCGCCAATCCTTCCAAACAGCCATTGTGGAAAGGACAAACACCATTGAACTCTTTTTCCGCATCCATAGGGTGCTTAGCTACATAATAATGCCCCATTTCCGGATGACCTGTTCCGCCGACAAACTCACCTCGCTGGATAGCACCAGCACCGATTCCTGTCCCAATCGTATAATAAACCAGATTTTCAATACGACCGCCAGCATTGTTGCGGGCTACCACTTCACCGTAAGCTGAGCTATTGACATCCGTCGTAAAGTAAATAGGCACATTGAGAGCACGGCGCAGAGCGCCAACAATGTCCACATTAGCCCAGTGCGGCTTAGGAGTAGTCGTAATAAAGCCGTAAGTCTTTGAGTTGGGATCAATATCAATCGGCCCGAAAGATCCAACAGCTAGACCAGCTAGATTGTCAAAACGAGAAAAGAACTCAATCGTCTTGTCTAGCGTTTCAATAGGCGTGGTCGTTGGAAACTGTGTCTTTTCAACAACTTCAAACCGTTCATCGCCTACAGCACAGACAAACTTAGTGCCGCCCGCTTCCAAACTTCCATACAATTTTGTCATTATAAATCCTCTTTTAACATTTGATTTTTACTCTATTCATTATAGCATATCTCTTGCAGACTTCTTGCCAAAAATAGTCTTTTTAAATCTTTTTCAACAAGACTGTACTTATGACATAAAAAACGAACAAAAGCTGATTTGTTCGTTTTCTAAATTCCATTAGGCTTTCACTTCGATAACTGCGTCGCCTTTAGCAAGAGCTCCTTCTGCTACTGGAGTCACAGAAGCGTAGTCAGCTGTGTTTGTAACGATGACCATAGTCGTATCATCCAGACCAGCGGCTGCAATTTTCTCAGCTTCAAATGTTCCCAGAACATCGCCAGCTTTGACCTTGTCACCTTGAGCAACCTTTTGGTCAAAGCCTTCGCCGCCCATAGATACTGTGTCGATTCCGACGTGAATCAGAATTTCAGCACCATTGGCTGTCTTCAAACCATAAGCATGGCCAGTCGCGAATGCAATCGTAACTTCTGCATCAGCCGGAGCATAAACCACACCTTCGCTAGGTTTGATAGCAATTCCTCGTCCCATCGCTCCGCTAGAGAAAACAGGATCATCAACATCGCTCAAAGCTACTGCCTGACCAACAATTGGAGAAATAATTGTTTCGTCTTGGAGGGCAGCTGGCACATTACCAGTTGTTTCTTCTTCGACCTGTGTTTCAGTTTCAGCTTTTTCATCTTTTTTATCAAGAGCAACTCTCAAAGCAACGCTAGGGATTGAAGCTTTTGATAAAACATCTGTCATTTTATCTTGCCACTCATCTTTCTCATCTTCAAAACCAAACATATAAGTCAATGCAAATCCAAGAGCAAATGATACAGCTACCATGAAGAGATATTGGAAGAGTTGTCCATTACCGATATAAAGCATTGTACCTGGAATGATAGTGATACCATTACCAGTACCAGCAAGTCCAAGGAGAGATGCCAAGCCACCACCAATTGCACCAGCAATCAATGAAAGGAAGAAGGGTTTGCGGTAACGCAAGTTAACCCCGAAGATAGCTGGCTCTGTAATACCAAGGAAGGCAGAAAGAGCAGCTGGGAAAGCAAGGGCTTTTAACTTAGGATTTTTCGTTTTGAACGCAACAGCTACAGTCGCTGCACCTTGGGCTGTCATAGCAGCAGTGATAATCGCATTAAATGGATTCACCTTATCAGTAGCGAGTAACTGAATTTCAAGCAAGTTGAAGATATGGTGAACACCTGATACGACAATCAATTGGTGAACTCCACCAATCACCAAACCACCTAAACCAAACGGTAAAGCAAGGATTGCTTTTGTTCCAAACAAAATGTAGTTTTCAACAACGTGGAATACTGGTCCGATGACGAAAAGTCCAAGGATAGACATTACCAAAAGTGTAACGAATGGTGTCACCAATAGATCCAAGACATCTGGCACAACCTTGCGGAGAGCTTTTTCAAACTTAGCTCCAACAACCCCGATAATGAAGGCTGGAAGAACAGAACCTTGCAAACCAACAACTGGGATGAAGCCAAAGAATTTCATGGCAGTCACTTCGCCACCTGATGCTACTGCCCAAGCATTTGGAAGCGAGCCAGACACCAGCATCATACCAAGGACGATACCAACAGCTGGATTTCCACCAAATACACGGAAGGTTGACCAAACAACCAAACCTGGCAAGATAATGAAGGCTGTATCCGTAAGGATTTCTGTATAGGTCTTCACATCATCTGGAAGTGTCATCCCAAGAGCGTTCAAGAGTCCACGCACACCCATGAAGAGACCTGTTGCTACGATAACTGGAATGATTGGTACAAATACGTCACCAAATGTACGGATGGCGCGTTGGAACCAATTCCCTTGCTTAGCAGCTTCTGCTTTCATGTCATCTTTTGATGAAGTTGGCAATCCTAAGGCTACAACTTCGTCATAGATTTTATTAACCGTACCGGTACCAAAGATAATCTGGTACTGGCCGGAGTTAAAGAAGGCACCCTGCACTTTTTCCAGATTTTCGACAGTATTTTTGTCGATTTTACTTTCATCTTTAACCATCACGCGCAAGCGAGTCGCACAGTGAGCCACACTGTTGACATTCTCGCGTCCGCCAAGGGCTTCGATGACTTTTTTTGCAATTTCAGTATTATTCATTTGCAAAAATCTCCTTATAAATATTTTTAACTTTTGAAAGCGATTTTATCGCCTTTACGAATATTATTTTACCATGATTCAAAAATATGTCAAGCGTTTTGCAGAAAAAATATTTTTTTACTGTTAAATGTTGATTTTTCGTCGGAAAACGTTTACTATAGTAATAAGAAATAATATGATTCGGAGGACAAAAGATTGGCTTGGACTACTGAAAAACGCTACAAACGCTATGAAGACTGGACTCAGGAAGAGCTACAACAGATCAAAGAAAACATCGCTAAATCTCCTTGGCGGGCTAACTACCATGTGGAGCCTCAGACGGGTCTGCTCAATGATCCCAATGGCTTTTCTTATTTTGACGGCAAGTGGGTGGTTTTCTACCAAAACTTTCCTTTCGGAGCAGCTCACGGTCTCAAGTGCTGGGTCCAGATGGAAAGTGACGACCTAGTCCACTTCACGGAAACTGGTCTTCGGGTGCTGCCAGATACTCCTCTGGACAGCCACGGTGCCTACTCTGGCTCTGCCATGCAGTTTGACGACAAGCTCTTTCTCTTCTATACTGGTAATGTTCGTGATGAGAACTGGGTACGTCATCCTTATCAAATCGGTGCCTTGTTAGATAAATCAGGCAAGCTCGAAAAAATTGACAAGGTCTTGATTGAACAACCTGCTGAAGCGACTGACCACTTCCGCGATCCCCAGATTTTCAATTACAAAGGGCAGTTCTATGCCATTGTTGGTGGGCAAAATCTAGACAAACAAGGCTATGTCAAGCTTTACAAGGCTGTTGATAATGACTATACCAACTGGGAAGTCGTTGGCGATTTGGACTTCGCCAATGACAAGACAGCCTATATGATGGAGTGTCCTAATCTAGTCTTTATCAACGACCAGCCAATCCTGCTCTATTGCCCTCAAGGCTTGTCTAAGGATGTACTAGATTATGGCAACATTTATCCAAACATGTATAAAATAGGTCAATCGTTTGACACAAATAACGCTACTTTGATTAATCCTAGCCCTATCCAAAATCTGGACTATGGCTTCGACTGCTACGCGACCCAAGCTTTTAACGCGCCTGACGGTCGTGCACTCGCTGTCAGCTGGCTTGGTTTGCCCGATGTGGAATACCCATCTGACCGCTTCGACCATCAAGGTGCCTTCTCTCTCGTCAAGGAATTAAGTCTGAAAGACGGAAAACTCTATCAATACCCAGTGCCTGCTATCAAGGACTTGCGAACAGAGGAACAGCCTTTCACTGCTTTAGCAGAAAGCAAGAACAGCTACGAACTAGAGTTGAATCTCGCTGCGGATACCGAACACGAAATCATCCTCTTTGCGGACAAGGATGGCAAGGGACTTTGCATCAACTTCGACCTCAAGTCAGGTCAAGTGACCGTTGACCGCAGTCAAGCGGGTGAACCATTTGCTCTGGACTTTGGAACCAGCCGAAGCTGCAATATTGACAAAGAAGCCACAAGTGCTACTATCTTCATCGATAAATCGATTTTTGAAATTTTCATCAATAAAGGAGAGAAAGTATTTTCCGGTCGTGTCTTCCCGAGAGAAGACCAGACAGGCATTGCCATTACCAAAGGCAATCCAACCGGTACTTACTATGAATTAGATTATGGTCGCAAAGCTAACTGATGTAGCAAAACTAGCAGGAGTCAGCCCCACAACTGTTTCCCGCGTCATCAACAGAAAAGGCTACTTATCCGACAAAACGATTTCCAAGGTTGAGGCAGCCATGCGAGAGTTGGCTTACAAGCCTAACAATCTGGCGCGTAGCCTCCAAGGAAAATCAGCCAAGCTAATTGGACTCATTTTTCCTAATATCAGCAATGTCTTTTACGCAGAATTAATTGGTAAGCTGGAGCATGAGCTCTTTAAACAGGGCTATAAAACCATCATCTGCAATAGTGAGCATGATTCAGACAAGGAGCGTGAATACCTTGAGATGCTGGAAGCCAATCAGGTGGACGGCATCATTTCTGGCAGCCACAATCTAGGCATTGAGGACTACAATCGCGTAACTGCTCCAATCATTGCCTTTGACCGCAATCTTTCTCCGGATATCCCTGTCGTCTCCTCAGACAACTACGGAGGCGGAGTGCTGGCAGCTCAGACCTTAGTCAAGTCCGGAGCGCAAAACATCATCATGATTACTGGCAATGACAATTCCAACTCACCAACTGGCCTGCGCCACGCTGGCTTCGCTTCCGTCCTGCCGGACGCACCGATTATCAATGTTTCCAGTGATTTTTCTCCCGTCCGAAAGGAAATGGAAATCAAGCAAATCCTCAGTCAAACTAAGCCCGATGCTATTTTTGCTTCAGATGATTTGACAGCCATCTTAATTATGAAAGTCGCTCAGGAGCTAGACATCCAGATTCCTGAAGATTTGAAAATCATTGGCTACGACGGCACCTACTTTGTAGAGAACTACTACCCGCAGCTAGCAACTATCAAGCAGCCACTGAAAGATATCGCCCGTCTCTCTGTAGACCTGCTCCTCAAAAAAATTGCTGGCCAAGAAGTCCAAACAACTGGCTATTTCCTGCCAGTCAGTCTCTTACCTGGTAAGAGTGTTTAACACAGATATAAAAAAAGCCTGATCGGCTTTTTTTATTATATCAAACATCTATCCTTGATTATCACAGCTAATACTTCAATCATCTTCGTGAGGCTAGGACTATTTAAAAGCTATGGAAGACCTTTTAGATCTGAGCCTAGAAACAAGGATTACGAAGCTACAAATATTCAATGTTTAGTTCTGTCCCACCGTCCTGACAAATTCGACAATATGGCCGCCACAATTATGAATCAGCTCATAGTCGTGTGTCACCAAAATGACTAGTTTGCCTGCTTGGGCCATCTGATGTAGGTCCTTGATCATCTGATCCATCTGAGGGCGACAGAGGCCACTGGTTGGCTCATCTAAGATGACAATAGGCTTATCTGAAACCTTGGCCATCGCAAAGAGAAGCCGTTGCTTTTCACCACCCGACAAACTCTGAGGATGGCGGTCTTTCTTATCCAATACCCCGGCCTGAGCCAAGGCCGCTTGCTTAGCAGTAGCATCATCGCTGACTATAGAAATTTCCGACCAGACCGACTCAGTGAAGAGCTGGTAGTTGACATCTTGCATGACCATACCAATCCAATCATAGCTAGGCTTGACAACCTGCCCATGAAAGAAGGTCTGCCCCTTGAAAGACTTGATTAAACCACAAAGCGAGCGTAGAAAGGTACTCTTGCCCACCCCGTTTTGCCCGATGATAAAGTGAATCCCCTGATTTAGAGAAAGATTCATATCAAAAATCTGCTTTCGGCCATAACTGTAAAGATAGTCTTGAGCCACTAGTGCCTGATTCGAGTCAAAATTCTTATCTGTCATCTGTTTGACCTGATAGTCCAATGCTTGCAAGTCTGCTTTTTCAATCCTGCTCAGACTGCGCAGCCGATGCTGGTCAATAAAAGCAGCATCCAGCTCCTCTGGCAGGTAGCTTGTTGCCCGATTCCCCTCTAGCAAAACAAACTGATCCATTATCTCCCGCAGGTAATATAACCGATGCTCAGCGATAATAATAGTCTTGCCCAGAGACTTAAGCTTAAGCAGGACTTCCTTCAGTCTCTCAATAGCATCGCGATCCAGAGAGGAGGACGGCTCATCAAACATATAGATAGCATTGTCCATACAGGCTACGCTGGTAATGGCTAAGAGCTGTTTCTCTCCGCCTGACAGCGTGAAAATATCTCGATCCAGTAACTGTTTCATCCCTAACAGTTCCGTATAATAATCAATCCGCTCCAAGATTTCCTCGCGCGGCAGATTACGATTTTCCAAGGCAAAGGCCATCTCATCGGTCGAGTTGGTCGCATAAAACTGGGTCTTGGGATTCTGAAAAACGGTCGAAATGAAACGGCTGCGCTGAGCCAAATCCAACTCCTGCAACTCCTGTCCCTTGTAAATCAGACTGCCCATTAGCTCTGCTGGCTGAAAATGCGGAATAATGCCATTGATTGCCTTGAGCAAGCTGCTCTTACCACTGCCAGAAGCTCCGCTGATTACCGTTATCTGCCCTGGCTCAAACCGCAGATTGACCTCCTCCAAAATTGGTCCGTCATAAGAAATAGTAAACTCTTTAAACTCAAGCATAGCGACTCCAAATATCTAAGGCTAAAACTGCCAACATCAGACTCAGACATAGATAATCCTGTATGTGCAGCTTAGTCTGGGACAGGCTAGAACGCTGACCGCCAACAATCAAACCTCGCGTCATGGCTGAAATGGCCACATCATCTGCCGTCCGTGTCAGACACATAAGGAGGGGAACATAGCGGTATTCTATCATTCGGACTGGCTGGCTGAAAAAGGTTTTGCCGGTCAATCCATGTAGATACATGGCATCCTTGACCTGATGATAGTCTTCCTTGACAGTGTAGAAGAAACGAAACATAACCGAAATCGGAATAATCAGACTATCAGACAGCTGCATCCTTTGCAAGGACGCCACCAAATCACTCATAGAGGTAGTCAAAAGACTATAGCGCCCCATCATCACTCCCGGCGCCATCCGCAAGACCACCATGCTCATAAAGAGAAAAATAGCTTCTAAAACTGAAGAAGACAGCCGGTGCAACAGAAAGAGCTGCATCAGGATAGCAATCCCTAGCAAGACCAAACCTTTGAGAGCTTCCACATACTTTCTCTCCAGCAAGAGCAAGAGATAAGGCAAAGCAGATAGAAAGACAACTACTGGAAAGTAATGATGATGCAGATTTCCCAGCAGCAAGATATAGGAAATCACCACTGTCATGGCTATTTTGCTTCTAAAATCCAGATTCATCGGCGCACCCTATGCCATTCCAGATTGACTGAAATGCTTTTTCAGCATCTTGATGCCAATTGTGCAGCCCAGATAAGCACCCAAGGCACCTAAGAGCAAAACCGGAAAGAATGACCAATCTGGCAAGACACTGAACATCTGCTCTGCAAATTCCTTGCCATAGCCTTGATCGATAACCTTTTGCATGTAGGCATCTCGCGTTAAATAGATGGGTAGGAGATTAGCACAGGAAGAAAGACTATAGGCAACATAGGCCCAACGGGCATGCTTGATACTGCGATAGTTACCGCGCTTCAGGATGTACTCACCTAAGAGAGCAGCTAGGACCGTTCCCAGCACAATCAAAATCGTGTGCCCCGTTGCTACAAAGACTAGAGCCGACACCAACCCCATGACCAGTACCATGCCAAAACGACGAATCTTGGTACTGTAAAGCATGAAAAGCGGACCGGACATCAGGGCACCGAAAAAGGGAACAATCGGCATAGTAATTGGTAAAAAACCAATCATACCAGATACAAAGCTCACGATAACAATGAGCAAGGAAAAGAGACCAGCATTGACCAGATCCTTTACAGAAAAAGATGCTTGTTTCATTAGGAAAACCTCCGTGTTTCATTAAAAAGCGTGCTTGTACTTAAAGTTCTCAATCAACTGCGCCGTTTCTACCAGCTCTTGGTATACACTGGAGACCTGCAGCAGTTCATCATGACGGCCAATGCCATCCACCTGACCGTCTTTTAAAACGACAATCTTATCCGCATTCTCGACAGACTTGAGGCGATGGGAGATGATGATGACCGTCTTGTCTTTCAACAGAAGACTGAGACTTTCTTGAATTAATTTTTCGTTTTCAATATCGAGTGATGAGGTGATTTCATCCAAAATCACAATAGGCGCTTGCTTGAGCAAAGCACGCGCAATCGAAATCCGCTGGCGCTCTCCGCCTGATAGCTTGGCTCCATTTTCGCCAATCAGACTGTCATAACCTTGCGGCAGCTGCTTGATAAAGCCCTGACAGTTGGCCATGCAAGCGGCTTCTTTGACCTCCTCATCCGTAGCTGTTGGCCGACCAAGGCGGATATTCTCCAAGATAGAAGCATCGAAAAGAATAACATCCTGAAAGACAATTGAGATCGAATCAAAGAGCGATTGGGTGCTGATATCCTGTAGCTCCTGACCATCGATATAAATATGCCCTTCTTGGTAATCATAGAGTCGGGAGATGAGCCGTAGCAAACTGGTTTTTCCGCAGCCAGACGGCCCAACCAAGGCCGTGATTTCATTTTGCTTGGCAGTGAAGCTGACCTTTTGTAGAACAGGCTGATCCGGCTTGTAGGCAAAGCCAACATCTACTAGCTCGATATCAAAGTTCTTAAGTTCCTGCTCTCTTCCTGCCTGCTTGGATGCTGTATGCAGCTCCTTGATCCGCTTAACAGCGGAGTCAATATAGAGAATCTCTGCCACATTCATATAGAGACCTTCCATACCATCAATAATCTTAATAGTAGCCAGAAGGTAGCCCAGAAAATAAAGTAATGGAATCCAGCCTTGCGCTAAAAGATAAGAACCAACCAAGACGACCAACCCCAAGGTCAGGCGCAACCCTACTCCAGCTGCTAAGATTGGCAGACCTTGCAGAATCTCTGTCTTTAGGTGGATACGCTCACTCTCTTCCATCTGCCTGTAAAGTTTTTGGCTCAGCGATGGACCAAGATTGTAAGCCTTAATCTCCTCCTGTAGCTCAATCGCCTCCTGAAAACTCTCTGAATTGTCCCGCAGCTGCTGCCAGTAACGGCCCGAAGCCCGCTTGGGCAGCTCCTTAGATAACCAAATCATAGCCGCAATCAAGAGCAGTGGAAGAATGATGCAAAGCCCCATTATTGGATTGCCTAGAAGCATCATCAAGCTAGCTAGGACAAAGAAGAAGACAAAACCAATTGTTTTGGAAATCGCATGACTCAGGGCGTGTTCCAGTCGCTCTACATCACTCATGATAGTCTGAGACAGATCGGACAGATCATGACTGGAAAAGTAGGATAAGGGCAGACTTTGCAGACTTTCCGCAATATCTGTCCGAATATTGGCGCTTTCCTTGTAGGTCGTGGTATAGGTGGCATTGTAATCCAGATAGATAATACTATAAAGGACCAAGACAATCACTAAACCTCCCTGCAAGAAGATCCATGGTGAGGCCAGCCGCCCAGTCAAAACTCCCTGCAAGTAAAACATAAAGAAGAACATTGGCAGCATTTGAGCACAAAAGCCAAAAAAGGAAACCAGACAAGCCCTGAAAAGGTGCTTGGCACCGGTCGGTGTTAGGGAAAATAAATTTTGCAATTTTTCCATCAAGAGACCCTCCATTCGTCAGCGCTGGCGTAGAGTTCTTTCAGATGCTGATAGAGACTGCCCTTGACAGAGAGTTCCTCATCCTTACCCCGCTCGATAATCTTGCCCTTCTCAATGACTAAAATTTCGTCCACTCCCTTGATAGAGCTCAGACGATGAGCAATGATGATGACCGTCTTATGCTCTATTAGATGCGCAAAGGCCTGCTGAATCTGGTATTCATTATTGACATCTGTAGAGGCCGATGCCTCATCCAAAATAATCAGCTGAGCATCCTTGAGAATGGCTCGAGCAATAGCCAGCCGCTGCATTTCGCCACCCGATAAATGGACGCCTTTGGAGCCGATAACGGTCTGCTCCCGCTCAGAAAATTTATCCAGAATATCTTGGCAGCAGGCCAATTCCAGAGCCCGCATGACTTCCTGATTGCTGGCTGCAGGATTACCTAGCTTGACATTATCAAAAATAGACTTCTTAAAAAGCTTAGACTGCTGAAACACAAAGGCAATCTGCTGCATGGCCGCTTCCTGACTGTAGGACTCTAGAGGCTTGTGCCCCAGCAGAATCTGGCCGTTAGAAGGCTTATAAAAACCGGCAATGAGCTTAGCAATCGTTGACTTACCGCTACCGCTGGCTCCCACCAAAGCATAGACCTTATTTGACTCCAAATGAAAAGATAGTTTCTCCAAAATTAACTGGTCTTCCTCATAGCCAAAGGATACCTCTTTGAACTCCACACTGGAATCCAGCAATTGGCTCTCCTGTCCCTGATAAACCTTGCTATCGGTCATCTCAGTATAAAGATGCTCGATTTTATCAATCACCTGGATGGCCTTGTACTGGTACATGCCCAGATACATGACTCGCATAAAGCAAGTAAACAGCAGACCAATGACTGAAAAGAGAAATAGAAAAGCAGGTAGCAGACTGAGATGCTGACTAGCAGGCAGAAAAAAGACAAAACCCGTAATAAGAAATAAAATATAAGAAGCAAAGAGCACCTGAAAGCTGACGTATGCCTGACGGCAGGTAAAAGAATAATCTAACGCCGTGTCTGAATACTCTCGGATAGCTTGGGACAAAGCTTTAAAAGAGTCAACTGAAGTCTTGAAAATCTTAATCACCTGCATACCACGAACGTATTCGACAGTGGCGCTGTTCAGATTCTCCAGCTTCTCCGAATAAAGCTGCATGAGCTCCTCCTCCCCAATCATGCCCTTGACCAGCCAAGCTCCAATAGCAATCAAAACAAGTAGCAGCAAACCCAGCAGCTGATGTACCGCAAAACTCAGACCGATAATCATCAAAGGCGTCACCACCACTCCGACATTATCAGGTATGAGATGAGCAACAATCGTATGCGTCTCCGCTGCATTATCATCAATAATCTTACGAGTTTTTCCCGAGCTGGATTGGTCAAAAAAGGAAAAGTTAGAATCCATGAGGCCATCAATGCCCCGCTTGCGCAGATTGGTCTCTAAACGAAAAGCCACCACGTGAGCAAGAAGGCCTGATCCTGTATATAGGAACGAAGCGACCAACATCATAGACACTATCGTAACGGCTGTCGGAAGGCTAGCTTCGATCTCTTGAAAACGAATAACCTTCTCCAAAAACTGATAAAGTACATAAAGCGATCCCACCATCAGCACAGAAGACAAGGTCGAACAAATGATAGCAAGATAAGCCAGACCTTTCCGCTCTGGAATGTAAAAAAATAGTTTCTTATACACTGAAAACATCGAAATCACCTTCTCCTACTTGTCAAAACAAAGTCAATCATATATACTGAAATTACTACTAATATTTTACCATTCTTAAAAATGAACAACAATCAATATTAAATTTTATGACGAATTGTAGTATTTGGCTAATCGTGGCAAGGAAGGACATTTGATGAGCAAAGATTTTGAGAGCGTTTTATCGTATAGCAACTACACTCTACTAGAAAACTGCCAGCGTTTCTCCTCCCACGGCAAGACCTACTTTGTTGATAAGGAAGAGATGGAAGGATTTTACTGGAATTACGAAACAGACTATTTCCGCATCAACATTCATGATTCCTTTATCAAAAGAGACACTTTTTTCACCATGGATTTGAAGGAATTCCCAGATTTCTTAGCCTTTTCCTCCTATATGAAAGCTGCCCATGGAGAGTGCTTGTCTCCCTACAAAGCTCTGCGCAGCAAATCTAGCTTTATCATTCTCAATCAAAAGCAGTCTGTCCGCTTCTTGCTAAATGGCCAAACTCCTTTTCAAACGGTGGAAATTGACTTTAAACGTCAGATGATTGAAGACTACCTGATGACCCAGTACCAGCTAGACCTAAGGGAAATCAGTGATATTTTCACAGAATCTCACAAGTTCAATGCTGGAAAGCTGGAAAAAATCGCAGACGAGCTCTTGCATTACCATGTCAACTCTATCGGAAGTGAACTTTTCTATGAGATTAAGGCCAAGGAATGGCTCAGTGTCATTATCAATGAGTACTACAACCATCAGACATCAAGCCCTCTGAATGCTGCAGACGATTTGGCTCTCGGTAATGTCAGCAGCTATATTGATGACCATTATGCATCCAATATCCCGCAAGACCTATTGGCCAAAATTGCCATGATGAGCAAGACAAAGCTGAAAAATGCTTTTAAACTAAAATACAATATGACCATCACTGAGTACACCCAGCGCCGGCGTATGAGTATGGCCGAGCAGCTTTTGGAAACGCCCCATCTCAGTATCAAGGATGTCGCTCTCACCGTTGGCTACCAGTCACACAGCCGCTTTTCCTCCCTCTTCAAAAAATATATGGGCATCTACCCATACGAGATCCGAAACCGGCACCACCCAACCAACGAGAAAAACTGTGCCCAATGTCAGCACACACTCTGTATACACAAGACTGAGTAAGGGAATGGTCGTTTAATTCAATTTTTTCCTTTGTTGACTTGAAACTAAAGGACTTAACCGCTGACAAAGTTGAGCAGAAAATAAAAATTTGAATCCATTTATGATGACACTCTGCATTAAAAAACGCATAAAATCATAAAAGTATTGATTCTATGCGTTTTTGCTATCTAAATTTTTTATCTATCCCTTTTATCTACAGCCTCCAAAAGCTCCGGAGAAACATCGAATCTGATGTGATTTGAGGTGTATCAGATAAAAAGCAGAACTCCTTACTGTTTCTTTCTAAAGCTTAACAGACCGGCCAGGAAAGCAAGGAAGCCACCTAAAAGTGCCAGCAGGGAGGTGCTTGTTCCAGTTTTTGGCAAGGCTTTTTCTGTTTGGCTGGTCGATTCTTGTACTGCTAAATCCTGAGTTTTTTGCCCATCCAAGGATAAAGCTTGAGGCTGAGCGTTGGCTACAGAAGAGGCAGACAGCTGCTCTTCTTGAGCTGCTGGATCTTGGGATTTTTCTTCCTGAGCGGGGTTCGCTTTTCGAAGTCGCAAAATAGTCGCTGTCAACGGAGCTAGGGCTAAACCATTGCTGTTTCTGGTGACACCTGCTGGATCAGCAATGACCGTCACTCCTGCCGTATTGCCATCTACCACAACCTCTGCACCTGCTAGATGCTTATAGGCTTCACCAAAGTTGAATTGTCGCTCCTTGGTGTCCGCATTGACAAAGATTGCATAAATATCGCCATTTGACGCAACCACTTGGTAACCGATAACAAGGTCTTCTTTCTCAATACCATCTTTGCCAGGCTGGGTAATGAGGGTCACATTTTGCTCCACTTCATCTTTGGAGCTGCGGGTAAAGGCATCCGTTGATTTCCGCAAGGCAATCAAGCCTTTCATATAGGCCCGACTCTTGGCATTTTCAGGGAACTTCTCCGAATCAGTCGCCTTGGTCCAGTCAAAATGGTTGACCGCGTCGCTCGAATCATAAGAATCATGAATGAAATAAGGATAGTCAAAGGGCGTGCCGTCCTCATTGGTCAACAAATGCGCTTTATTAGGAACCTTGTCTTCAGAGACCGGATATTTATAGGCAGGATCACGGAATTGCTTGGTCCGGCCGTACTCTTGACCAGAGTGGATAAATGGTGTCCCTTGCGAAGTCAGAATCATCAGATTTCCCAGACGCAGGCGGCGATGAATCTCTTGATAGTTGGCTACCACTGCCGGATCTTTCTTGATCGACTGGGCAATGATATCAAAGAGTGTCAGATTATCATGGGCTGCGATGTATTGGATTACATCCCCTGGACTGTCCGCCTCAAAATTGGTTGGCTGCGCCTTGATGTTTTTGAAGACATTTTCCACACTACGCTTGCCACCAGTGATAAAGGCTGGTGTTCCCTCATTTGGATACCCCGATTTCAAGGTATTCCGAATATCATCTGAGAAGACCGCTACTGTGTCTGTCAACTTCATCCAAGATTGGTCAGCAGGCTGGACAGCTTTATTTTCATCACCTGCATAAGTCTTCCAGCCCTCACCTAGCATAATGAGATTTGGGTTGAGCTTCTTGGCTTCTTCAAAGGCTTTTTGGATGGACTCAGCATCGTGATCCCCCATCATATCAAAGCGGAAACCATCTACCTTGTACTGCTCTGTCAGGTACTTGATCGAATCCACTAAGACCCGTCTGCTCATATAGTGAGTAGTACCCAAGCGGCCGCCGCCAAAGCTGGATCTCGGTGTCCCATCCGCATCCATAAAGTGGTAGTAATTGGGCTCCAAGTCTTCAAAGATAGAGGTCTTAGCCGTATGATTATAGACCACATCCAGGATAACGCCCATTCCACGCTTATGAATTTCGTTGACAAGGTTTTTGAATTCCTCAATGCGCTTGGCTGGATCTGTCGGCGCGCTGGAGTACATACCTGTCAGCGAGAAGTAGTTTTGCGGATCATAGCCCCAGTTATAGTTGCTGTTGCTAGAAGCATACTTGTCCATGCGCTCAGCATTTTTCAGCTCATTTACAAAGTAATAACTTAGAACTGGCAAGAGCTGAACGTGGGTCACTCCCAAGTCTTTCAAATAATCTAATTTCTCAATGAAAGCTGAGAAAGTTCCAAATTGAGATTTCAAATCTTTTGAAATAGCTGGATCTGAAGTAAAATCACGAACGTGCGCCTCATAAATCAAGGCATCTTCCCGCTTCTTAAAGTTCGGTATAGTAGCATAGGTTAAGTCTTTCGGTCCATATTCACTTGGATCTACAAAGGCTGCCTTGGCAATCTTGTAGGCATCCCCCTTGTCCGCATCTTCACTGTTCCAAGCGGCTAAAGACTTGGCATAGGGATCCAGCACAAGAACTTTTTTGCCGCCACGAGTAATTTCATAATGATAGAAATACCCTCGATAGTCTGAAATTCCTAGACCGCTCTCAGACGTCAGGCTACTGGTCCATGTACCCGACTCACCCTTCTGCATAGCCAGGCGTCCAATGACCTTATTCTGATCTTCCTTGTCATAGACCACCAAATCGACTTGGTCCGCACTTGGTGACCAGAAAGTTAGGTCCACTTGTTTGCCCGCTTGAGAAACACGCGCTCCCAAATCACCATCATACTTATAAATACTATCCTTCAGCTGCCAGTTCATGCTGGTTTTGAATTGGTCATTGCCATATTTGATAAGATAAGGTGACTGAGCTTGGTTAAAATCACCGATGAATTTGGCACTTTTGGTCTTAGGATCCAGAACCACATCTTTAACAGCGACTTCATTGCCATCTTTGTCCGTAATCTTTAAGTTCTTTAAAATGTCCTCTTTTTTAGCATTTTCTAAGGTAGAAAAGCTGGCTTCAATCTCGGTCAATCCTACATGCTGGGCTCCCGTCATACGAATATCGTTGACAAAGTAAGGGTTGGTATAAACTGTCGGATCCGCATCACGCAAGAAAATTTGGCTGTTTTTCTCCAAATTAGCGAAATTATAATCCTGATTTTGAATCTTCACATCATCTCCTGATTTGCTTTCGTCTAGAAGCAAAAAGCCAATCATCTTAGCAGCATCTTTCAAAGGGACATCTACATAGCGACCATATTTCCCAGTCTTTTCAAAATCCACTCCGTCAGGCCAATTCTTGCTTGGATTTTGGACATCTCCCCAGAGCCAGAGCGACTTCTTATCATACTGGCCATCTGTACGATAGTAGTTGATCCGTACCATCCCTTTTTTCAAAGGCTCGTAGGTATGAGGTTGATAGTCTGTGTCAAACCAAACCTCATTCATCTGAGGACTGAGCAGCTCAACTGTCTTGTCACCGGTAATATTTTGCCCTGCGGTATTATTGATTAGAAGGCTGATTTTGCTTCTTTTCTCAGCCATTTTAACATCAAGATAATAGCCGTAGTCATCTTCTTTGGCAGTCGCAAAGCTAGTCGCTCCGGTTGGCCAAGCTCCCTTTTGGCTAGAAGGCGTCTCAACATCATCCCAAGTCCACAGACCCAAGCTCTCTAGATTTTGTGACGGCAAGGTTTTGAAATGAAAGCGAATATTGCCTTCTTCGATAGCATCTTTCGCCGAAGCTTGCGGCTGACTAATTGGTTCTTGCTTGTCTTTTTCACTTGGATTTGCAGCTTCTTGACCAGCTGCTTCTGAACCTGCACTAGCTGGAGCTTGATTGGCTAGCACACCAGTTGGAGCAGCCTGCTCTGAAGCACCCACTCCTGAACTATCTGCCTCTCCAGTTTTTTCTTCACCTGCTGACGTAGGTTGGGCTGCTGCATTTGCATCAGAGACTGCTTCTGTTGCAGGGCTGGTAGTTGTACTCGCTTCATCCGCTTGGACTAATCGGGCATTTCCAAGTAGGAAACCTGAGGCAATGACAACAGAGGCCACTCCTACTTTTAAGCGACGGATGCTGAAATAATGACGCTTCTCGCCCATCCGAGACTGTAGGTGATAGTTATTTTTCATAAACAGAAAACTCCTTTATTTTTTCTTATAGAGAACATCTATGCAAACGTTTTCTGTATTTATTATACCGATTCTTTTTGAACTTGTAAAGGCTTTCAAGAAGAGTTTTTTCACTCAGATACTTCATGCTCTCTGTGTGGATTTTGATGATTCGATAAGCTATTTGCGATTCAAACGACATTTGACGAGCAAAAAAGTCAAGACACTTGTCTCGACCTTCATTTTATTCAACGATAAATTGACTCAAAATCCCATTGATGAACTTACTGGACTTTTCGTCAGAGAATTGCTTGGAAAGCTCAATGGCTTCGTTGACTGCTACCAGCTGTGGAGTGTCAAACTCTGTAATTTCAAAGATCCCCAGACGCAGAATATTTTTCTCTACTAGCGTCAGACGATCCACTGTCCAGCCCTTTTTGAGGTGCTGGGCAATTTTCTTGTCCAAATCGTCCTTGGACTGGATCACACCAGAGACCAGATTGAGCAAGAAGGCTGGAATATCAGCTTCCGCCGCTTTGTCAGCCTCTTCGTCCTTATCATACGAATAGGCAAATCTGCAAGCCTCCACAAGATCCCCTTCATACTCTAGGCTCATCAGGGCCTGAAAAGCCCGCTGGCGCAGACCTCTTCTGGATTCCAACAGTATATCAGTCATTGAGGAAGTCCTCATCAAATAGATCTTTCAAATCTGGCTTTGGTGCCTTTTCTGGAACAATGCCTGCCACATGGATATTGACAGCAGACAACTCTACCTCAGCCATATCAAAAACAGCGCTTTTTACAGCCTTCTGGATTGCTACTGCAACAGTCGGAACGCTGACACCGTATTCCAAATACAGATAGATGTCTACAGTCACATCACCTGTCTCATCTGTATGGAGCGATACTCCACGACCGAGTGAGCGCATAGAAAGACTGTCTGACATACTCTTATTTGCGAAGGAATAAACACCTTCTACCTTTGCCGTTGCAATGGCAATGATTTTTTCCAAAACACGTGGCGCAATGACGATTTCACCTAATTGTTCAGCTGCCATAGTTATTACCTCTTCTATATTATGCGCGAGAAACGTAAGTTCCTTCTGCAGTATTGATGATTAATTTTTGTCCAACTTCAATGAAGTCTGGTACGTTGACAACAAGCCCTGTCTCAAGCGTCGCTGGCTTACCAGATCCGGTAACAGTAGCTCCCTTGATAGAAGGCTGAGTATCAGTCACGACCAATTCAACTGTTGTTGGTACTGTCACACCAATCACTTCTGTTCCGTAGAATTGGATTTTCACATCAGAGTTTTCAAGGATGAATTTCAATTCTTCTTCTACATTGACCACTGGAATTTCATATTGATCGTAAGTCTCAGTATTCATGAAATAAGCAGTGTCATCCATTTGGTACAAGTATTGAGCTGGAACAGTTTCAATAATGGCTTGTTCAAATTTTTCTTCTGGACGGTAGCTGGTATCAAAGGTAGAGCCAGTACGAACATCGCGCAGCTTCATGCGCATAATCGTATTCCCCTTACCTGGCTTGTGGTGGCTCGCTTCCAAAACGCGGATGAGTTTTCCATCAGCTGTTTCGAAGGTCATTCCAGCTTTCAGCTTACTTGCTTCAATCATTCTATATTACCTCTTTTTAAAATTATATTTCTACTTATTCTATCATAAAGCCTGATAATTCTCAAATAACAATCAACTCTTTCGGCGCAAGAGTTAGGACTTCGCAGCCTGTTTCGGTGATGAGGAGATCATCTTCGATGCGGACGCCGTATTTGCCGTCCAGATATATACCCGGCTCATCAGTCAGGACCATGCCGGCCTCAATCGGCTCTTCTGACTTGCCGAAGTAAGGAATCTCATGGATGTCCAGACCGATACCGTGGCCAATCCCATGGCTAAAGTAAGGACCGTAGCCAGCATCGTTAATTATCTGCCGCGGAATCCGGTCAAAATCAATTCGGCTAAGCCCAGCCTTGGCTGCTTCTATCAAGGCTTGATTGCTGCGCAGGACAATATCATAAATCTCCCGCTCCTCATCCGTCACCTGCCCCACATGAACAGTCCGCGTCATATCGCTGACATAGTGATTATAGTAGCAGCCAAAGTCCATGGTCAGGGTTTCCCCTTTTTGAATGACTTTGTCACTAGCCACACCATGAGGCATAGCAGAGCGGTAGCCTGAAGCGATGATGAAGTCAAAAGAGGCACCTGAAGCACCTAGCTGGCGCATACGGGCATCTAAAAAGTTCATAACGGCTAGCTCAGTCGTCTCACCAGGCTTGATAAATTCCAGTACATCTAGGAAGGCTTGGTCCGAAATCTGACAGGCCTTGCGAATGGTCGCGATTTCTTGCTCATCTTTAATCATGCGCAGATTTTCAATAAAGCCCGTCATGGGAACCAGCTGGTAGGCCGAGAAGACATTTTCCAGCATCTTGAAGTAGGCATAGGAAATTTCATCCTCAAAACCGATTTTTTGCAGCTTGTCATCCGCAATAATCTTGACAATCTCCCCAATCGCGTCGCGCGTTTCGACAATATCAAAACCTTGGACAACTCCCTTGGCAATCAGCGTATAGCGCGCATCCGTCAGGAAAATCCGACGATTCTTGCTGATAAAAACTGTCGCTTCTGTCCCACTGAAGCCAGTCAGATAGTAAATATTTTTCAGATTGGTTACTAAAACAGCATCGCATTCTGTCTGAGCCAATGCTGCTTCAAACTTTTCAACTCTTGATAACATGAGGTACCTCCATGAAATAACTAAGCTTATTATATCAAAAAACAAGTCAAATAGGACATTTTTTGACAAGTCCTATCCAAGACTTAAATCTGACCAGCATTCTCCGACACGAAAAATCCCTGTTCTTTTCTAGAAAAACAGGGATTTGATGTATTATTTCACATGCAGCTTGCCTTTCAAGTACTGGCCGGTATAGCTGGCTGGATTAGCAGCAACTTCTTCCGGTGTCCCCGTCGCAATGATCGTACCGCCACCTACACCGCCTTCCGGTCCTAAGTCGATGATATGGTCAGCCGTCTTGATAACATCCAGATTGTGCTCGATAACGAGTACTGTATTGCCATCGTCCACAAAGCGTGATAACACATAAAGGAGCTTGGCAATGTCTTCAGAATGCAGACCCGTTGTCGGCTCATCCAAGATATAGAAAGACTTACCAGTCGAGCGCTTGTGAAGCTCGCTGGCCAGCTTCATTCGCTGAGCTTCACCACCTGACAAGGTAGTGGCTGGCTGCCCCAGAGTCACATAGCCCAGCCCTACGTCCTTGATAGTCTGGAGTTTGCGGGCAATCTTGGGAATATGCTGGAAGAACTCTACCGCATCATTGACAGTCATGTCCAGAACCTGAGCGATATTCTTTTCCTTATAGTGAACCTCTAGAGTCTCGCTATTATAGCGGGTACCGTGGCAGACCTCACAGGCCACATAGACGTCAGGCAGGAAGTGCATTTCAATCTTGATAATCCCATCACCCGAGCAGGCCTCACAGCGGCCGCCCTTGACATTAAAGCTGAAACGGCCCTTCTTGTAGCCGCGAATCTTGGCTTCATTGGTCTTGGCAAACAGATCGCGAATATCGTCAAAGACTCCAGTATAAGTAGCCGGATTAGAGCGCGGTGTCCGGCCAATCGGACTTTGATCAATATCAATCAGTCGATCCACATGCTCAATGCCGCTGATTTTCTTGAACTTACCTGGCTTGGCAGAGTTGCGGTTGAGTTTCTGGGCAATGGCTTTTTTGAGAATAGAGTTGACCAGCGTTGACTTACCAGACCCAGAAACTCCTGTCACAGCGATGAATTTACCCAAAGGGAATCTAGCCGTGATATTCTGCAAGTTATTTTCCTGAGCCCCTGTCACTTCAATAAAGCGACCGTTGCCTACACGGCGTTCCAATGGTACTGGGATTTCGCGCTTACCTGACAAGTATTGGCCTGTGATAGATTTCTTGCTCTTAGCTACTTGCGCAGGAGTGCCAGCTGCGACGATTTCACCGCCGAAAACACCGGCTCCTGGTCCCACATCAATCAGCCAGTCAGCTTCCCGCATGGTGTCCTCATCATGCTCAACCACAATGAGGGTATTGCCCAGGTCGCGCATCTTCTTGAGGCTGGCAATCAAGCGGTCATTGTCACGCTGGTGCAAGCCAATAGAGGGCTCGTCCAGGATATAGAGGACGCCGCTTAGGTTAGAACCAATCTGGGTCGCCAAGCGAATCCGCTGGCTCTCACCTCCTGATAGAGTCCCAGCCGATCGAGACAAGGTCAGGTAATTGAGGCCAACGTTATTAAGGAAGGTCAGGCGGTCATGAATTTCTTTGAGAATAGGTCGCGCAATCGTAGCTTCATTGTCAGTCAAGCTAAGCTTGTCCAACTGAAGCAAATGATCTGCAATGGACAAGTCTGAAATCTCACCAATGTGCAAGCCGTCTTCGCCGCCAACCTTGACAGACAAGGCCTGGGGACTGAGTCGATAACCATGGCAAGCCGCACAAGTCAGCTCATTCATATAAGCCCGCATCTGAGTCCGAGTAAAATCACTATTGGTTTCATGGTAGCGACGGTTGATATTAGTCACAACCCCCTCAAAAGGAATGTCAATATCGCGCACGCCACCAAATTCATTTTCATAGTGGAAATGAAACTCCCGCCCGTCAGAGCCGAAGAAAATCAACTGTTTTTCTTCCTCGCTCAGCTCCTCAAAAGGCTTGTCCATATCAATGCCAAAGGCTGCCATGGCCTGCTCTAGCATCTGCGGATAGTAGTTGGAAGAGATGGGATTCCAAGGTGCTAGCGCTCCTTCGCGCAAGGTCTTGACAGCATCCGGCACAACCACATCTAGATCCACCTCCAGCTTAACCCCCAGACCGTCACAGTCTGGACAGGAGCCAAAAGGCGCATTGAAAGAAAAGAGTCGCGGCTCTAGTTCTGGCACCGTAAAGCCACAAACTGGACAGGCATAGTGTTCAGAAAAGAGCAACTCTTGACCATCCATAGTGTCAATCACCACATAGCCCTCAGCAATCCGCAGAGCTGCTTCGACCGAGTCAAAAAGACGGCTGCGCACCCCTTCCTTGATGACAATTCTATCTACTACGACCTCAATATCATGCTGCTTGCTCTTGGATAGCTCTGGCACTTCCGTCACATCGTAAATGTCACCATCCACGCGGACACGGACATAACCGTCCTTCTGAACCTTGTCAAAAACGGTCTTATGCTGGCCTTTTTTCTTGCGGATGACCGGCGCTAAAATCTGCAACCGCTGACGCTCTGGCAATTCCAAGACCTTGTCAACAATCTGCTCGACAGACGAAGCCGTAATAGCTCCATGACCGTTGATACAGTATGGTGTCCCAACACGAGCATAGAGCAGGCGCAGGTAGTCATTGATTTCAGTGGCAGTTCCTACTGTTGAGCGCGGATTTTTACTAGTCGTCTTCTGGTCGATGGAAATAGCCGGGCTGAGACCATCAATCGAGTCCACATCCGGCTTTTCCATATTGCCCAAAAACTGCCGAGCATAGGCCGACAGACTCTCCACATAGCGGCGCTGCCCCTCAGCATAGAGGGTATCAAAAGCCAGACTGGACTTGCCCGAACCGGACAGCCCCGTCACCACGACTAGCTTGTCCCGCGGAATTTCTACATCAATATTTTTTAAATTATGAGCTCGCGCTCCATGAATCACAATTTTATCTTGCATTTTGACCTCGTTTCACTTATAAACCTTCTCCATTATAACAAATTTTTCTGCAAACTTTTGCCCCAAAAACCCGAATTTGTAGTATAATAGTACGGTATGCAAAAAACACTCTGGAAAGGAAAATGATTATGAAGCAAGTCTTTTTGTCAACTACGACAGAATTCAAAGAGATTGATTCGCTCGAATCGGGCACCTGGATCAATCTTGTCAACCCTTCCCAGAGCGAATCAATTGAAATCGCCAACGCCTTTGGTATTGACATCGCCGACCTGCGAGCACCGCTCGATGCAGAAGAAATGTCCCGACTTACAATCGAGGATGAGTATACACTGATCATCGTTGACGTACCCATCACTGAGGAGCGGAATAACCAGACTTACTATGTCACGATCCCCCTTGGTATTATCATCACGGAAGAGGCTATTATTACCACTTGTTTGGAAAAATTACCTCTGCTGGACATCTTCATTCACAGGCGCCTGCGCAACTTCTATACTTTTATGAAGTCACGTTTCATCTTTCAGATTCTCTACCACAATGCCGAGCTGTATCTGACAGCCCTGCGCTCCATTGACCGCAAGAGTGAGCAGATTGAAAGTCAACTGCACAAGTCCACGCGAAATGAAGAACTGATTGAGCTCATGGAGTTGGAAAAGACCATCGTCTATTTCAAGGCCTCTCTCAAAACCAATGAGCGCGTGATTAAGAAGCTGACCAGCTCCACTAGCAATATCAAGAAATACCTAGAAGACGAGGACTTGCTGGAAGATACCTTGATTGAGACCCAGCAGGCCATTGAGATGGCTGATATCTACGGCAACATCCTCCACAGTATGACAGAGACCTTTGCCTCTATCATTTCTAATAACCAGAACAATATCATGAAAGCCTTGGCTCTGGTGACCATCGTCATGTCTATCCCGACCATGATTTTCTCGGCCTATGGGATGAACTTCAAAAATAACGAATTGCCTCTCAACGGTGAGCCACATGCCTTCTGGATCATCATGTTCATCGCTTTTGCCATGAGTGCTTCGATCATGGCCTATCTCATGCACAAAAAACTATTTTAACCTTTAGAAAGAAGACCTATGTCACAAGTATCCCTCGACAAACTCAGCAAAAAAAACAAAGAATTTATCCATATCGCGACTAACCAGCTCTTACAAGATGGCAAATCCGATCAGGAAATCCAGACTATCTTAGAAGGCATTCTGCCGGAAATCCTGGAAAATCAAGCCAAGGGAATCACTGCCCGCGGCCTCTACGGAGCCCCAACTACCTGGGCAGCTTCTCTGACCGCAAAAGAGCGCTATGATGTCGAACATCCAAAAGAAAATGACGATCCTAAATGGATGATGCTGGACTCTGTCCTCTTTATCTTTGGTTTCTTTACCCTCCTGACCTCAATCGTCAATCTAGCTTCCTCTCAACCATCTGTCTATGGACTGACGACTCTCGTTCTTGGAAGCATCGTCGGTGGCCTTTCTTTCTATGCCCTCTACCACTTTATCTACCGTTTCTACGGACCAGACAAGGACCGCAGCCAGCGTCCTAAGCTACTCAAGTCCATCCTGACCATGGCAGCGGCTATTCTCCTCTGGAGCATGTCCATCGTCCTGACTAGTCTCCTGCCTGAATTCCTAAACCCCCGCCTGTCCAATATCGTAGTTGCTATTGTCGGTGCTATTACCCTAGCCCTGCGTTTCTATCTCAAAAAACGCTTCAACATCAAGAGCGCGACTATGGGACCGACGAGATAAGATAATAAAACGAGTCTGAAATATAAAATTTAGACTCGTTTTAATTTAGCACTTATTCTTAGAAAGTACAAAAACAAATTAATAAAACGCTTGCAAACTCATTTTTAAGAGAGGTATAATAGAATGGGTTAGCTGTTTGATGAATTATTTTCTAATTTAGAAAGCGAGAATTCATATTCCATTCACGACACTCTTTTTAATTTAAACATTTTATTTATAACTGACATATGTAAGCTAGAGAATGGTAAGCTTGTGAAAATAAAGTAATTGGAGGTGAAATCATGATGAAAGCTGCAGATATTTTGCAAGTAAAAGAATTATACCATCAATTCTCGCTTGGAAATAATAAAACTTTACCTGTTTTAAAAAATATATCGCTCTCCGCTTCAAGAGGCGAGTTTATCAGTATTCTGGGGATTAGTGGTTCTGGAAAAACAACACTATTAAAGTGTATCTCCAGTTTATTAAAGCCAACCAGTGGAAAAGTAATGTTGAATCAAATAAATCCTTATAATATCGGAAATTCAAAATTATCAAGTTTAAGACGCAACGATATAGCCTTTATTTTCCAGTCCTATAATCTAGTGCCATCTTTACCAGTATTTGAAAACATAGTGCTCCCTTTAAGATTATCTGGAAAAAAGATAAATACTAAAGAAATCAAAAATCTACTTGAACGGATTAAGTTTCATGCAGGCTTAAATGATTTTGTAAATACCTTGTCAGGTGGGGAGCAACAAAAGGTAGCCATTGCTCGCGCTATTGTCGCGGACAGTGATATAATTTTTGCTGATGAGCCAACCGGAGCTCTAGATAGTGCCTCACGTGAAGTAATCTTCGAATTATTAAGAGAGCTTGTTACAGCAGGGAAATGCGTCATAATGGTAACTCATGATATTGAATTAGCTTCAAAAACTGACCGAGCGCTAATCCTAAAAGATGGAGAAATTTTTAAAGAACTACAAAATCCTAAGGGCGAGGAACTTTATAAAATACTAGAAGTACATTCATCTAAGGAGGAGTAGAAATGCTTAAATTAATACAATATCAGTTTCAACATAATAAAAAGCAATGGTTAGGCATTTCTCCTGTAATTTTTGTTTCTAGCCTAGTTATAGGTTTGGCAATCAACGGATATATTAATGTCGATATTAACTCACAAGCTTTCGCAGGACTCCCAGATCCAAAACCTATTTTTATGTTTCCAGTAGTATTTGGAGGAATAACGTTATTCTTTGCAATTTCTACTTTGATAAGTATGCTGATTGAAATGTTCAAAGATGATTATACGCTTCTAGCTGTACTAGGTGCAAGCCGATTTCAACTCTCGTTCTTGGTCGGGGGACAGCTATTTATAATATCGTCATTAGTTAGTTTTGTTGCATATTTATGTTCTATCCCTATCACATCTAGTTATTACTATTTTTTACAATATTTTTTCGGAAAAAATATTTTACCTGATATTCAGTTCCAAATGAGCTTATTAGGCTGTGTAGCAACAGTCTTGCTCATTTCGCTTCTAGCATTTTTTAGTGGCTGCTACTATACCTTTAAAGGTATTAAAGAAAAAAATACTACTAAATTCAAACATATATTATCCATTATGATAAAAGGGAGCCTACTATGCACTTTAATAATGATTTGGGGAGCCTTCTTCTATCAAATCTTTCAGGATAATACTATCCTAATGAGAGCCCAACTAATTTTCAATATTGTCATTTTAGATATTGTTATTATTTACCAAGTATCTCCATACCTACAAATATTATTTATCAAGTTGTTTTCAAAATTGATTTTTAGAAGCAAATTCATGTTTATTTCTTCAAAATGGAATTTATTATTTCGTAAGCCATATATAAAGTCTGTTAGCGCTTCAATTATTGGAGCAATACTCCTAATTTCTAGTTTTCAAATGATATCTCAGAACATATTAGCACAATTTCAAAATAATAGTGACTTAGAGATGAAAGTATCATTCATTGTTTATGTAGGTGCACCTATTCTTATTGTGCTAGGAAATATCATTTCTATTGCATTTCTATCCTCTTACCAAGAAAAGAGCGAAATAAATCAATTTGAAATTTTAGGTGTTTCAAACTATCAAATGATAATGGTTAAATTAGGGGAATCTCTGTTTTTAACAATAATTATCGCAGCAATTTCGCTGCTATTAACTATTAAGATCCTAGCATTGATATATTACTCTTTAAACGGAGTTTCTCTCAAGGAGTTAAATTATTCTGGCTTAATATTTTCTAACATAACAGTCTCCACAATATTATTCGTTTTGTTATTCCTAACTAAAAGCTTTTATTTTATCTATAAGACTAATAAAAATAATTGCTAATCATTTACAATTTATTGATGAGGCAAACTATCAAAAAGAGGTCAGTGACCTCTTTTTGATTTGCTTTGGAAATATTTCCAATAAAGAGAGTAAGGAATGGGCAAACTGAGAATCAACCAAAAGCGATTGACAACAATGTCCGCCTTTCCTGCGCAGTTAAAATGAATGGGCACTTGCTCTGGTAGCAGGCAGATAATCAGAAATAAGATTACTGCTAAGAGAAACAAAACGAATAAATCTTTCTTTTTCATTAGCCATGGACCTCCTTAAAATATCCTTGTTTTATTAAATGCCTATAAAGGACGGCTGCCAAAAGCAAAAGTCCAAGAGCTGAGATTCGCAGCGACATCTCCAAGTCCATACCAAATAGTAAGGATAAGCAAAGAGGGAACACAAGAACCAAGATGCCTATCCCTCCAGATAAGATAGCCGAAAAACTTTGCTTAATAACAATCATTTCATTGTCCCAGATGAACTTAGGATAATGAAAATTGACCACAAGTCCTTGAAGAGCTGTAAACAGTGAATAAGCCAGCGAAATAAGGACCAAATCCACTACTTGCAAGCCTCCTAGCGAGAAACGCCAAACCAGAACAGGCAAGCCCAACAGCAAGGCTGTGAAGTGTAAGGACACCGTCAAGGCCAGCTTTGCCATCATTATCTGCCTCATAGAAACTGGGAGCGTCTGAAGCAGCCAAATCTCTTCACCTTCTAAGGAAATACTGACAGCTGCAGGATTGGAAATACTGAGACAGCTAGCCAGTAATAGAGGTAAAAACTCTCGGCTATTATTGAGTCCAATCGAAGAAAAGAGGGCATCAGGACTCATAAAACAAAGCGAGATGGCTAAAACGATGATTAAAATGGTTCCCAGTCCGCTATTGAGCATATAAAGATAGGACGTCATAAAATTCGCAATTTCTCTCCTATAGAGAGCCATAAACGGAGATTTCTGCCAGCTTCTATAGACTTTGCTTTCTGACTTCACCCCTGTTATCATCTGATTCATTTTTATATAATTTCTACTTAAATACCTTAGAAAAAGTCCTGTCAGCGCAAAAGAGATAAGCATCAACAGAAGGCTAGCCCACCAGAAATGATGAGGGTTAAAAAACAAGCTTGCCGGAGGATAGAGAGAAGTCAGCTGCTTAGTAATCAAGAGACCAACATTTTCCGCTGACATTCCGGCTCTCATAGCCCACATACTGCCTGTTGCCAGCCCCAAAAGCAAGAGGAGAGAAAAAAGGAAGGCAGCTAGATTTTTATGAGTGGTCTTTGAGGCTATGTAGGCAACGCATAAGCCAAGCAAAGAGGCTAAACAGAGAGGTAAAAGAGGAACAAATCCCATTAAAAGCAGATAAAGAAGCAACTCCAACAAGGACGCACCATATCCAAACCAAACGAGGCCTGCTGGCAGCATGAGAAGAACGGCAAATACACTGTTCAAAAGATAAAGAAAAGCATATTTCTCATAGACGATTTCTCTAATACTGAGCGGCAATACGATGAGCCTCTCAAGTTCCTCTTGGTCAAATAAGATGCCATTTGACTGCATCAGACTAAAAAAGAAAATAATAAAACTAACCAAGGCAATCATATAGGCTGGAATCAAATTTGCCTGCCCCAACTTGACCAAACTCAAAGCTGTCAAAAGGTTATAGCCTGAAAATAGCAAAACAAACAAGCAGAGCAGACCAAGCTTAAAATACCTGCCCAACCCTCCTTTTCTTAAATCATTAAGTGAAAATGTGCTGTATAATTGTACTTTTAAAAGCAAAAGAATATTAGTCATCATCCTGTAACTCCATAAATACTTGTTCTAAACTGGATGCCCCCTTAACTTCAGAGGTCCTTCCATTAGCCACCAAACGTCCCTTTTGCAGAATTGCTACCTTATTGCAGAGTTCTTCCGCAACTTCTAAAACATGGGTAGAAAAGAAAATCGCATGCCCTTGACTAGCTAGCTCTCTCATGATCTGCTTAAAATAATATGCGCCTTTCGGATCTAAACCGACAAAAGGTTCATCTAAAATCAATAGTTCTGGCTCATGTAAGAGAGCCGCTATTAGTGCCAATCGCTGCTTCATCCCATGCGAATAAGCTGATATCAACTGATCCAAAGACGTATCCAGCTCAAACATTTTAGAATACTTTTCTATAGCCGCTTGCCTCTTTTCCAAAGAGACTCTATAAATGTCTGCTACAAAGTCCAAAAACTGCCTTGCTGTCAGATTTTTATAAAGGTCTGGGTTATCCGGCAGAAACGCCATCTTTTTCTTACAAAGTAAGGGCTCCTTCCTGATAGAGTGCTCACAGATATAAATCTCTCCTTTATCAAAATCATGAATCCCCACAATGGACTTAATGGTGGATGTCTTACCTGCTCCGTTAGCGCCGATGAATCCATAAATATCCCCAGGCTCCACCATCAGACTAAGATCATCCACAGCCTTTTTACCGTTGCTATATACTTTTGTTAAATGTTCTATTTTTAACATGAATTTCTCCTTTTATTTAAACTGACATTTTGTCAGTTTTGGCGTAAAATTTTTTATAATTTAGATTAAGAGATTGAAGGCCTGGACTGACATTTTGTCAGTTTCGTTTCTAAATAAAAGGCAGAAAACTGCCGATTATTCTAAAAAATAGATTCTTCTAATCCTAAGGTTTTTTCTAATATCGCCTGGAAGCTGGTGAGATAATCCTGCAAGGTCTCTGGTTTTTCATTACTCATCTTAATATCATTTGACACAAAGACGTAGGCAGTCATGAGAAAAGAAGCCGTTTCATGTGGATATTTTAAATGAAAATCTCCGGATTTCTGTCCTTCCTCCAAGATATGAGTGAAGAAAACAATCATCCGTTCACAAAGTCTATGATAAAAGCGATCCAAAACATAGCGATTGGTCTCCAAATTGACGGTTTCCTGCAAGACTTGATTTTCCTGTGTTCTGCTCTCCTCTGGGATAAGAGTTGCCTCAATAAAGGCTCTGATTTTTTCCTTGGCTCCGACATTTGCCTGATAGCTGATTTTTTCGAGCTTTCTCAGCAAGGGTTCAGAGTTCTTTTCAATCAGACAATAGAGAATATCTTCCTTATCCTTAAAATGATAGTAAAGCAGCCCTCGAGAAATTCCAAGCTTATCAATAATGTCTTGAGTCCTTGTCTTTAGATAGCCTTTTTGGGCAAAGAGCTGCAAGGCTGCAGACATAATCTCCGCCCGCCGCACCTCTACTTCCTTGACATCACGCATGATTTCTGCCTCCTCGTGGTCAGTATAGCACTCCACTGACATTTTGTCAATGATAAAACAAAAAAACAGCAAGCCAGAGCCTGCTGTCAATTTAATTAGTCTTCATTTACGAAAGGCATCAAAGCCATTACACGAGCGCGTTTGATAGCTGTTGTTACTTTACGTTGGTTTTTAGCTGAAGTTCCTGTTACACGACGAGGAAGGATTTTCCCACGTTCTGAAACGAAACGGCTAAGAAGCTCAGTATCTTTGTAATCAACATATTCAATTTTGTTTGCTGCGATGTAATCAACTTTTTTACGGCGTTTGAATCCGCCACGACGTTGTTGAGCCATGTTTTTTCTCCTTTATAATTTTAGTTGTCCATTAGAATGGTAAATCATCATCTGAAATATCCAATGGATTGGTTGCTCCAAATGGATTTTCATCACGTGAAAAGTCTGGTACTGAATTTGTAGGCGCTGAATAGTTTGCAGTTGGTGCAGAGTAAGCTCCACCTGTATGACCCTCACGCACACTACGGCTTTCCAACATTTGGAAATTCTCAGCCACGACCTCTGTCACGTAGACACGTTGTCCTTGCTGGTTATCGTAACTACGAGTCTGGATACGACCTGTCACCCCGATAAGTGAGCCTTTTTTAGCCCAGTTAGCAAGGTTTTCAGCCTGTTGGCGCCACATAACGACATTGATAAAATCAGCCTCACGTTCGCCATTTTGACTCTTAAATGTACGGTTTACTGCAAGAGTAAAAGTCGCAACTGCTACATTTGATGGGGTATAACGCAACTCAGCGTCACGTGTCATACGCCCTACAAGTACAACATTGTTAATCATAATTTACCTTCTTACGCGTCAGTTTTGACGATCATGTGACGAAGAATGTCAGCGTTGATTTTTGAAAGACGGTCAAACTCTTTAAGAGCTGCATCGTCGTTTGCTTCAACGTTAACGATGTGGTAAAGTCCTTCACGGAAATCTTGGATTTCGTATGCAAGACGACGTTTTTCCCAATCTTTTGATTCAACAACAGTTGCACCGTTGTCAGTCAAAATAGAGTCAAAACGTGCTACCAAAGCGTTTTTAGCTTCTTCTTCAATGTTTGGACGAATAATATAAAGAATTTCGTATTTAGCCATTGATTTTTCCTCCTTTTGGTCTAATGACCCCAAGACTTTGCAAGGGGTAAGTGAGGTTTGCTCACAAATAACTATTATAGCAGACTTCCAGCAGAATGGCAAGGGAAAGTTTTGATATAAAGAAAACTCTCCCTGTCACCAGAGAGAGTTCGAAAAATACGATTCGTTTTTAGAGAGGCTAGACAATTCTACCTTGATCTACGACCAGTTTTCCAGCCTTGTAAACCTGATGGGTCAGGTTAGTCGCAAAGAAATAAAGTGGATAATCAATATTCTTAGCGTCTAGGATGGTAATGTCAGCCTGCTTGCCAGTGTCAAAGCTACCAATCTTATCTTGACGGTTCACTGAATATGCCGCATTGATGGTCACCGCGTTAAGGACTTCGACCGGTGTCAGACGCATCATAAAGCAACCCAGCTGCATGACAAACTGCAGGTTGGCTGTTGGGCAGGAGCCTGGATTGCTGTCGGTAGTCAAGGTGATGGCCATACCAGCTTCCAGCATCTTACGGGCTGGTGCATAGGTATCTTCCATCAGACTGAAGGTAGTCGCTGGCAGGAGATTGCCGATAACCTTGGCTTCCGCCATCTTGCGAATGCCCTCATCGGTCGCTACCATCAAGTGCTCTGCACTAGTTGCTCCTAGTTCAGCTGCTACGTCTACCCCACCGATAGATTCGATTTCATCAGCATGGATGCGGAGCTTGAAGCCCATTTCCTTAGCCTTAGAAAGCAAGTAGCGTGACTCGTCAGCTGTAAAGACGCCTTTTTCACAGAAAATATCACAGAACTCAGCTAGATTTTCTGCTTTTACCCGAGGCAGCATTTCCTCAACGATGAGCTCTAAATACTCCTGAGAACGTCCCTTGTATTCTGGTGGAACGGCGTGGGCAGCCATAAAGGTCGAAACGAGGTCAATCTCGTGGTCACGGTCCAGAGCCCCAACGACATCGAGCTGGCGCTTTTCTGTTTCCCAATCCAGACCGTAGCCACTCTTGGCCTCAACAGTCGTCACCCCATGTAGCAGCATATAGTCCAGCAGTCTCTTAGACTTATCATAGAGAGTGTCAAAAGAAGCATCTCGCGTCGCCCGGACCGTACTGAGAATACCGCCGCCTTGGGCAAGAATTTCTAGATAAGGGACACCAGCTAGTTTCTTAGCAAACTCATGCTCCCGGCTGCCGCCGTAGACCAAGTGAGTATGGCAGTCGATCAAGCCAGGCGTAGCAATCTTGCCCTCATAAGACTGAATCTTAGTATCTGGTCCAATCAGACTGGCATCCGGCTCTCCGCTGCCAACTGCTAGGATTTTGCCGTCTTTGACTGCAATGTAGCCGTCCTCTAAGACCTGAGCTTCCTTCATCTCCTCGCCAAAAAGGGGATGGCCGAGATCCTTGGGACAGAAGACTTGATTAAAGTGAGTTAATAGTAAATCAGCAGTCATGCTTGTTCCTCCATTTCATTTTCCGACGTATTTGCTTTTCATCATAATACACTATCGTCAAATTATAGTCAAAAGCTTGTAAAAGATAGGAGCTCCACTTTTTTTACTGTTTTTGTCATTTTCTTGACTCTTTATGGACGGGAGTCTTATAGAATGTAGGAGAAAGATATTTTACACTTGACTAAAAGGAGGATTTTTCATGTCATACTTTAGCGAAAATGAAATTGCAGCAGCAATGACCGTCAAATTAGACGATGTACTGCCTGAAAAAACAGTTTTCCAAGAAGGCATCCGTCGCGCACCTGACCGGGGCTTCCGTTTGACTCAAGCTCAAACCGAAATTGCTCTTAAAAATGCCCTTCGCTATATTCCGAAGAGATTCCATGAGGAAGTGATTCCGGAATTTCTGGAAGAACTGAAAACTCGCGGACGGATTTATGGCTACCGCTGGCGTCCAAAAGAACGCATCTACGGTAAACCAATTGACGAGTATAAAGGAAACTGTACCGCAGCCAAGGCTATGCAGGTCATGATTGACAACAACCTGAGCTTTGAAATCGCCCTTTATCCTTATGAATTGGTTACTTATGGGGAAACTGGATCTGTCTGCGCCAACTGGATGCAGTACAACCTCATCATGAAATACTTGGAAATCATGACCGACCATCAAACCTTGGTCGTGGAATCTGGCCACCCACTCGGACTCTTCAAATCTAAACCAGAAGCACCTCGTGTTATCATCACCAATGGCCTCTTGGTCGGTGAATATGACAACATGAAGGACTGGGAAATTGCAGAAGAAATGGGCGTGACCAACTATGGTCAAATGACAGCCGGCGGCTGGATGTACATCGGCCCTCAAGGTATCGTCCATGGTACTTTCAACACTCTCCTCAATGCTGGACGCTTGAAACTAGGTGTAGCTGATGATGGCGACCTGACAAGCAAACTCTTCATCTCTTCTGGTCTGGGCGGCATGAGTGGAGCTCAAGGGAAAGCAGCCGAAATTGCTAAAGCTGTAGCAATCGTGGCAGAAGTAGACTATTCTCGGATTGAAACTCGTCACTCTCAAGGATGGATTAGCCAATTAGCCGAAAGTCCGAAAGAAGCTATCGACTTGGCTCAAAAAGCTCTGGAAGCTGGCGAATCAACTTCTATCGCCTATCATGGTAACATCGTAGACCTCTTAGAATATGTCAACGAGAACAATATCCATGTAGATTTGCTGTCTGACCAAACTTCTTGCCACAATGTCTATGACGGCGGCTACTGTCCAGCTGGTATCAGCTTTGAAGAGCGGACACGCCTCCTAGCTGAAGACAAGGAAACCTTTGCTAAACTAGTTGACGAAACCTTGGAACGTCACTTCAAGGCAATCAAGACCTTGACTAACAATGGCACTTACTTCTTTGACTATGGTAATGCCTTTATGAAAGCAGTCTATGACTCTGGCATCAAGGAAATTTCTAAGAACGGCTTTGACGATAAAGACGGCTTCATCTGGCCATCTTATGTAGAAGATATCATGGGCCCAATGCTCTTTGACTATGGTTATGGTCCTTTCCGTTGGGTATGTCTGAGCGGTAAGCACGAAGACCTAGTCGCTACTGACCATGCAGCTATGGAAGTGATCGACCCTAACCGCCGCTACCAAGACCGCGACAACTACAACTGGATCCGAGATGCAGAAAAGAACCAGTTGGTTGTTGGAACGCAGGCTCGGATTCTCTACCAAGACTGTATGGGCCGTGTCAATATCGCCCTCAAGTTCAATGAATTAGTCCGCGAAGGCAAGATTGGTCCTGTCATGATTGGTCGTGACCACCACGACGTATCTGGTACGGACTCACCATTCCGTGAAACTTCTAATATCAAGGATGGCTCTAATGTCACTTGTGACATGGCCGTACAATGTTACGCTGGTAATGCAGCCCGCGGTATGAGTCTGGTAGCTCTCCACAACGGTGGTGGAACTGGTATCGGTAAGTCTATCAACGGTGGCTTTGGCTTGGTACTGGACGGCAGCGAACGCATTGATGAAATCATCAAATCTGCTATCGCTTGGGATACGATCGGCGGAGTTGCACGTCGTAACTGGGCTCGCAATGAGCATGCTATCGAAACAGCTATCGAGTACAACCGTCTCCATGAAGGAACAGACCACATCACTATTCCGTACTTAACTGACGAAGATTTGGTCAAAGAATCTGTTAAGAAATTGTTCGAATAGGAAAAACTTGTCCCCCAACTTCTGAACTGAGCTAGGTCTTACATCTAGCTCAGCTGGAAGTTCCACTTTATTCACTTTGTAATTTTAATAACATATAACACGAGGTAATATCTTATGGCAAAAATTGTTGAATGTATTCCTAACTTTTCTGAAGGCCGCAACCAAGCGGTCATTGACGGTCTAGTGGAAACAGCTAAGAGCGTGCCAGGCGTAACACTTTTGGACCACTCTTCTGATGCCAGCCACAACCGTAGCGTCTTTACCCTGGTCGGTGATGATCAAAACATTCAGGAAGTTGCCTTTCGTTTGGTCAAATACGCTTCTGAAAATATTGACTTGACCAAGCACCAAGGCGAACACCCTCGTATGGGCGCAACTGATGTCCTGCCTTTTGTACCTATCAAGGACATCACAAGTGAGGAATGCGTAGAAATTGCGAAGACAGTATCTGAGCGAATCAATCGTGAGCTCGGTATCCCTATCTTCCTCTATGAAGATGCAGCGACTCATCCAGAGCGTAAGAACTTGGCTAAGGTTCGCAAAGGACAATTTGAAGGCATGCCTGAAAAACTCTTGGAAGCTGACTGGGCGCCTGACTACGGTGAAAGAAAGATTCACCCAACTGCTGGTGTCACTGCTGTCGGAGCTAGAATGCCGCTCATCGCCTACAACATCAACTTGGATACAGACAATCTGGAAATTGCCAACAATATTGCCAAAATCATCCGTGGATCAAGCGGTGGCTACAAGTACTGTAAAGCTATCGGCGTTATGCTGGAAGACCGCAACATTGCTCAGGTTTCTATCAACATGGTTAATCTGGAAAAATTCCCGCTCTATCGCGTCTTTGAAACTGTTCGCTTTGAAGCCAAGCGTTACGGAGTTGGAATCCTCGGCTCAGAAGTCATCGGTTTGGCTCCAGCTAAGGCTCTGATTGACGCAGCAGAATACTATCTGCAAATCGAAGACTTTGACTACGGCAAGCAAGTTCTGGAAAACCATTTGCTGGGCTAGGAGGACAGAAACCTATGAAATTAGTAGATTTAAGCTTGACAGAATTTGCCCAAGTCCTAGGCTCAGATGCTCCTGCACCAGGAGGCGGCTCTGCCGCTGCTCTTTCAGCAGCGAACGGTATTTCCCTGACTAAGATGGTCTGTGAATTAACCCTTGGCAAGAAAAAATACGCAGAATTTGAAGCAGAAATCGCTCAAGTGCATGCAGAAAGCGCTCGACTGCAAGAAAGGCTGCTCGTAGCTATTGACAAGGACACTGAAGCCTTCAATCTGGTCTCCGCCGTCTTTGATATGCCTAAGGAGACAGAGGAAGACAAGGCTGCCCGTCGGGAAGCGATGCAACAAGCCCTCAAGGAAGCGACCAAGTCACCTTATGGCATGATGGAAGACATTTTGGCTGCCCTGCAAACAACTCAAAAAGCTGTCGGCAAGTCCAATACCAACGCTGCCAGCGACCTGGGAGTAGCTGCTCTCAATCTTAAGGCTGGCTTGCAAGGGGCTTGGCTCAATGTCCTCATCAACCTGTCAGGCGTCAAGGATGAAGTATTCGTCGCAGACTACCGCAGCAAGGGGGAAGAGCTCCTACAAAAAGGCTGCGCTCTAGCAGATGAAATTTATCAAGAAATTTTGAAAGTTGTCTAATAGATAAACGGAAGAGGAGCCCACTCTTTCCCATGAATGGGCTTCCTTTTCTCAAGAGGTAACAATATGGTTTTATCAGATATTGAAATTGCGAATTCGGTTCAAATGAAGCCCATCAAAGAGGTTGCAGAAAAGCTTGGAATTGCTGAAGACGCCTTGTCTCTTTATGGAAATTACAAGGCAAAAATCAGTGCCGGCCAACTGGAAGCTCTAAAAGACAAGCCAGACGGCAAACTGATTCTCGTGACAGCTATTTCTCCGACACCAGCAGGAGAAGGCAAGACCACGACTTCTGTCGGATTGGTTGATGCTTTGGCTGCTATCGGTAAAAAAGCCGTTATCGCTCTGCGGGAACCTTCACTCGGACCTGTCTTTGGTATCAAGGGCGGAGCTGCTGGCGGTGGGCACGCCCAGGTTGTACCCATGGAGGATATCAACCTCCACTTCACTGGTGACTTTCATGCCATCGGTGTTGCCAACAACCTGCTGGCAGCCCTCATTGATAACCACATCCATCATGGAAATGCCTTAGGTATCGATTCTCGCCGCATCACTTGGAAGCGGGCAGTGGATATGAATGACAGGCAACTGCGCCACATCGTAGACGGCTTGCAAGGTAAAGTCAACGGTGTTCCACGTGAAGATGGTTTTGACATTACAGTTGCTTCTGAGGTTATGGCTATTCTCTGTCTGTCAGAAAATATTACCGACCTCAAGAACCGTTTGGAAAAAATCATCATTGGCTACAGCTTTGAAGGTAAGCCAATAACTGCTAAGGATCTGAAAGCTGGTGGCGCTATGGCTGCTGTGCTCAAAGACGCTATCCATCCAAACTTGGTTCAAACTCTGGAACACACACCAGCCTTGATTCACGGTGGACCTTTTGCTAACATTGCTCATGGCTGTAACAGTGTCCTGGCTACCAAACTAGCTCTCAAATATGGCGACTATGCAGTCACCGAAGCTGGTTTCGGTGCTGATCTGGGTGCTGAAAAATTCATTGATATCAAGTGTCGTACATCTGGCCTTCGTCCATCGGCTGTAGTTCTGGTTGCTACCATCCGCGCTCTCAAGATGCACGGTGGTGTGGCTAAGAGCGACCTAGCTGAAGAAAATGTCCAAGCCGTTGTAGATGGTCTGCCAAACTTGGAAAAACATCTGGAAAACATTCAAGATGTTTATGGCCTGCCAGCAGTCGTTGCCATCAATAAATTCCCGCTGGATACCGAAGCAGAATTGCAAGCAGTTTATGACGCCTGCCAAAAACGCGGCGTTGACGTCGTGATTTCCGACGTCTGGGCCAATGGCGGAGCCGGTGGCAAAGAGTTGGCTGAAAAAGTCGTGGAACTGGCCGAAGGAGACAATCACTTCCAATTTGTATATAATGAAGAGGACTCCATTGAGACCAAGCTCAACAAAATTGTTACTAAGGTCTACGGAGGCAAGGGCGTTCGCCTGACTCCTGCTGCTAAACGCGAGCTCAAACAACTGGAAGAGCTGGGCTTCTCCAACTATCCTATCTGTATGGCTAAGACGCAGTACTCTTTCTCAGACGATGCTAAAAAGCTAGGCGCACCTAAAGACTTTGTTGTGACTATCAGCCAGCTCAAAGTTTCTGCCGGTGCAGGCTTCATCGTCGCTCTGACTGGTGCGATTATGACCATGCCAGGACTGCCTAAAGTACCAGCCAGCGAAAAGATTGATGTTGACAAAGACGGCAATATCAGCGGTTTGTTCTAATAAATACCAAAAATGACAAATGTAACCCTTCTAATAGCAAAGGATTTTCAAGTTTCCGATTGGTCGGGGGGAAAGACGAAACAGCTTTATCTTTCCCCGCCAACTGGCCACTATGGCAAGCGGGACTTTGACTATCGGCTCTCAACAGCGACTGTGGAGTTGCCTGAAAGTCATTTTTCTGACCTCAGCGGCTTTCACCGCATTCTCATGAGCCTGGACCACACACTTCATCTCCACAATGCAAGCCAGCAGGAGGAAACGGTTCTAGCTCCCTTTACTCCCTATATCTTTGAAGGGAGTGATGATATCACAAGTCGGGGGACTTGTACCGACTTTAACTTAATCTACAGCGACCATTATCAGGGACAGATGATTGCCATCTTCAATGAGCAAGAGCTTAGCCGAGATGACGAAATTCAATTTATTTATGCCTTAGAGGATCTGACGGTGACGGGAACAAACCTGCCAGCACTTAACCTAGAGGCAGAGCAGCTTCTGATAGTGGAAAAAGAGACTCAGGAAACTGAGCTGCATATAATGTTTTCGAGTAACCAGCCAAAGGGCGCTCCCCTCGCTATTTGGGCTGGTTTGACCCACATCCCTACTAAGTAAAGATACCATAATGCCTTGTCACCATTCTATCTTTACTTGGAGAGGATCGCCATATCTCTAAAGGAGAAACATTATTATGGATGCAACTAAACTCACTGCACAAGAACAAGAACAGGAAAAAGCGAAATTTAGCTTTTCCGGTGCAACTCTCTACGGTATCAATGCCGTTATCGGTTCGGGTATTTTCCTCCTACCGCAAAAGATTTATAAAGGACTTGGTCCTGCCTCTCTGGCTGTCATGCTTGGAACAGCACTCCTCGTTATTCTCTTAGCCGTCTGCTTGGCAGAAACTGCTGGTTATTTTAACAAGAACGGTGGAGCCTTCCAATATTCCAAAGCAGCCTTTGGAGACTTCATTGGATTTAACGTTGGTTTCCTAGGCTGGGTCGTAACTGGTATTGCCTGGTCAGCTATGGCTGCTGGTTTTGCCCGACTCTTTGTCATTACCTTCCCAGCTTTCACTCCTTACGAGCGTTTGCTTAGTATCGCTTTGATTATCTTGCTCAGCTTAATGAACATTGCTGGTTTGAAGACCTCAAAAATTTTCACACTCACTGCAACTGTAGCTAAGTTAATCCCAATCATTGCCTTTGCAGCATGTGCTATCTTCTTTATCAAAGGCGGAGTAGATAAAGGAAATTTCACTCCTTTCCTACAGCTTGAACCTGGAACCAATGTCATGACTGCCGTTGCCAACACAGCTGTCTATATCTTCTACGGCTTCATTGGATTTGAAACCATGTCTATCGTTGCCGGTGAAATGCGCAACCCAGAAAAGAATGTGCCTCGGGCTATCTTGGGCTCTATCAGTATTGTATCTGTTCTATATATGTTGATTATCGCTGGAACCATCGCTATGCTGGGTAGCCGTATCTTGCAAACAGATGCTTCTGTACAAGATGCTTTTGTCGAAATGATCGGCCCTGCAGGCGCTTGGATTGTTTCTATCGGTGCCCTCATCTCTATCGCAGGTCTTAATATCGGGGAATCCATCATGGTACCGCGTTTTGGAGCAGCTATCGCAGAAGAAGGCTTGCTGCCTAAGAAAATTGCAGAAACCAATGCTAAAAACGCTCCTGTAGTTGCTATCTTAATCTCTGGAGCATTCTCAATCGCTCTGCTCTTCTCTGGAAAATTTGAAGAACTGGCTACCCTCAGCGTGGTCTTCCGTTTCTTCCAATACATCCCAACTGCCTTGGCGGTCTTGAAACTCAGAAAAATGTATCCAGAAAAGAAGGTTGTCTTCCGCGTACCATTCGGCCCTGTCATCCCTATCCTAGCTGTTGTTGTCAGCCTGGTTATGATTGTAGCTGATAATCCGATGAACGTCGTTTATGGTGTCATTGGAGCCGCTGTTGCCAGCTTAGTATACTTCTTTATGCACGGCCGAAAAAAGGTTCCTACTAACCCTGACTAACTCTAAGCATTATATCCCATCATGGAGGATTTTACATGTCAAAATTGATTCACTTAGACGGAAACAGTCTAACACTTGAAGATGTTATCGCAGTAGCCCGACATGGAGCCACCTGCGAAATCAACCAAGAAGCTAAGAAAGCTGTAGAAGCTTCCCGCAAAATCGTGGATGACATCGTCCGCGAAAAGCGGGTAGTCTACGGTGTTACAACTGGCTTTGGCTCTCTCTGCAATGTCAGCATCTCACCAGAAGATACGACTCAACTGCAAGAAAACCTAATCCGTACGCACTCCTCAGGCTATGGTGATCCCCTGCCAGAAGATGCAGTCCGTGCGATTATGTTAATTCGGATTAATTCCTTGGTCAAGGGTTATTCTGGCATTCGGCTCTCTACTGTCGAAAAACTTCTGGAATTACTCAATAAATGCGTCGTGCCATTCATTCCAGAAAAAGGCTCTCTCGGTGCTTCTGGTGACTTGGCACCGCTAGCTCATATGGTTCTGCCTATGCTAGGACTGGGGCGCGCTTACTATCAAGGTGAATTGCTCTCTGGACAAGAAGCTTTGGACAAAGCTGGTATCGAGAAAATTGCTCTAGCAGCCAAGGAAGGGCTGGCGCTGATTAATGGAACGACTGTCCTGACAGGTATCGGAGCTCTGGCTACCTATGATGCCATCCAGCTGCTTAAGCTGTCAGATGTCGCTGGTGCTCTTTCCATGGAAGTCCATAATGGTATTACCAGTCCTTTCGAAGAAGACCTGCATACCATTAGACCTCAGAGCGGACAGCTAGCTACAGCCCGCAATATCCGCAACCTGCTGGAAGGCAGTGGCAACACAACCGTAGCCACTCAACAACGGGTCCAAGACCCTTACACCCTGCGTTGTATTCCGCAGATTCATGGTGCCAGCAAGGACTCTATCGCTTATGTCAAGACCAAGGTCGAGATTGAGATTAACTCAGTTACAGATAACCCAATCATCACAAAAGAAGGCCACGTCATCTCAGGCGGTAACTTCCACGGAGAACCAATGGCACAGCCATTCGACTTCCTCGGCATCGCTATTTCTGAAATCGGAAATGTATCCGAGCGTCGTGTAGAACGTTTGGTCAACAGCCAACTGAGCAAGCTTCCATCCTTCTTAGTCAAACACCCAGGACTCAACTCTGGCTTTATGATTACCCAGTATGCTTGTGCTTCACTCGCATCTGAAAACAAAGTTCTGTCTCATCCAGCCAGCGTAGACTCTATCCCATCTTGTGAAAACCAAGAAGACTTTGTCAGCATGGGAACTACTGCAGCACGTAAGGCAGCTGAAATTCTTAAGAATTCTCGCCGCATCGTGGCAACAGAAATCATGGCAGCCTGCCAAGCTCTAGATCTGAAACCAGAAAATCATGAACTAGGCAAGGGAACCAAGCCAGCTTATGACCTCTTCCGTCAGCATGTCCGCTTTATCGAGTTTGATAAGGACATTGAAATCTACGAAGAGCTCAACAAGGCTTCTGAGCTGATTGAAAACGAAGAATTCCTAGCAGCAGTTGAAAAGGCTGTGGACTTGACCATTCAATTCTAAAGCTGATGACTCTGTAAAAAAGCTAACCTAAGAAGCCCGCTCTCATTCAGCTGGGCTTCTTTTCCCGCCAAAAGTCATTGACAGGCTTGGTGGAAACTCTTATAATAAAGTCGCAAGTATCGTTATGGAAAAGGACAAAATCATGTTAGAAGATTACTATCAGCTAGATAACAGCTACTATCATAAGAGACTGGATGATGATTTATATGCTGCCAAGTGGGGGATGGTTATTGAGTTTTTGGACTTAAATGACCCTAACTTAAAACCCTTTGACGGCGTCAACTTTGCCTTGATTGGCTTCAAGAGTGACAAAGGGGTTTATATCAACCACGGCCGAGTGGGGGCTGTCGAAGGACCACAAGCTATCCGAACCCAGTTGGCCAAGCTTCCTTGGCATCTGGGCAGGAGCGTTCGCGTCTTTGATGTTGGCGATATTGACGGGCCTAACCGCTCTCTGGAGCAGCTGCAGCAAAGCTTGGCTCGAGCAGTCAAACGCCTGCGAGAGCTCAATCTCCGGCCTATTGTCCTAGGGGGCGGCCACGAAACAGCCTACGGCCACTATCTGGGACTTAAGTCGTCACTAGCTCCTGACCAAGACTTGGCCGTTATTAATATGGATGCCCATTTTGATTTGCGCCCCTATGACCAGACTGGTCCTAACTCTGGTACCGGCTTTCGCCAGATGTTCGATGACACTCTGGCTCAGAAGCAGGCCTTTAACTACCTTATCCTAGGGATTCAGGAGCACAATAACAATCTCTTTCTCTTTGACTTTGTGGCAAAATCCAAGGCTATCCAGTTTCTGACTGGAATGGATATGTATCAAATGGGTTACAAGGAAGTCTGCAAGGCGGTTGATACTTTTCTGGCTGGCAAGGAGCAGGTCTATTTGACCATTGATATTGACTGCTTCTCAGCTGGTGCCGCTCCTGGTGTCAGTGCCATTCAGTCTCTCGGTGTGGATCCCAATCTAGCTGTTCTGGTCTTCCAGCACATCGCCGCCTCAGGCAAACTGATTGGCTTTGACATCGTCGAAGTCTCTCCTCCTCACGATATAGACAACCATACGGCTAATCTGGCAGCCAGCTTTGTCTTTTACCTGACCCAAGTCTGGGCCCAAGCTCATGATTGATGGACATTTAAAAATTTCATTACAAACATCAAAAGAGGATGAACATAGCTTTCATCCTCTTTTATTTTGTGTTTAATACCTAAGATAGGCCTTGGCGTAAGTTTTCTAATTCCTTTAGTTGGTGCCGGTCACGGTAGGGATTGAGCTGGCTTTTGGCTGTTTCATAGTAGGTCTCAAAGTCCTGATCTAGCAAGTCTTCAAAGCCTGCTTCCTGCAAGCTGCCAGTCAGCAGGCGATACTTAATCACAGCCATCAGATAGTAGATCAGCCCCTTGTCCCTCGGATTGCCATAGCGACTGATGAGACTATCCTTTTTCCGCAGCAGATCAAGCATCGGCTGGTAATCTCTCTTCTCACAGCCAATCAAAGCCAAATAAACTTCCAACTGGGTCTCTTTCCAAGGGAAACTGAGGGACTTCAGAGCTGTTTTCGCCTTAAGGAAAATCCGCTCCGCCCGTTCATAATCTTTCAGCTGATAATAGGTCATGCCCAAGCCGATATAGAAAGCAAAAATCGAAGGCTCTGCTGTTTTATTTTCCGTCAACTTAATGGCCTCCTTCTGATGGGCCAGCGCAGTCGTGAAATTCCCGCGAATCTGCTCAATCTCTGCCAGATAGTCTAGAGCCGCCGCAATCTGAATCGAGTACTTGGAACGCAGCGAAGCCGTCAAGCTGAAACAATCAATAGACTGATAGAGATGGTGAAGCGACTGCTCCTCATCCCCAATCATGAGATGATAGAGTCCCTTGAGCCGGAGATTGATAGCAATGGCCTCGTGATTATTGGCCTGGACCGAAGCATCCAGAGCCAGCTCCGTATAGTAGCGCATCTCTGGGATATTCTCCGTCTGGATGCAGTAATAAATCATCTGCCGATAGCCTTCTAGGAGAAAATCCATCTGCTGCAGCTCCTTGGCCGAAATAATCACCTGCTGGATATTATCCATCCCCTGCTGGTAATTCCCCGTCCGGATAGCATAGCGCCCTTCTAGATAGAGGAAGCGAAGAACCAATAGCTGAAAATCCTTGTGATTCTGATGTTTTCTCTCTAAGCCCTCTATCTCCCGACGGATACGGTCAAACTGGTCTAAAACCGCTGACTGATTGCTATCATCCGTCTTTTCGATAAAACCAAACTCACGCGAATAAATCGGAAAGAGCTCGTGATGAAACTGCAAGGTGGCCTCAAGATAATGCAGCTCGTACTCCAGAGACTTAATCGGCTGCTTGGACATCTTGTAGTGATAGGCGATTTCATTGAGCAACTGAGCATGATAGAGAGAGTCTCCCAGCTGGTCTTCCATGCCTTGGGCAATCTGGTGATGCAGCATTCGCTTCTTAGCGAGTGACAAGCGCTCATAGGCGTAAATTCTCAAAAGCTCCTGGCTGAATCGCACTACCAAGTCCTCGCCCTGCTCTTCTTCCACCAACAGCTGCTTCCATCCAAACTCCTCAGTGATTTCGACTACTTCTTCCATCGGCAAACCTAGTAGCCTAGCCAAGAGCGAAACCGACGCAGGAGCCCTAAAGCAGGCCAGATAGTCCACCAACTCCTCTTCTTGACTGCTCAGGTAATCCAGCTTCAAGGACAGCTTGGCCTTGATGGCCGGAGTCAGCGGATGAAACTTCTCTCCTCGTAGGAGTTGCTCAGCATATTCCGACAGGAAGAAAGGGATGCCTTGACTGACCCGATAAATATCTCCTAACCTATCCTCAGGGATGGCTATCTGACCTGTCTGGGCTTGCAAGTAAGCCGCACTATCCTTAAAATTCAGCGGCTGCAGCTCGATAAAGCCCAGCTTATTGCGTACCAGCAGGTGATTGAAAAAATGTTCCAAATAAGAAGGGGTACTCAGATGCTTGGTCAGCACAAAGGCCACAGGATAGCCGGTCAAATGATTCATAACTTGCTCTAGGACAGCAACGCTGGACTTATCCATCCAGTGACAGTCCTCAATCAAGATTATCAAAGCTTTTTTCTTAGAAATCTTCTGCAGAATATCCACGACAAACTGAGCCAGCTTGTCCGCATCCAACTGAAGACCAGAAGTGCCGCCTGTCAAAATGGGAAAATAACTCTCCAAAATGACCTGCCACTGACTGATAGAGAGAATCTGGTGCTGAATAACCAAGTCCCCCAGGCCGTCCAGCAAACCACGCCAAGGCTGGAGCTCTGACTTCATCTCTTCCTTGAAGCACTCGGCCATAACAATCTGGAAATACTTGGTCTGGTTGGCCAGTACTTGACGAGTCACTGTCCGCTTTCCAATACCAGTACCACCGACTAGAACCAGAGCACGAGCCTCCTGAGTCTCTATCACTTTAGAGAAATAAGATTCCAAGCGCTTGATTTCATCGACCCGCCCGAAAAAGTGGTCCGTATTGCGCAGAAACTGCTTGGTCTTACGCTCGCTACGGTCCTTGGCAAGCACCTCATGATATAGTTGCTGGATAGGTTCCGTAGGGCTAATACCCAGTTCCTTATCCAAAATATTGACCAATTTGTAGTAGGTCTCTATCACCTTGCCAGGCCGGTCATTATCCTGATAGAGCTTCATGAGCAGATGGTAGTTCTTCTCATCAAACTCATCAATGCTGATCAAGCGGCGCAAATTCCGCTCAGCCTCTTCCAAATCCAGATGATCTTTTTCTGTTTCCAGCTGTTGGTAGCAGGCTTGGATATAAAGCTGCTCATATCGCGTCCGCATCTTAGACACCCAGTAATCAAAGGCTTCGCTGTCCTTGAGATAGAAGCCCTGCAGAAAATCCCCTTGATAGAGCGACAGATGCTCCGCAGGATGATCCGTAAAAAGTTCTACATCACTTTCAATCGCACACTCGGGATTAAGCGACAGCACAGTCCGGTTGGGAGCGACAATCCATTCCCCACCTAGTAGCTTGTTAGCTTGATAAATTGTATTGCGCAGATTCTTTTTGGCGGTCTGATTATCCTTATTTTCCCAGAGGATTCCTGCAATCTCCTCCCGATTGACTGCTCCATTGATGTGGAGATAGTAAAGCAGAGCATTGATTTTGGCAAAAGGAAAAAAGACTTCCTCCTGATTGAGAAAGACACTCGGACTTCCCAGCAATTTCAACCTCAACAGATCTTTCGTCATGCAAACGCCTCCAAGAAACCTTATAGAACTAATATAAACAAAAAGAGACAGTTTGGCAAGTAAAGTATTATACCAGCCCTTAATTTCCAGTTTTTAAATTGGTTTTATTTAGGATTTTTTTGTTATACTAGGATGAAAATAAAATTTTAGAAAGTTACTTATGAAGAAAAATATTGTTCTTTTCATTTTTCTCCTTCTGAGCGCGATTGGCTTAGAATACGAGACGCAAGCCTATACTACTGGCAGTATGTCAGGTACTTCCTATGGGATTGTCGGACTGTCAGCCCTCTTGGCTCTGCTCTATATCGTCCCTGCCCTGCTTTTGATTCGTCAACTGGGAAAAAAATGGCAGACGCCTGCACTTAGCCTTGGGGTAGCTCTGCTAGGTGGCCTTTTCATTTCTGGCTGGACCTCTGGCTTGGCTAATACCTATATCCACGAGTGGGTCAGCACCAGCTTCCCAAATACTCTGCTCAGTGACCTAGAAAATGCTATCGCAGCTCCGCTGGTTGAAGAACCCCTCAAGCTGTTGGCAGTTGCCTTTGCTGTCTATCTAGTGCCCGTCAAAAAGCTCAAATCCTTTTTGCTGCTGGGCATTACGGCTGGCATGGGCTTTCAGATTAGCGAGGACTTCTCTTATATCCTCTCTGACCTGCCCGAAGGCTTCTCCTTCACTATCTCTGGTATCCTAGGCCGCATCACTGGCGGCGTTGCCTCTCACTGGCTCTACACTGCCCTGACCACTCTCGGTCTGGCTCTCATGCTACGCTATGCCAAAACTCAGAAAAACTACTTCCGAGCAGGACTCTTCTACTTCCTAGCAGCCTTCGTTCTCCACTTCTTCTGGAACTCACCGCTGACTGCAATCGAAACGGACATCCCAATCATCGTACCAGCTATGACTGCTCTGGCTGTCTTTATCTTTTACCAAGCCTACCGAACAGCCCATAAAATCGACCAAGAAGAATTGGAAGTGGAGTAAGATCAAAAAAACGACCGTTATGGCCGTTTTTTTGTTGCAGGAAAATATTTTCCCAATATTTATATTTGAATCATAGTAATAGATTGCCAACATTTGAATTTTCTAGTTTTTATAAGTATATACATAAATCACCTTTCATACTCTATAATTCATCCCACAACTTCACCTCAACCCCTCTTCCCATCGCATTTCTACCACATTCTACCTCTGCTCTTTCCTTAAAGAAATGTTAACATTTTCTTAAAACTAACTTATATTAGGAATTTTTAAGCCGCAGTCTGTATACTTTCTACAAATCATCTAAGAAAGAGGTATGGATATGGATTTTCTAGTGATTCCGGCCTATGAGCCTGATTATAATCTTATTAAGCTGATAAAAAAAATTCACCATAAAAGTGATTTTCATATCATTGTTATCGATGACGGCAGCTCATCTAAATGCCAGATAGTCTTTGAGCAGGCAGAGCAGTACGCGACCGTGCTCCGTCATCAGGTCAATCAAGGCAAAGGGCAAGCGCTAAAAACTGCTTTCACCTTTATCCAAACACTGAAAATCTATGGAACGGTGATAACAGCAGATGCGGACGGCCAGCACAAGGTCTGGGATATTTTCCGTGTAGCGAGCAAGGCTTCTGAAAATCCCAATCAGCTGATTCTGGGAGCGCGCGCCTTTACTGGCAAGGTGCCTCTGCGCAGCCGCTTCGGTAACAGTCTGACTCGGACTCTCTTCAAGCTTCAGACTGGGGTGGGTGTCTCCGATACTCAGACAGGCTTACGAGCCTTTACGACCAACATGATTCCCTTTATGCTAAAGGTAGAAGGCCAGCGCTATGAGTATGAAATGAACATGCTCTTAGAAGCCAGCAAGGAATATCCCATTTTGGAAGTGCCCATTGAGACGGTCTATATCAATGATAATCAAGGCTCGCACTTCCGGCCGATTCGGGATGGGCTCATGATTTATAAAAATATATTCAAATTCGCCCTGACTTCTCTCAGCAGTTTCGTCGTCGACTACATCGTCTATGCACTGGCTCTCTTATTCTTAGCCGCTGTGCCGACCAGCCTGAGAATACTTTTAGCTAACGGGATTGCCCGCGTGACCAGCTCAATCTTTAACTATTCGACCAATAAAAAGCTGGTCTTTAAGAACGACGACAGTATACTCAAGACAGGAACTGGCTATTTCAGCCTAGCTGTAGTACTCTTTATCTTAGACACACTGCTGATTCGCCTCTTCTATGCTGTCTTTGGTCTTAATCTTCTGATTGTCAAAATTATCGTCGGCATCTTACTCTTCACCGTCTCCTGGATGGTCCAAAAGAGATTTATTTTTAAGGAAAGGACACACACCGCATCATGAAATTTTTAAAGAAACGCTATGCCTACGCCTCCATTTTTGGGCTGCTTCTGACAGCTTCCTTCAGCTACTCCATGCTGAAAACCTTTGTCATCGCAGAGACCATTTCCACGGTTTCAAGCGCAAGTTCGTCGTCCAATGCCGAGGCTGCCAGCAAGGCTGCGGAAACAGCGACTGTGACGGATACCAGTTATTCAGACGACAACATCTCGGTCACGTTGACTGAAAAGACCGTCAGCAACACCCAGGTCTACATCGCTGATGTGACCGTCAGCTCATCAGAATACCTGAAAACGGCCTTTGCCCAAAACACCTACGGAAACAATGTCACCGCCAAGACCTCAGAAACGGCTGCTAACAACAATGCTATCCTAGCGGTTAACGGCGACTACTATGGAGCCAATACGACTGGCTATGTCATCCGCAATGGCGTCGTCTACCGCGATACCGTCCGAGAAGACTCCAGCAATGGGGATTTAGCTATTTACAAAGACGGCTCCTTCAAGATTATCTATGAAGACCAAGTCTCTGCCGATCAACTGGTCAAAGACGGTGTGGTCAATCTCTTGGCCTTCGGCCCATCCCTCGTAGAAAATGGCGAGATTGTCGTTGATACCAACTCCGAAGTCGGCCAGTCCATGTCTTCCAATCCTCGGACTGCTATCGGTATCATTGATGAAAACCACTACATTATCATCGTTTCAGACGGACGGACCTCAGAAAGCGAGGGACTTTCCCTCTACCAGTTGGCAAAAATCATGAAATCTTACGGTGTCAAGACAGCCTACAATCTTGATGGCGGCGGCTCCTCTACACTTTACTTTAACGGTCAGGTCATTAACAAACCTACAACCAACGGAAATACTATCTCAGAAAGGTCGGTGAGTGATATTGTCTACATCGGTTACTAATCCCAGCAAAAAACGATTTAGAAAAACGGCCCTTATCTACGCACTATTAACTATTTTCTTCTTTGCTTTCAGCAGAATCTATGAATCCTTCAGCTTCGGCGAAACATCTAGCCACATGCATTATCTCTTTGCCATTCCTCTAGCAGGCGGCATCCTCCTCCTGCTCTTTATGAAGGTCATCCCTAACCTCTCTCGGCTCACCCTCAACCTCTGGAACTCAGCTGTAGCCATCATGACAGTCGGCATGCTCTTCCGTGGCATCGTCAACCTATCTGGCCGCTCCACGACACTGGATATACCCTACTGGTATGTGGGAGCAGTCTTTATAGCTCTAGCTCTATTCTCCATGGTCTTTACTCGCAGTGTGTGGAATAAAGAATGCCAAGAACAGCCAATACCCAGCAAAAAAGAAGACGCAGAACTAAGTCGTCGTGAAAGCTATAGTCAAGTATAAACCAAAAAACCTCAGAAAAATCTGAGGTTTTTATTCTAGTGATAATCTTTCTGTTTGTTCGTTACTGTGAGCAGTTTTAAAAATTTGCTTTTTCATTCACACTCATACACACTACCCATCAGCGGGTCAATGACTTCTGCCAGCCTAAAATGCCCCTGCTCATAATGGTAATGGCAGATGGCGCAGTTGCCAAAGCGCACCTTGGGGTCCAGAGCTTGAGCTGCAATCTTGAGATAAAAAGCCCACATGGCACCGCCGTGGCTGACGGCCAAGACTGGCTCTGCATCCGCCTGCTCCATGACCTCAGTCAGAGTGACCAGCACGCGCTCACCTACTTGATTCACACCTTCTCCGCCATAAGGGACGAAGAGGTCTTCAAAAGAGGTAGCTCCCGGTCGAAACTTCGGCTGCAAGCGTTCAGGCTGAGCCTCAAAAAGACCGAAGTTCCATTCTTTAATGCCCTTAAGACGAGTATAGTCGGTCCGGCCGGAGACGAGTTCTAAGGTATCAGAAGCTCGCTCCTGAGTGGACGAGTAGAGATGACCAAAACGAATGCTCCGCTCTTTCAAATAAGCTCCTGCCTGCCGGGCCTGTTCCTGCCCCAGTTCTGTCAAAGGAGAGTCGCAAGCTCCCTGCACCAAGCCTTCTTGGTTGAAAAAAGTCTTACCGTGCCTCATCAAATATAAATCTTTCATTTATGCTTCCTCCCAGCCACTAAAATCGTGACCAATCACTTTTTCTAGGTAAAATTGGTCATGTTCAAAAGTAAACTTCAAAATACCGCAATTGGTCATGTGACCTAGACTTTCCAGACGCCAGTTTTTCTGCCAAGCTCTGGCAAAATTGGCCATAGCTGCGCCATGAGAGACCATGAGCACGGACTGGCCATCTGTCTCTTGCATGAGCTTGAGAACGGTCGCAGCCATGCGCTCCCTGACCTGATCTTGTGATTCACCGCCATAGGTCACAAAGAAATCTCCATAGGGCAGGGGCGGATTAAGATCCTCGCTTTCCCCTTCAAAAGTGCCAAAGTTCCACTCCTTGAGTCCCTTGACACGCTTATAGGGAATCTTACCGTCCGTTACCAATTCCAAGGTATCACTGGCCCGCTCTTGAGTAGAGCTATAAGCATCATCAAATACAATACCGGCATCCTTAAAATATTGCCCTGCCACCTTGGCCTGATAAATACCAAAATCGGTCAGAGGAGCATCACACCAACCCTGCACCTTATGGCGTAGGTTGAAAAGCGTCTGGCCATGCCGCATCAGATAAAGAGTTTTTGCAATCATTCATATCTCCTTTAGATGAGTTCTAACTTTTCAAAGGCCTTGTAGAGACCGTCTTGGCTGACCGAGTCTGTCACCAGATCGGCCATAGCCTTGATTTCCGCTCCGCCATTTCCCATAGCGACCCCGACCTGACAATAGTCCAGCATAGGAATATCAACCTTGGCATCACCGAAAGCCAGAGTATCCGCCTTGTCAGCGTGAAGATTCTTCAGGAGAACCTCAATGGCATGTGCCTTGGTGATGTCTTTAACACCTAGGTCACCAAAGAGAGCATGCTCACCTTTGCCACCCCAAGTTCCTGCCTTGAGCTCAGGAAAAGCTGCCTCAGAGTCCAGATAGTCTTGGTAGCTCCTGAGAATAAAGCTGACTTTGTTCAGGTCGTCCCGATAGAGCTCCCCGCCATAAACCAGGCCGTGAAGAGCTTCTTCTGCCTCCATATTTACTACTTTTTCTGGATTAACACCTTTTCCAAGGACGTAGGTCCGAAGCACTGGTCGCGCTGCTTCGCGGAAGCCTTTGCTTGCAAATAGACCGTTATTACTCTCTAGGTAAAACTCTAGCCCCCGCTCTTGAAGCCAGTCGACTAGCCTTTTAGCGATATCTCGCGGAATCAGTTGGTGCAGAATAACCTCCCCCTCATGCTCCACATAAGAACCGTTGCCACCAATCATCCCATCAAAGCCAATATCCCAAATTTCCGGCGGCATCTCAGCCTTGCTGCGGCCGGTACAGACATAGACCAGATGACCCTTTTCCCGCGCTTGTCGAATAGCAGTCACAGCAGACTCTGGTATATGATTATCATAGTCAATGATGGTCCCATCCACATCCAGAAAGATGATTTTTCTCGTCATAAAACTTCCTCTTCCTCATCTTCTTCCTCGCATTTGCCGAATGCTTTCTTCAATTTTTACAAATTCTCTCACTTTTGTCCAATATTATTTTACGAACCCTCTATCCTATTATATACCTTTTCGAAAGCATTTTCCTATAGAATTATCAGAGATAATGGTACTATCCTTTTTTTCTCATAGAAAAAGAGCGAGAAGGACAGCTTTTAATCAGCTTGTTCCTTCTGCTCTTTTTATTCTCCATCTTATCTACTCATCCTCTGCTTCAAATAGCCAGAGTTTGGAATCAAAGTCATAGTTCGGCTTTTGCTCAGACTCATCTAAAAGCTGACCACTGGAAGCGTCCGTGGTAACCAGCCCAACTCGCATAAGCTCAGCCCCCGTATAGGCACGCCCCTCTAGCCGATAGACCTTATCCAAAGCCAGTCCTTTCAGTTGCAAGCGCTGATGAGAGCGATTGACTTGATTGAGGACCTTGAAAGTTCCTAAAAGTGCAGTGTTCTGATCCTGACTGACAACCATCCAAGCTGTCTGCCCATCTCCCTTAAATGGCGACTGCAGTCGATAAAAAGTTCCATTATGAATCAGCTCTCGATGGCGTTTGTAAAAAGCTATCTGTTCCCTGACCTCAGCCAATTCTTCTGGACTTAGCTGATTAAGATCCAGCTCATAGCCAAAGGAACCGAAAAAGGCGACATCCCCCCGCGTCTTCAATGGAGTCAGACGATTGGTCTGGTGATTGGGCACGATGGAGACATGGGCTCCCATGGACGAAAGAGGATAGAGAAGACTAGTTCCATACTGGATTTTCAAGCGCTCGATCGCATCCGAGTCATCGCTGGTCCAAGCTTGAGGAGCATAGTAGAGCATACCTGGATCAAAGCGGCCTCCACCCGAAGAGCAGGACTCAAATAACAATCTCGGATAGCGACTGATCAAACGCTCATACAAGTCATAAACACCCAAGACATAGCGATGAAAAATCTCTCCTTGCTGATCGGCTGGCCAGGCGGCTGAAAAGACATCTGTCAGAGGACGGTTCATATCCCACTTGATATAGTCCAGCTGCGCTTCCTCGATAACCGCTGACAGACGTTCAAAAATCTCATCCACTACTTCCGGCCGAGAATAGTCCAAAACAAACTGGTTCCGACCATGGTGGGGCTGTCTATCTGGCACTGCCAGCAACCAGTCAGGATGAGCTCGATAGAGTTGGCTGTCCTTATTGACCATTTCCGGCTCAAACCAAAGACCAAACTGCATGCACAAACCGTGAATTCGCTCTGCTAGCGAGCCCAGCCCCTGCGGCAGTCTTTCTGTATTGACAAACCAATCCCCAAGCCCAGCGCGGTCATTAGTCCGCTGGCCAAACCAGCCGTCATCTAGCACAAAGAGCTCAACTCCTACTTGCTGAGCCTTTTCAGCAAGATCCAGCAGCTGATTCTCACTAAAGTCAAAATAGGTAGCTTCCCAGTTATTGATGAGCACAGGACGCGCTCGCTCGCGCCAGTAACCCCTAGCTAGTCGTCGACGAAATAGCTGATGAAAGGCTTGACTCATACCGTTGAGGCCCTGCTCAGAGTAAACCAGCAGAGCTTCTGGACTGGTAAAGGACTGGCCCGCAGCCAGCTTCCACTCAAAGCCAAAAGGATTGATGCCTAGCTGCAGCCGAGTCACATCATAGGTATCCACCTCAGCCTGAATGAGAAAATTGCCTGAATACACCAAGGCCGCTCCTAGCACTGGACCTGAAAACTCAGTCGTTTCCGGTCGCTTAAGAGCCACAAAGGGATTGTGGTGGGGACTGGAAATACCACGAGTTGACTCAATGGACTGAATCCCCTGCTGAAGCGGGCGCTCCTTGATATGGCGTTCCCGGGCCCATGCTCCTGATAGCTGCAGCCAGTCATAATCAGCATCTGGCAGATCCAGCGACAAACTAGCTAAGGTTCCCAAATAGCAGCTTTCCCTGCCTTGATTAATCACTTTGCTGGAGCGAGAGATAACAGGCCAATCAGCAAAAATTGTATAAAACAGCTGAACTTCAACTTCTGTCAACGCATCTCGCAGGGTCAAGATAAGCGTCTTAGCCTCCGTTTGAGCCTCTATATAAGTAGCGGGCAGCCCCTCTAAAGCTGGCTTACCATCTGTTATCTGATGACTGACATAGACAAAATCAGTAATACGCGAGCCAGTCTCCTGCCGCAGACAGATAGCGGGATGGCGAAAATCTGTCGTGCCGTATTCTGGAAATTCCTGCCGCACATGCTCCAAAGAATAACGTAAATTTCCTTCTTTCCGATAGGTTGTCATGGGCCGATGCTGCAGCTCCACCAGATAAGAATAATCCCGCTCTGGTACCGCCGCTCCGTAGTAAAGTTGCAAGAGTTTACCATCCTCCGCAACCCGAAAGATATAAGAAACATCACCATTAGTCAGATGAAATTGCCTGCACTCTTCGTTAAACAAAATACTCGCCTTATTCATGGTCTTCTCCTTTCACAGTTTGCAATCAAACTTCCACTTTCATTATAAAAAAGGCCCCCCCTTTTGGTAAGCCTTTCTTTCTAGTATTATTTATCCAAATGTGACTTTTTACAGCTCCTGTCCCAGATGAGAGCTAGCCTTGCGAAAATTCAAGGGCGACTGGCCACGCGCCTTTTTGAAGGCTTTTGAAAAGCTCTGTGTTCCAGCAAAGCCTGTCTTATTGGCAATCTCTTCCACCGAAAGCTGGCTGCTCGTCAGCAAATCAGCTGCCATATTGAGCCGCAAATCATTGCTGTACTCCTTAATCCCCTTTCCTACTTCATCCTTGAAAAGCCGAGATAGGTAGGACGGGTGCAGCGCCAATTTCTGCGCCAACTCCTGCACAGATAGACTTTCTGGCAGATGGCTGCTCAGCAGTTCTAAAACCTGCTGGACATAAGGATTGACTCGACGGCTTTCCGTGATTAAGGATGTCTGCTTAAGACGTTGGGACAAGAGCTCTAAGAATCGATAAACTTGCCTTTGTAGAGCTAGTTCAGCTGTTATTCCGCTGCCTTCGTAAGCCAGACTTTCAAAGACCAAGGCCTTAAATTCCTGCAAAGAAGTCAGCTCAAAAGACCACTGGCCAGACTGTAAGCCCAGAGCCTGCAGATAAGGAGGCAAGAGGCGTCCACCCAGTCCCATCCAAACATAAGACCAAGGCTCTTCTCCATCAGCCTGATAAAAGACCGACTGACCCGGTGGCACCACAAAGCCCTGCCCTTCCTGCAAATCATAACGTTGATTGCCAACGGAGTAAGTCCCCCGTCCCTCCAGTACGATATGAATGACATAAACATCCCGAACAGCCGGCCCAAAGCTATGATGGGCTTCCGTTTTTGAATAACCACAAAAGGCAAAAAAACAATCTTCCTGGCCAAACTGCATAGACTTAACCAAGGTCAGCGAATGCTCCATCAGCTCCTCCTTAGATTTGGATAAGTTTTTTATCCTTATTATAAAACAAAAACCACTAAACAGCAAATGAATCTGATTAGTGGTTTCTTCATTCATCTTAGAAAGATTGGACGGATGGGTTATGATTAAAGAGGGCATGGGTAGCCTTATAGATATGGTAGGCTGTTGCAGCATTATTCATAGTGTAAAGGTGTATGCCCGCCACATCCTGAGTCACCAAGTCAACAATTTGATCCACAGCATAAGCCAGACCAGCTGCTCTCAGAGACTCTGGGTCATGTTCGTACTTATCCAGAATAGCCCGGAATTTTCTTGGCAGCTTGATATTCTCACAGGTCTTGAGCAGGCGCAGAGCCTGATTGCGATTGAGAATCGGCATAATCCCGGCATGAATTGGCACTTCAATACCCGCTAAAATGCACTTGTCCTGAAAGTCATAAAAGCGTTCATTGTCAAAGAAAAGCTGGGTGACCAGACTAGAACAGCCAGCATCCACCTTTTTCTTCAGATTTTGAATATCCGAAATCTGATTTGGAGAATCCGGATGGCCCTCCGGATAGCAGGCTCCAATGATGTCAAAATGCGGTGCTTCTGTCTTGATGTATTCGATCAAGTCAGTCGCATAGGTGAAATCATCCTTAGGTGCCACATCTGGAAAAATATCTCCTCGCAAAGCCAAAATCTGATGGACACCAACCCGATCTAAAGACTGTAAGATATTAGACACCATGTCCTTAGTCAGATAGACCGCAGGTAAGTGAGCTATCGTCGGAATCTTGAGGTCGTTGGCGATGAACTCTGTCAAACGAACCGTCGTCTCCTCAATGTCAAACTTATTATTGCTGGCTGTCACACTGATAAAGTGAGGAGCCAGATCTTGCATCTCTCTCAACGCCTGAAAAATCTTATCATTGCCTACTGCCGGATTGGGAGGAAATACTTCAAATGAGAGACTAGGTGTATGACGACGAACCATATAACAAAAAGTTCCTTTCAATGATGGTAGCGATAGCCGAGGACAATCCTAGAAGAACAACTTCTGCAGGATTGTCAGCTCTGCTTCAATTTTGGTATGTTCCTCCATCAAGATCAACTTTTGAGGTTCCAGGAGGATTATTGCAAGTGTTGTCTAGCTGCTTTAGCTGCTTCTACTAAGCGCTCCAAGCTAGCCTTGGTTTCTGGGATACCACGAGTTTTAAGACCACAGTCAGGGTTGATCCAGACCTTGCTGCTTGGCACCTTAGCCAAGATAGCTTCAATCGTATGGTCAATTTCCCCTTCATTTGGCACGCGCGGTGAGTGGATATCGTAAACTCCAGGCCCCACTTCTGTCTGGAAGTTCTTAGCCTTTAGCTCATCCAGGATTTCCAAGTTAGAGCGACTAGCTTCAAAGGAAATCACGTCCGCATCCATATTGTCAATAGCAGGGATGATATCAGTAAATTCTGAGTAACACATGTGAGTGTGGATTTGCGTATCTGGCGCTACTGTTGAGTGTACCAGACGGAAGGCTGGAATTGCCCAGTCAAGGTAATCTTCATACCAGTCGCTGCGACGGAGTGGCAATTTCTCACGAAGAGCAGCCTCGTCGATTTGGATAATCTTAACACCTGCAGCTTCAAGGTCAAGCACCTCATCCTTGATTGCCAAGGCGATTTGAAGGGTTGAATCCTTGATAGAGATGTCTTCGCGTGGGAATGACCAGTTGAGGATGGTAACAGGTCCAGTCAGCATGCCCTTAACAGGTTTGTCTGTACGGCTTTGCGCATAGCTAGACCATTTTACAGTAATTGGGTTGAGACGGGTCACATCGCCCCAGATGATTGGTGGTTTAACCCCACGCATACCGTATGATTGTACCCAACCATTCTTAGAGAAGAGGTAACCTGACAGGTTTTGACCGAAGTACTCAACCATGTCATTACGCTCGAACTCACCGTGCACTAGCACGTCAAAGCCGACTTCTTCCTGCCACTTGATCCATTCATCAATCTGCTCAGCCAAGAATTTGTCATAGTCTTCTGCTGACAATTCACCCTTGCGGAAAGCCAAACGTTTAGCACGGACTTCCTTAGTTTGAGGGAAGGAGCCAATTGTCGTAGTTGGCAATGGTGGCAGATTGAGCGCCTTGTGCTGAATTTCCTCACGCTCTGCAAAGACCGGCAGGCGAGTGTAGTCTGCATCTGTCAAGCCAGCGATCCGAGCAGCCAGCTCTGCATTTTCACCAACACGTTCAGTCGCAAAGAGTTCTTTGTTAGCAGCAAATGCTTCTGCACCGCTGCCATTGCGGATAGCATCCAAGTCACGGATTTCATCCAATTTTTCCACCGCAAAGGCAAAGTGGTTCAAGATTGCTGGTTCAAATTCTTCGTTAGCAGTCGTAAATGGCACATGGAGCAGCGAACATGAGCTTGTCAAGACGATGTTTTCAGCTGGGATTTGCTCAAGAACAGCCAAGCTCTTGTCATAGTTGTTGCGCCAGATGTTCTTACCATTGACAATCCCTGCATAGAGAGTCTTGTCAGCTGGGAAACCACCCTTGACAAGGTCAAGAGTTTTCTTGCCTTCGACAAAGTCCAAACCAATCGCATCTACTGGCAACTCTACAAGGTCCGCATAGATGTCACGAACATCACCAAAGTAGGTTTGAATTAAGACTTCCAAGCCTTTCTTGTCTGCCAAAAGTTTCTTATAAAGGTCCAAGAAGAGAGCTTTTTCTTCTGCAGACAGGTCTTTGACCAGACTTGGCTCATCCAGCTGGATACGCTCTGCACCTAGCTCTGCTAATTTTGCAAAGACTTCTTGATAAGCTGCAGCTAGGGCATCTACAAAGTCCGCTGCCGCCACACCGTCTTCAAAGTCAGATACTTGCAGGAGGGTGAATGGGCCAACCACAACTGGACGGGTTACCAAGCCCAACTCCTTAGCTTCTGCAAATTCATCAAAAATCTTATGCCCAGCCAGCTTGACTTGGGTTTCTTTTTCAAATTTAGGAACGATATAGTGGTAGTTGGTGTTGAACCATTTCTTCATCGGAAGGGCACGGACATCCCCTTTTTCGCCCTGATAACCACGAGCCAAGGCAAAATACCGCTCCAAGTCAGTCAACTCCAAGCCTTGCACAGATGACGGCACCACATTAAAGAGAAAGGCCGCATCCAGCACATTGTCATAGTGAGAAAAGTCATTTGACGGAATCTCTGAAATCCCCTTTTCCTTGACAATATTCCAGTGTTTAGCACGCAACTCTTTGGCCGCAGCCAGAAGCTCTTCTGCTGAGATTTCATGTCTAAAGTATTTTTCAGTTGTAAATTTCAATTCGCGGAATTCGCCCAAACGAGGGAAACCAATAATAGTCGTTGACATAAACGTCCTCCAAAATTTTTCTTGATTTTATCTTATCAGAAAATCCCCCCTCTGTATAATTGGAATTTTCCAGAGTTTGATATAGCCTAAAACTATAACCTATCTCGTCAACCAAGCCAAAACCCCCATTCTAGAAGCACCATTGACTGTAATTATTGTTTGCTATAGGTAAAAGTTATGACCTTGGAAAAAGAAAAACCAGCGATTTTTATTCTCGCTGGTTTCTTTTCATTCTTTTACTAGTGCTTTCCTCTCCTCCTTCTCCTCAACAAACTCTCTAACCAAGCGATAGATAACTGCAAAGATAGGCGTGAAGAAGATCATACCGACCAAACCGAAGAGATTACCCCCGATCAGGGCTGCGGCTAAGGTAAAGAGTGTTGGGAGACCGACAGACTGGCCGACCACGCGCGGATAGATGACATTGCCCTCAATCAGCTGCACTCCCTGAAAGACTGCGATAGAAAGGAGGGCTTTCCAAGGGCTGTCGGTAAAGATAAAGATAGCTCCCAGAGCACAAGCTGAGAAAGGCCCGATGTAGGGAATGAAAGAGAGCACTCCAGCCAAAACTCCTGTCAAGGCTGCATAAGGCAGGCCTGTCAGAGAATAGGCGATAAAGACTAAAATCCCAATAATGACGGCCTCAATCATCTGCCCCATCAAAAACTTATCATAGGTTTCGACAATGACAGAACCGACATAGGATAGGCGTTTCACAGCTTTCTCAGGAAGCAGAACCTGCAAGAGACGGCTAGTGATTGTCTGCAAATGCTCTTTGCTGCTCAAGAAGGCAAACATGAGAAAGATGGACATGATAACAGAGAAGAAATTGCCAAAGATGGCAGAGATATTACCCGTCAGGCTGCCCAAAAGAGAGATGGCTCGGTTGACAATGTCACTGTTTTGTAGCTGCTTAGTCAAATCTTTCAGCTGGCTAGAGGAAAGCAAGCCAGACTGCTGCAGCCACTTGGCTACCTGAGGCGCTACCTTGCCGATTGTTGCGCTCAGCTGATTGACCGCTGTGGTCAGAGTCGGCACGACGATGGAGACAATCCCCGTCATAATTAGAGCTAAAATCAGCACCTCCAAAACCAAGGCCAGACTGCGTTGCAACTTCTGAGGGACTCGGCATTTATCCAAGAAGTCTTCCAGTTTTTTCATCGGAACATTAAAGATAAAGGCAAGGACACCACCCAATATAATGGGTGAAAAAACCGAAGTCAGACTCTGCAGACCAGACCAGATGTTCCCGATATAGAGAACCAGAGCCAGAGCAAGCGCCGCAAAGACGATTAGTTTATAAGATTCATTTATTTTTTTCATAAGGCTTCCTTTTAAGGTTTTGTCATTTCCTTATTTTATCATAATTTTCGCGGGCTTTCGAGCAGGAGGAAGCAGAGCGACACATAGGTCAGTCTGCTTTGTCATTGCTCTTAAAATTTTGCAAATCTTGAAGATAGAGAAATCCAGCCCCTATGGACAGAAGGCCTGCAAAGATAGCTAGAAAAGGAATAAATCCCATGATAGATGCAAAAAGCAGCATCTGATGATTCATCTTATTGACCCTTGAGTCCCCACTATAATGAGACATACCAGATAAGGAAAGTATCAACAAGAAAACATTAATTAGCATAATCAGAAGTGCCCATATGTAATTCTCAATGAAGCTGACAATCAAATCAACAAACTCAAAACTCGATCTTTGTAAAGAAAAATAGATGATAAGAATTCCCGCTATAATACTCACAATCCCATTTACCAATAACAATTTATTCGACTTCATAGAAATCTCATTCTTTCTTTTTTTAAAAAATAGCATACCTAGCCACTTTCTAATCTGTCAACCTTTATAAAAGAATGACTGTCTCATCTGATAAATCCGTTTTCATTCATATTATCTTATGATAAAATAAGCTTATGCACAAGAAAACGATTATTGATTTTAAGCAGTTGGGTCAACGCCTGATTTTTACGAATCCCATCAAGGAGCTAAAGACTCGCCGTCTTGACCAAGTGGAGGAACTTTTGACAGAGATTGAGGGTTGGCAGGAGAAAGGATACTACGCTGTCGGCTATGTCAGCTATGAAGCAGCTCCAGCCTTTGAGGAAAAGTTCCAAGTTCATTCCGCTCCGCTCCAGAAAGAATACCTCCTCTACTTTACCATCCACGATAAGGCTGAGGAGGCTTCCATTCCCTTGACCTATGAGGAAGTGGAAATGCCAGCGGCTTGGCAGGGGCTGACTTCTGAGCAAGAGTACCAGAAGGCTATCGAGACCATCCACCATCATATCCGCCAAGGTGATACCTATCAGGTCAACTACACGGTACAGCTGTGCGCGGAGCTCAATCCTGAGGATAGCTTGGCTATTTACAACAGGCTGGTTGTTGAGCAAAATGCGGCCTACAATGCTTATGTAGAGCATGACGAGACTGCCATCTTGTCTATCAGCCCTGAGCTCTTTTTCGAGGAGCACCGAGGTGAGCTGACAACTCGTCCTATGAAAGGAACTACCAATAGGGGACTGACCTTAGAGCAAGATAGAGAGCAGGCTGCCTGGCTGGCTCAGGACGCCAAAAACCGAGCTGAAAATATGATGATTGTCGATTTGCTGCGTAATGACATGAATCGCATTTCTCGGACGGGCAGTGAGCGGGTTGAACGTCTCTGCAGCGTCGAGCAATACTCTACAGTCTGGCAGATGACCTCTACAATTAAAAGCCTGCTACATGAGGGAATTGGGCTGGCAGAGCTTTTCAAGGCGCTCTTTCCTTGCGGATCCATCACAGGTGCTCCTAAGATTTCGACCATGGCGATCATCAAGGCGACAGAAAAAGCTGCCCGCGGGGTCTACTGTGGTACAGTAGGTATCTGTCTGCCAGACCAGAGACGGATTTTTAACGTTGCCATCCGCACCATTCAGCTGGAGGGAAGGAAAGCCATCTATGGCGTTGGCGGCGGCATTACTTGGGACAGCACGTGGAAATCCGAATACATCGAAACCCAGCAAAAATCTGCTGTCCTCTATCGGAAAAATCCGCGATTCGACCTGATTTCTACAGGAAAAGTGACGAATAGAAAACTGACTTTACAAGACCAACACCTGCAAAGACTGACAGAAGCAGCTGGCTACTTTGCCTATCCTTTTGACCAAGACAAACTAGAGCAAGAGTTAGAAGAAACCTGCGCTCAGCTGGATAAAGGGCAGGATTACAGGCTGCGTATAGCTCTTAAAAAAGACGGCAGTATTGGGCTAGAAACAGCTCCTCTACCACCGCTGACGGCGACTTTCAGAAAGGCAAAACTAGTTGAGCAAACAGCTAATCTAGCCCAGCCTTTCACCTATTTCAAAACCAGCCATCGGCCACATCTGACCTTGGAGCAGCAAGAGCAGATTTACTACAATGCACAAGGCCAGCTGCTGGAAACCTCTATCGGAAATCTGCTGCTGGAGCTAGACGGCAAGCTCTACACGCCTCCAGCTGAACTAGGCCTGCTCAAGGGTATCTACCGTCAGCAGTTATTAGATAAGGGTCAAGCTACTGAGAAGGTTTTAACGCTGGCTGATCTGGATCATGCTGAGAAAATCTACGCCTGCAATGCAGTCAGGGGATTGTACGAGCTGGAGATTGATAAAGGAGAGCTCTGACATGAAAGTTATCTTTCTGCACGGACTAGGGCAAGATGAGTATTCTTGGAAGAAAGTTCAAGAAGCTCTAGCTGATGTCCCGACGGAGTCGCTGGCTCTTTTTCCAAAGGGCAATGAAAGCTATCAAGACATTCGACAAGCAACCCTCCAGCACCTTCAGGCCCAAAATCAGCCTTTTCTCTTAGTCGGTTTGTCACTCGGTGGCCTGCTGGCACTGGACCTGGCTGACCAAGCTCCTCCTCATCTGAAGGGCTTGACTTTATCGGGGACTCAATATAATTTAGCAGATAATTTTCTCTACAGACTGCAGATTCTCGTCTTTAAACTGATGCCTAAAAGCGTCTTCACCAAGCAAGGAGCCGATAAAGACCAGATGATACGGATTTTGACCGAACTGCGTAAGGTAAATCTCACTGATAAAATTACGAAAATCAAGCTCCCCAGCCTGCTGGTTTGCGGCAGCAAAGACAAGCCCAATCTAAAAGCTGCCTATGAGCTTAACAAGCTGCTGAAAGATTCTCAGCTTCACATCATAGAAAAGGGCGGCCATACTCTGAATAGCCAAGCGCCCGAAGCATTTGCTCAAATAATAGAGAAATTCCTACATGAGTTCTGACCCTTTTACATGACAAACCAAAAACTTTAGAAATATTTGAGAAATTCTTTATAAATATTTGAAAGTTTGGCACTATACTAATTAATAAGAAGAGGAGTTTTCTCTCCTAAGATCATGAAAAGGAGACTTAATCATGGAAAATGTTTTGGTTTTACAGCAAGTCAGCAAGAAATTCAGCCGGCAGTACGCTCTGACCGATGTGAGTCTGACGATAAAAAAAGGAGATATTTACGGTTTGATTGGCAAGAACGGGGCCGGAAAGACCACTCTGATTAAGGTCATCACCCAGCTCTTGGAAGCAAGCAGTGGCAATGTCTCCCTCTTTGGCTCTCAGAACTATCAAGAATGGACGCAGAGCCTCAAACGGGTCGGATCGGTCATCGAAACACCGGTCGCTCACAACCACCTGACAGCCTATGAAAATCTCAGCTACTACTGTAAGCTCCGCCATATTCCCCATGCGGATAAGGTCATCCGTGAAACCTTGGAATACGTGGACTTGACAGATACCGGCAAGAAGAAATTCCGCGACTTCTCACTCGGGATGAAACAGCGGCTGGGTCTGGCTATTGCGCTGCTTACCAGACCTGACCTGATGATACTGGACGAGCCTATCAATGGCCTGGATCCGGTCGGCATCAAGGAATTCCGCCAGCTGGTGCAGCGACTCAACGAGGAGTTTGGCATGACCTTTATCATCTCCAGCCATATCCTGTCTGAACTTTACTTGGTGGGTACTCGGTTCGGCATTATAGAGGAAGGACGGCTGATTCGCGAGATTTCCAAGGCGGAGTTTGAAGAACAGAGCGAAGACTATATCGTGCTTAAAACATCGCAGTTGGAAGAAGCCAGCCGGCTGATTCATGACCAGCTCATGCATCGTATCAAGGTGGTCAATGCTTCTGACGAGATTCATATCTTCACCCATTCGCATGAGATTAGCAAGATAGTCAAGGAACTTGCAGCCGCAGATATACCAGTGCAGGAGATTTACTATGCACGACAAAACCTAGAAAACTTCTTTACAGACTTGGTCAAATGAAAAAGGGAGGCTTATCATGATGGATTTCATTCGAGCCGATTTATACCGGCTCATGCGCTCAAAAGGCTTTTGGATTACTGAGTTTTTATTATTCTGTGCGATTATCACAGCAACCTTCTTCCAAGCAAATATTCATTTTGGAGCAAATATCTCCAGAAATGAGGCTGCTACTCAAGCTCTAGGAAAACTAACCGGCCTTCAAGCTCTAGACTATTTTGCAGGCAATACAGACAGTCTGCTCCTTTTCACCATCATTGGTATCAGTATGGTTCTTGGAGTGGACCTGTCTCGGAAACTTTATAAAAACTGTCTGAGCTACGGCATCTCTAAGCTCAGCTATTATTTTTCTAAATTCTTTGTCTGCGTTAGCATCGCAGCTTTTAACTTCCTGATGATTTTATCTAGCTCCTTTGTGACTGCTAGTCTGTCCAACGGAATTGGCAGTGCCCCCAGCTCTTTTTTGCCTCAGCTGGGAACTGCTCTCTTCATTCAATTTCTCAGCACGGTTACATGGATTGCCATCATTTCTTTTGTACTCTATGCCAGCCACTCCATCGTGTCTATCTTTCTGACCTATTTCCTTGGCGGTACCTTACTGACTATTCCCCTCATCTTTTACCCTGACAATGAATGGTTGATCTATCTGACTCTGCGATTTAACACAGATATGGCAGCAGATAGCGGAGCTGTTATCAAGGCTATCCTGACAGTGGTAACGATTACCCTGCTCTTTCTAGGTGGCGGGCTGATGGTTTTCAAAAAGAAAGATTTATAAAAAGCAGGAACAATCTTAATCATTCAGAGGAGATTTCATGTTACATACTATTCAGGCGGAACTCTACCAGCTTGTCCGCTCCAAACCTTTTTGGCTAATAGAAGGGCTGCTCTTTTTTCTCATTTTCATCAGCTCTCTTGGTGAACGAAACTTTAATTTTTATATCTCTACGTCTTCTGATCCAGAAGAAATAGTCATCCAAGGTTGGACAGGATTTGAAGCTCTCGGGCAGCTTGCTAAAGATTTCCTGCCCTTTGTCATGATTACTGTCCTTGTGCTCATCATCTTTCTGCTAGGTCGTGACCTGACTAGAAAACTATACAAAAATATATTGGCTGGCGGGGTTTCTCGGAAAGAATTTTACTTATCCAAAATAGCTCTTCTTGTCATAATTATCATCTTTCAACTAGTAACAGCCTTTGCTATAGCCTTTATCTTTGGGAGCCTCTTCCACGGACTTGGGACTATGCCAAAGAACTTTTTCTGGAGCTTTTCCTTGTCTTTCTTTCGCTCCTTTCTCTTTATTATGACCTGCAGTTCCGTAGTTACCTGTCTTCTCTACCTAACCCGCTCCACCCTAGCCAGCTATCTCGTCTTTTTCGCCCTGATTATGCTTCAGTCTAGCCTCGTTATCGTTTTCCCCCAGATAAATTCTGAACTATTCTTATTCCTTATCCTAGCTGGTTCTCTCTTAGGTGGTTACCAAGCCTTTCAGCACAGGGACTTATAAATTTAAGCAGTCAGCCCTTTGACTGCTTTTTTATTGCTTTTGGATTGGTTCTGCATTTCTTTAGAAATATTTTAGAATTTCTTGAGAAATATTTGAAATCTAGCTTGTATACTAAAATCAAACCTAAGAAAGCGAGAATATACCATGCAAACTGTTTTAGAAGTAAAGCAAGTTACCAAACAATATGGCCAGCAATATGCCCTTGATCATGTGAGTCTTTCGATCCAGAAGGGCGAAATTTACGGTTTAATCGGCAAGAACGGAGCTGGCAAAACCACTCTTCTCAAGACCATTAGCCGGCTCATTCATGCCAACAGCGGAACCGTTTCTGTCTTTGGTTCGCAGAACTCTAAGGAATGGAATGAAGCCTTGCGCAAGATAGGAACTGTCATCGAAACACCAGTCGCTTATAATCAGATGACTGCTTATCAAAACCTCAACTACTACTGCAAGGTCCACCAGATTGCCCAGCCCGACCAGCTCATCAAGGAAATCCTGGCCTATGTCGGATTGAGCAATACTGGGAAAAAGAAATTCCGCAACTTTTCGCTAGGAATGAAGCAGCTCTTGGGGATCGCTATTGCCCTTATCAGCAAGCCTGAACTTATGATTTTAGACGAGCCCATCAACGGCCTAGATCCGCTTGGCATCAAGGAATTTCGACTGATGATTCAGAGACTCAATCAAGAGTTGGGGATTACTTTTATTATTTCCAGCCACATCTTGTCTGAGCTTTATCTGGTAGCCACCAAGTTTGGAGTGATTGACCAAGGACGGCTTGTCGCAGAATTCACCAAGGATGACTTTGACCGAGCCAGCGAAGATTATATCGTCCTCAAGACTAGCGATAAAGAACAGGCTGCCAATCTCATCCAAGGCAAGCTCCACTATCAGCTCAAGGACGCTGATAAATCTGACGAACTGCACATTGTCGCCCAAGAGCAGGAACTAAATGACATCAACAGGGAGTTGGTCCTATCCAACATTCATGTCAATGGTATCTATACAGCTCACAAAGATTTAGAAAAATACTTTACAGATTTAGTCCAGTAAGGAGAAAAAAACATGTTACATACTTTTCAAGCAGATTTTTACCGTTTCTTTCGTTCCAAGGCTGTTTGGATTACCGAATTCATCTTTCTACTGACGACCTTGAGCGCAGTCTTTGGCAAATTAAATGCCGTCCAGCTTATACAAGCGGTGTCCAACGCTATCGGTAATAATACATTTATCATCATTATCCTCTCTATGGTCGTCATCGGGACAGATCTGAACAAGCAGCTTTACAAGAATACATTAACCAGCGGAGTTTCCCGTACCAGTTTCTTCGTCTCTAAAGCCCTAGTCATGGTCTGCGTAACGTTCCTGCAATTGGCTCTCTATTATAGCATCAACTTTATCCTAGCGGCTATCCTAAACGGTATTGGTGATTTATCCGCCACCTTCCTGCTTCAGTTTATTCTTCTATTCTTTGTGCAGTGCTTGACCGTCATGGCTTGGACAGCCATTATTTCCTTTATTCTTTATCTGAGCAAATCTATGATTGCTGCTCTGGGAGGTTACCTTTTCTGCGCATCTTTAACCGGAGCTCTGGCTCAATTTTATCCCAAATCATTATGGTTGCAGCATTTCACCATGAGCTTTGATTTTGAGACTCTCCAAAGCAACGGTGTAACCTTAAGAATTGTTCTAATCGCCTTGGTTTTAGGAACAGTCTTCACCGCAGCAAGTCTTTATACTTTCCACAAAAAGGATTTATAGTAAACAATGAGCCGGTTCTTGACTGGCTCATTTTAATCTTTCCAATTTTAAATTTCTTTAGAAATATTTTAGAATTTCTTGAGAAATATTTGAAATTTAGTTTGTATACTAAAAGTATAAACAAAGTAATTAAAGGAGAAACATCATGCAAAATGTTTTAGAAGTGAAAGGACTCACTAAAAAATACGGTGATCAATATGCTCTGAAAGATGTCAGTCTTTCCATCAAGAAAGGAGAGATCTACGGTCTCATCGGAAAAAACGGTGCTGGTAAGACCACGCTGATCAAAATCATCACGCAAGTCATCTATCCTAGCGGAGGAACCGTATCTGTTCTGGGCTCTCAGAACCAACAAGAATGGACCAGAGCCCTCGGCCATACTGGATCTGTTATCGAGACCCCTGTAGCTCATGCCCACATGTCGGCCTATGAAAATCTACGCTACTACTGTACCGACCGGGGCATTCCAAATGCTGACAAAGTCATCAAAGAAACCCTGCAATATGTCGGCCTGACCGATACTGGAAAGAAAAAATTTCGCAATTTCTCTCTAGGGATGAAACAGCGGTTGGGCATTGCCATTGCCATTTTGGGGCGTCCCGACTTGCTCATTCTGGACGAGCCCATCAATGGTTTAGACCCCGTTGGGATTCAGGAATTTAGAGAAATGGTCAAGCGCCTCAATCAAGAATTAGGCATCACCATCATCATTTCCAGCCATATCCTGTCCGAGCTTTATCTAGTAGCAACTCGCTTTGGCTTTATCAATCAAGGGCATTTCATCAAGGAGCTGTCTAAGGAAGAATTTGACCGAGAAAGCGGCGACTATATCATCCTCAAAACGGATAATATCAAGCAAGCTGCTCATTTAGTGCAAGACAAGCTAGGCTACCAGCTCAGACCGACCAACAAGGAAGATGAGCTGCATATTTCCGGTAAGGTACAAGAAATTCGCAAGATTGCCAAGGAATTAGTCCTAGCCGACATCCCAATCGGGGAAATCTACTACGCCCACAAAGACTTAGAAAAATACTTTACAGACTTAATCAACCAACAAGGAGGAAACACTCATGTTTAATAGTATCAAGGCGGATTACTACCGTCTCTTCCGCTCCGTAGGATTCTGGGGAGTGCAGGCTTTCTGCATCTTTGGAATTCTCCTCGGCATTTTCACTTCCAAAGTTGTCAGTTCCGACAACGGTATCTTTTTTGCCATAGATGTCGTCTCCTACAACAGCGGCATGCTCTTTATTGCCTGCAATGTCATGACTAGCTTGCTTCTCGGTGTTGATCTCAATGACAAACTTTATCACAATAACCTGACTACAGGCAAGACTCGGACCCAGTATTACTTCTCTAAATCACTGACTATCGGTAGCTTACTTCCTATGCAGTTCATACTACTCTACATTTTTGGTATTGTCATCGAATTTGTCCGAACCGGTGGTAATATGGGAACCCTGCCAGCTAATTTCTGGGGACAATTCGCAATACTCTTTGTCATGCAGGTCATCTGTACCTATGCTTGGTACTGCATTACCAGCTTTGTCCTCTACTTGACTCGAAACTATAGTGTCGTCTTTATCACCTATATCATGACCTACATCTTACTCGGCCTCCCTAGTCAAATGGTTGATGCCAATAATGAATGGTTCAAGGCTATCAAGATGGAGTTCGTCTACGGAGACGCTTCAATACCAGGTGTCATCATCAAAACAGCTATCTTTGCTCTCAGTCTGATCACGGTCTTTAGCTTAGCAGGACTGGCTACACTGAAAAAGAGAGATTTGTAAAATAAAAACTCAGCTAATCACTAAATTAGCTGAGTTTTTTTGAGCGGATTTTAATTGGATGATGAGCGGATTTCACCCTTTCTGGTCTAGCCGGCTTTATCGGCTTTCTTTCACTGCTTCCAATCTTGCTTTTTAAAGAACAAACTGATGCAGACTCCTAGGATAAGGTAGAAAGTGACAAAGGCAAGACTAGCTGCCAGACTGGTCGGATATGGAAAGATCTTGCCCAGAGGAAAAAGAACATTAGATAGAAATCCGAGGGGAACAAAGAGCAAGAATAAAATCAAGGCTAGCTTAACCTGAAAAGAAGGTCTTACCTCGGATAGATTGCGGCCCGTTCCCCACACCAGCAGCCCTACTCCCTGAACAATCAGCACCGGCGTTAGCAAGATACTGATCTTGAGAAAATCAGCTAGGATAATGGAGAGGATGATGCCCAGACCGATAAAGCCAAGAGAGAGCTGATAGCAAATATTACTGGCTATTCTCCTGTACTTGATTGACTGCTCTTCCTCTTTTTGGACTACAGGCTCAATTCCCTTGAGCAGATAGTCTGTGGTCACCTCAAAATAGTCACTCATGGAAATGACCTTATCCAAATCAGGCATACTCTGCTCGCTCTCCCACTTGGAAACGGCCTGTCTGGACACACCGAGTTGGTCGGCTAGCCCCTCCTGCGAAATGCCCCGCGCTTTTCGCAGGTACTGGATTCTGTCTGATAGATTCATGGATTGTTTTACCTAATCTTTCTTATTTTTTATACTTTCTTTCATTGACACTTATTATAGCACAAGGCGGAGAGACTGCAAAGTCTGATTGTCACCTCTTCATAAAATGCTAGATTTCTTCTTTAGACGGAAGAGCTTTTTCCTCCCTATCCGTCCGATACCAGAGATAGATACTATAAAGCGTCAGGAGAATCACACCTCCAAAGTAAAAGAAGGGATTGACTTGAGAGAAATCCAATTGATTGTTAGCTTGAGCTATCCCAACAAAAGTCGGGATGAGGGTGTTGGAGAGCGCATGAAAGATGTTACAAGCAAGGCCAGACTGGGTCTTCTTATACAGAGCTGCAAGCCAAAAAGATAGAAGGATACTGAAAATGATAAAAACTGGGAAAAGATCCTGACTTCGATCATAAAAGCGATCGTAAAACCAAAGGGGAATATGCCAGATGGCCCAAATGATACCGGTCATCAAAGTAGAGACAAAGAAAGAAAACTTTTTCTCTAAGGCCGGCTGTAGGAAGCCGCGCCAGCCGAATTCTTCAATCCCGCCCGATAGGACAATACAATAGATAAAAAACCAAGGAAAGCTTACTAAAGCGCCGTCTACCAGCTTGCCGCCAGAAGCTAAGGCATAGAGGGCAGTCAGACAGCCACCATAGATTAGCAAGTAGAGCCAGGTCTCTTTCTTGCCTGAAAAGAGATAGGAGCAAATAGCCTTAAAACCTTTCTTTTTCAGTACAATCAGGCTGGCCAGCATAGGCCCAAACATAGCAATGCCATTTAGAATAGCTTCAAGAGCTAGATAGGCTGTAGGTGGACTGTCTGGCCAAAGGTTTTTGAGGATAATGTCCAATAGCCAGAATCCCCATGTCCAGCCGAAGTTCCAAGCCAGGAACGGCAAAATTAGTTTTGGTTGTGGTTTGATAGATGTTTCTGTATTCATGAGAATACCTCCTTATAATATAATTAAACTCAAGTTTTTGATCCAAATCTTCAAAGACAGCGACTCGTTCATTCCGAAATCAAAAACTTGGTTTCTGCTTTCAGATTAACAAAAAAGCCAGTTGCCTTTCTAGCGACTGGACTTGGAATAAAGAAAAAATCTAGTTGCTTTTTGAGTGATTGAACTTGGAATCATTGTCAACTGTCAGTTGCAAATCAGTTATATCAAGGGTTTAGAGCAGTTAGCTGATTTTTCACTTTGACTGGTAAAATGACCTCGCTAATATGACTAGCTTTTCAGATCACAAAACAAAAGGCATATTTATCATACCTTTCTTCGATTTAATCTAAAAATAAACCTCAGCCAATTCGAAAATTAGCTGAGGTTTATGAGCGGATTTTGAGGCTAGCTGATAGAGCTGAGCCTTCCTTATTTTGCTTTTTCAAGTCTTTTTTACAAAGTCACAACTAGTTCAAACCAGTCGTCCTCGGCTTTCATTGTCAAGTCCCCGCCTAGGATTTCGACTAACTGCTGGGTGATATAAAGCCCCAGACCAGAAGACTCCTCGCTGCTGGATAGGTTTTCTGAGTAAAAGCGATTGGTCAGCTTATCCAGATATTGGATAGGCTGCTGGACGATATTTTTGACGGTAAAGATACAATGCTCGCCCTCTTTTTTCAGAGAAATGCTGGCGGCCTTACGGCCGTGCTTGAGGACATTGCTTATCATATTTTGGACAATGCGCTCTAAAATTTCTGGGTCTGTCTCTAGCTCTAGACCTTCAGCCAGCTCTACCTGCAGGTCAATCTGGGCTTTCTGAAAGGCGTCATAATAAGTAAAAAGCTGCTGGGTTACCAGCTGGGATATATCTGTCGGCTGGACATTGGCTCGAATGGCACCCTCCATCAGCCGGCGATACTCCATCAAGGCTTCCAGCCGTTTGGACACCATTCCCAGACTATCTGCAATTTTGATTAACTGCTGACTTTCCTGACTATCATCCTTCAGCAGCTGCTGGGTATAGCCGCTGGCAATGGTCAGAGGGGTGCGGATATCATGGGCGATATTACTGATAGCCATATCCAGCGTCTTCTTTTCCTGCTGGACGACAAAGGTCGTCTTATCTAGCTCCCTAAAGAGCAACTCTGCTTCCTCTGTCAATTCCAAAATACTGGGGGCATGGGCAGCAGGAGCCAGACGATTCTGGCTCCCTGTCTGCCGCTTCAGACGAATCTGCTGAGCCACATCCTTGACCGCCAGATGATAGCGTATGAAACCAATGGCCAGAAACAGACTGATAAGGGCAAATAAAATGACTAACACCAACATATCAGTCCTCCTTAAGCCGGACACCTAGTCCCCAAACAGTCTCTATGTATTCCTCTGTTGGATCCAACTGAGCCAGTTTCTTACGTAGATTGCTGAGGTGAGTATTCAGGGTATTATCCCCAGGCAGATAGCTCTCTTCCCAGACCTGCTCAAAGAGCTCTTCCTTGGTGTAGATCTTCTTGGGATGACGGAGCAAGAGCTGAAGGATATGATATTCTTTCTTGCTCAGACGGACGCTTTTCTCACCGCAGACCGCCTCAAAGGTAGCCTTGAGCAGACGGATATTTTTAAAGGACTGGCCTTCTTCCTCGCCAGACAAAGCCTGCTGGCTGCGCAGCTGCACGGTGATACGGGCAAAAACCTCATCCAAGTTAAAAGGTTTGACGATATAATCATTAGCACCATTCAACAGGTACTGACTAACCAGCGCTTTCTCCCCAAGGGCCGTCAGCATGACCACCGGCACCGTAGCATTGCTGCTGCGAATTTCCCTCAACACTTCATCGCCATTCTTCCCCGGCAGCATGATGTCCAGAAGGACCAAATCAATCTCCTCCCGCTCAAACAGAGAAATGCCCTCCGTCCCCGAATAGGCGGAATAAACCGTGTGTTCCTTCTGAAAAAGATCTTTTAGAATTTCATGAATATCACTATTGTCTTCGATGAGTAAAATATGAGCCATAAACACTCGCCTCCAGAAATTTCCTATCACTAGTGTAGCAAGGATAAGAGGCTAAGTCAATAAAAGATGGACTATTCGAAAAACTTTAGAAATATTTTAGAATTACTTGAAGGATATTTGAGAATTGAACTTTAAAATAGAAAGAAATAAGAAATGTATGTGCTATAAAAAGGAGACTCAGAATGTTTAAAATTTTTTGCAAAATCGTTTTTAGAAGTATTACTTTCGCCCTTGAGGGCTAAGGAAAAAAGGAGAATCGCATGAAGAAATCATTTATTCTAACGCTTCTAACGATTATAACTCTAGGACTCTTCCGGCCAGCTACTGCACTGGCTGAGGAGGCTCAAAAGGTGCCCTCTGGCATCGAACGTGACCAGATCGGCCAGAAAATCCAAGACTATGTCAAGGAACATGAAAAGACAACAGCCGGCATGGCAACGGCAGTCTTTGACAAGGACGGTACCATTTATCAAGGCAATTTTGGATACATGGATAAGGAAAAAGGGGTCACGGCCGATGATGATAGCGTCTTTGAATGGGGCTCTGTAACCAAGCTGACCGTCTGGCTCTCTGTTATGCAGCTCTGGGAACAAGGCAAGATTAACCTAGAAGAAGACATCCGCACCTATCTGCCAGAGGGCTTCCTCAAAAATCTCCGCTATGACAAACCTATCACCATGCTGGATCTGATGAGTCATCAGGCAGGATTTGATGAGGTAACCATGTACCTACAAGACGATAAAAGTATCGAAGAAATCCTTAAAGAACAACAACCTATTCAGTCCTTTGAACCCGGTACAGTCACAGCTTATTCAAATTACGGTGCTGGCTTAGCTGCTCTGATTGTCGAGCGGATCTCCGGTCAGACCTTTGCCAACTATGCCCATGAGCATATTTTCCAACCACTGGGCATGGATAAAACGGCTATTTTGCCGGACCTATCAGACAATTCCTACGTTCAGAAAAAGCGTCAAGAAACCAAGGGTTACGACACTAAAGGAAACTTGCTGAGCAAGGACCATTTCATCACTAGCATCTATCCTACCGGAGCGGCTACTGGTACCTTTAAAGACTTGGAGAAGTTCGCCCAAGCCCTGCTGGCTCGCAAGACGCTCTTTGATCGCCCAGAGACCTGGAACACCCTCTATACTGCCAGTTCCACCTACCCTGACACGGATATCATCCGCAATGCTCATGGCTTTTGGGCCAACGAATACGGTACTACTGTGTTGGGCCACGGCGGAAATACAGCTGGCTCTACTTCACGGATAATGTTGGACTTGGAACACGGTATCGGCTATGTCGTCATGACCAATCAAGGTGCAGAGCAAAATTATAATTTCCAAATGCCAGAGCTCGTCTTTGGGCCACGTAAAACAGCCAGCAAGGAAACCCAAGAGCAGTTCAGTCCTGGCTATTATCGCACTCTGCGCAACTTTAATCAAGGCCCTCTAGCTATCTTTAAAATGATTCCAGCCTCCGCAGACTACTTACAGGAACCATCTGACGATCAGCGATTGCCAAACAACTTCTGGACCATTTATCAGAGCCAAGGCAAGACCCGTATCGCAGTGGCTGTCGCAGACTATGAGAAAGTCTCTGACTTTGATTTCTTTAAAGACTATGTTGTTCTAGGCTTGGCCGGACTTGGTATCATCTACGCCCTCGGCCTGCTCCTCATCAGCCCGCTTCTAGGAGCCTATCGACTTATCTTTCGCAAGAAACAAGACCAGCCAGACCGCACTTGGAAGGTCTGGAACCTTCTAACAGCTGTTGGTATTTTGGCAGTTCCAATCAATCTCTTTCTGCTATTCATGTCAGCAACTTCAGGAGATTTCAGCGAAATCGCTCAGTGGCGCTACATGCTCTTTGCTGCCTTGGGACTCCTGCTAACCGTATCCGCTCTGTTACCTCTCTTCAGAAAGTTCAGAGAAAAGCTCAGCAAAGGCCGCCTCTTCCTGACGGCCATGACTAGCCTATCTGCCTTAGCAGTGATCGCTAATATCCTCTATTGGTCCCTCTATCAGTGGTGGGTATTCTAATATGAAAGGAGCCAGCTATGAAAAAAACATTTCCCCTAATCCTTTTAACTCTGTTGACTATAGGACTCTTTCGACCAATTACCGCACTGGCTGAAGAACAGAAACTCCCATCTGGTATCGAACGGAACCAGATCGGCCAGAAAATCGAAGACTATGTCAAGGAGCATGAAAAGACGACTGCCGCTATGGAAACAGCAGTCTTTGACAAGGATAGCACCATTTACCAAGGCAACTTCGGTTATATGGATAAAGAAAAAGGCATCAAAGCTGACAACAGCAGCGTCTTTGATTGGGGCTCTGTGACCAAGCTAACCGTCTGGATAGCTGTCATGCAACTCTGGGAACAAGGAAAGATTGACCTAGAGGAAGATATCAAGACCTACCTGCCAGAGAATTTTCTTAAAAATCTGCACTTCGACAAAGCTATCACTATGTTGGATCTCATGAATCATCAGACGGGATTTGATGAATCTCTGTCTTACACAAAAGGTGATAAAAATATAGAGGAAAATCTACGCATGCTCCAGCCTGTCCAGTCCTTCGAACCTGGAACAGTAACCTCTTATTCCAATTATGGTGCTGGACTCGCTTCTCTGATTGTCGAGCGGATTTCCGGTCAGACCTTTGCTGACTATACCCACGAGCATATCTTCCAGCCGCTTGGCATGGACAAGACAGCTCTCCTACCGAACTTATCTGATAATCCTTATGTTCAGAAAAAACGCCAAGAATCTAAGGCCTATGATACAAAGGGAAATTCACTAGGGACAGCTTTTTATGAATATGGTCTCTACTCAATTGGCCAAGCAGCCGGTACCTTGGAGGATTTACAGAAATTTGCTCAGGCTCTGCTGGGGCGCAAGGTTCTCTTTGAACGTCCAGAAACTTGGAATACCCTCTACAATCCCACTTCGACTTATCCAGGTACAGACATTGCTCGCAATGCCCACGGTTTTTGGATCAATGAATACGGAGTCAGCATCATTGGCCACGGCGGCAATACTGATGGTTTCAGCTCTCGTCTCATGCTAGACTTGGAAAGTGGCATCGGCTACATAGTCATGACCAATCAAAGCATGGAAGAGAATTACAACTACCAAATGCCTGAACTGGTTTTCGGAAAACGTAAAACAGCTGACGAAGATACCCAAAAGCAGTTTACACCAGGCTACTACCGTTCTCCACGTACCTTTCTCCATGGTCCCTTGTCCTTTCTAAGACTCATGATGCCCTCAATAGAAAAGATTGACAATCCTGCTCAGAACCGAATCTTGAGTACCAATTTTTGGACCATCTATAAGAGCAAGGGAAAGATTACAATTCCCGTCGCTGTGGTAGACTATGAGAAAATCTCTGCTTTTGACTTCTATAAAGACTATATCATCTTAGGATTAGGCATCCTTGGAATTGTCTATAGTTTTGGAACGATCATCACCAACCTTTTATTAGGAGTTTATCGCTTGATTTCCCGAAAAACGGTTGAGCCCACAGACCGCACTTGGAAGGTCTGGAATCTACTGACTTCTCTTGGTATTCTGGCTGTTCCCCTAAACCTGCTAATGATTATGATACCTTTGATGTCAGATGATCTCAATTCTCTAGCTCCCTGGCGCTACATGCTCTTTGCTGCTTTGGGACTCCTGCTAACCACTGCTGCTCTGCTGCCGCTCTTCAGAAAATCCAGAGAAAAGCTCAGCAAGGGCCGCCTCTTCCTGACGGCCATGACTAGTCTATCTGCTTTGGCAGTGGTCGCTAATATCCTTTACTGGTCTCTTTACCAGTGGTGGGTACTTTGATAAATGAGGTCTTGTTATGTTCAAACTGATTTCTGCTTGGTTAAAAATCTGGATTCCCATTCTCTTTGCTATGGGAATCGGTATTCTCTTATATCTTATCACACATTGGACTACACTAGATGCTGGAAGCAGATTTGTCGCTATAATCTATGTCATGCTCCCTTTGCACTGTCTAGAGGAATGGAGATTTCCTGGCGGTTTTCATTATAACTACAACATGCTTCGGCGCTCTCGAAAGCCCGATTGCTATCCTATGAATCAATTTTCTGATATGCTGACTATTATGTTAGCTGAATTAATTGGTATTGTCTGTCTTTTCTACGGTGTCAATCAGATCATTGTCATCTGGAATCTTATCTTTTGCTTTTTTGAAATGATTGGCCACCTGATTTTTGGGTTCAGTATGTACCGACGTTTTCGTACAGTAGGAAAAAGAACCATTTATAACCCAGGTTTTGCGACGGCGGTTGTCTTTACGCTTCATGCTCTCTACTATGTTCTGAGCCAGTATCCTACAAATCTCCCCAGTTTGCCAATAATCATTTTAGCCATTATCAGTGGATCAGTTCTTGTAAGTAGTGTCGTTCTTATCCCTGAGCAACTGTTCAAGTCAAAAGAGACTCCTTATCCTTTTGATAGCAACCGCTATTATGAAAAATATATCGCAAGAGAAAATAACTGAGTTCTCTTCCTTTTTTCATAATCTTCTTCAAAAATTCTATGAGACGTCGAAGGCATAACTGAGTGACTAATGCTCACCGAAAATCAAAAAGTGGCCTAGTTCTATTCTGCTATTTTAAGTTTGGCCTTGCGACCAATCAGACATATCTAATGTTTGTTAGAGAACTACTGAAAGATTGCAGGGAGCAAGCATTAACTGGTGCTTCTATGGCGGGGTTGGGATGCATTCTTCTTATTAGTTACAGTAAATTGCCAATCAGTATGACAGCTCTTTTATCACTTTACCTGATTAAACTTCTATTCGCTTTTAGTGTAAATCACGATATGACCGCTTGGAGTAAAGATTATAAATAAAAGTATGCGAGTCTAAAATATGATGAACAGAAAGGAATCCCTATGTTGAAAAGAATCTTTATATTTATCCTTAAAACAATCACTTGGCTGGTAGGACTCTTAGCTCTGGCCTTATTGGCTATCTTTCTCTATCACCGCTTTCAAATAGCTCAGGAAAGCAAGCTCATTGAGAAGCCGATTGGTCAGCTAGTCGAGGTAGAGGGTAAGAAGCTTAATGTCTACACTGCCGGCAAGGGCAAGAAGACCTTAGTTTTTCTAGCAGGTCTAGGCACCAATGCTCCGGTTCTGGATTTCAAAGCTCTTTATTCCAAGCTGGAGGATGATTATCGTATCGTCGTGGTAGAACGTCTGGGCTATGGTTACAGCGATGATGGAAACGATGACCGCTCATTGGATAGACAAGTGGAGCAGACACGTAAGGCCCTCAAAGCTGCTAAGATATCCGGTCCTTATGTCCTGGTACCACATTCGATTGCCGGTTTAGAAACGATTCACTGGGCCAATCATTACCCAGAAGAAGTAGAAGCTATTATCGGGCTAGATATGACCATGCCTCATACAGAGGTGGCCGACCAGCAGAAATTTTATGGCTCTTATCAGACTATCCAGATGGGGAGAATGCTAGGCTTGGCTCGCCTGCCGATTTTCTTTGATGAAAATAGCAGCCCGGCCATAAAGTCTGGGGCTCTCAATGATCAGGAAAAAGCTGTCTTTAAAGCCTTGTTCCACCAGCGGTCAATCACCCAGGCGGTCATGAACGAAGTCAAGAATCGGAAGAAAAATGTTGAAACGATTAATAAAGAACCTGTGCCGCAGATTCCGACTCTTATCTTTGCGGCTGTCCAGAAAGGCGGAGAAGCTCCCAAGCTGGAGGAAGAGTTTGTAGCGCAGAATGCCCAAGCCAAACTTGTGACATTAGAAGGATCCCACTATATCCATGACGAAAAGCCAGAGGAAATCGCCCAGCAAATAAAGGAATTCTTGAAATAATGAATCTTGTAAAGTATTTAAATTTCAGTTAGACTAAAGTTCCTATAAAATACATACTTAAAGAAGGCTGAGACATTCATATCTCAGCCTTTTTCCTATTTCACAGATGCTCCGTTAGTCGCGATGACTTCCTTGTACCAGTCAAAGGATTTTTTCTTGGAACGTTTGAGTGTTCCCTTTCCTTCATTGTCCCGGTCCACGTAGATAAAGCCATAGCGCTTCTTCATCTCGCCAGTGCCGGCTGATACTAGGTCGATACAGCCCCAGGTCGTGTAGCCCCAAAGCACTACCCCATCTTCATTGATGGCTTCCCGCATGGCCTTGACATGAGCTACCAGATAGTCAATCCGGTAATCATCAGCCACATAGCCATTTTCATCCGGAGTATCCACTGCACCCAGACCGTTTTCCACGATAAACATAGGCTTTTGATAGCGATCCCAGATGGTATTAAGAGTAATACGCAAGCCCAGCGGATCAATCTGCCAGCCCCACTCAGAAGCTTCCAAATAAGGGTTCTTGAGAGAAGCAAAGATATTACCCTCCGTCAGTTCATTGACCTTAGGATCGCCCGAAGCTACCCGGCTAGAGTAGTAAGAGAAGGAAATGAAGTCCACCGTATGCTCCTTGAGCAGCTGCAGGTCTTCTTCTGGCATTTCGACAGTGATACCCTCGCGCTCCCAAGCTTTCTTGGCATAGTTGGGATATTCACCACGCGCCTGCACGTCGATGAAGAAATAGTTTTTCCTGTCTTCCTCCATACCAGCCCATACATCACGTGGATGACAGGTATTAGGATAATTTTGCCCTGCCGCCAACATACAGCCGACCTTATTTTCTGGATCAATCTCATGAGCCAGCTTGGTGGCAATGGCTGACGCGACCAGCTCATGATGGGCCGCTTGGTACTTGACCTGTTCTTCATTTTCGTCTTCTTCAAAGCAGAGCCCCGCCCCCATAAATGGTGCATGGAGGATCATGTTAATTTCATTGAAGGTCAGCCAGTACTTGACCAATCCCTTGTAGCGGGTAAAGAGAGTGCAGCAGAGACGCTCGTAAAATTCTAGCATGCGACGATTTCGCCAACCACCATATTGCTCAATCAAGTGCATGGGACAGTCAAAGTGAGTAATGGTCACCAAGGGCTCAATACCGTACTTGTGGCATTCCTTAAAGAGGTCTTCGTAAAATTTCAGGCCAGCTTCATTGGGCTCCAGCTCATCCCCCTTAGGGAAAATCCGGCTCCAAGCAATGGACAGACGATAGGTCTTAAAGCCCATCTCACCAAAGAGGGCAATGTCCTCCTTAAAGCGATGGTACATGTCAATAGCTTCCTTGGCTGGGTAGAAATAGCCTTCCTCAAAGTCAAACATCTTTTTCTTACCCGTGATGATGGCCAGACGATCCTCACCAATCGGCACCACATCTACATTGGCCAGCCCGCGACCATCCGCATCATAAGCGCCCTCGCACTGGTTGGCAGCTGTCGCTCCGCCCCACAAGAAACCATCTGGAAAAGTCAGTTTTTTGGTCATCTTTTTGCCTCCTTAGTAAGATAAAAGATTTTCTATACTTTATAGTATAACAAAGTAAAATCTAAAAAACTTATAACATAATGTCGAATAATAATATTATTCTATGACCGATTGATTTCACAGCTGAAATAACAAACCCCCAACCTAGCATTTCTCTTCAGACCAGTGATAGATTTTCCTTATCAGTGCGATAAAAAATACATATTACTAAAGGTCTGTTATCTATGCTAAACTAGGAACATCAAGTGTTTAAGGAGTGAGAGCCGTGAACTGGGACGTCGTCAGTGATTACTATCCCCTCTATCAAGAGGCCTTTCTTTTAACCATGTTCATAGCCTTTTGGGGAATTTTGGGATCAATTGCTGTCGGATTCTTAGTCAGTCTGATTCGCTTTTACAAGATTCCAATTTTGAAGTCGCTAGCAACCGCCTATATCGAGTTTTCCCGCAATACGCCGCTGTTGCTGCAGCTTTTCTTTCTCTACTTCGGCCTGCCTCGTGTTGGACTCGTTCTGTCCTCTGAGGCTTGTGCGACGATTGGGCTAATCTTTCTGGGTGGTTCCTATATGGCTGAGTCTTTCCGAAGCGGCCTTGAAGCAGTCAGCCAAACGCAGAGGGAGGTCGGACTCTCTATCGGCCTGCGACCAGTACAAGTCTTCTACTATGTCATCCTGCCTCAGGCTGCAGCTATTGCCCTGCCTTCCTTTAGTGCCAATGTCATCTTTTTAATCAAGGAAACCTCAGTATTTTCAGCTGTTGCCTTGGCAGACCTAATGTTTGTAGCTAAGGACTTGATTGGCCTTTACTACGAGACAGATACGGCTCTGCTCATGTTGGTCATCGCTTATCTGATTATTTTGCTGCCAATTTCACTTGGCTTTAGCTGGATAGAAAGGAGGCTGCGGCGTGCAGGATTCGGGCATTCAAGTTCTCTTTCAGGGGAATAATTTCTTACGTATCTTACAGGGGTTGGGCGTTACCATTGGTATTTCCATCCTCTCGGTCATCATCTCCCTTATCTTAGGGACTATTTTTGGCATCATCATGACCTCGCAGTCAAAAGTCGTGCGCTTTCTGTCCAGAGCCTATCTAGAGTTTATCCGCGTCATGCCCCAGCTGGTTCTGCTCTTTCTGGTTTACTTTGGCTTAGCCAGAAATTTCGACATCAATATCTCTGGTGAGCTTTCAGCCATTATAGTCTTCTCTCTTTGGGGAACGGCGGAGATGGGTGACTTGGTACGGGGGGCCATCACTTCCCTGCCCAAGCATCAGTTTGAGAGCGGTCAGGCACTGGGACTGTCGCAGCGCCAGCTCTATGTCTACATTATCATCCCACAGGTACTGCGACGGCTTTTGCCGCAGGCGATTAATCTAATCACGCGGATGATTAAGACAACCTCACTCATCGTCCTTATCGGAGTCATCGAGGTCGTCAAGGTCGGCCAGCAGATCATTGACAGCAATCGTCTGTCTATCCCTTCTGCTGCTTTTTGGATTTATGGCTGCATTCTGCTGCTTTACTTCGCAGTCTGCTTTCCCATTTCTAAACTATCCTCTTATTTGGAAACCATCTGGAAGGAGTAACGGACATCATGTCGGAAATCATTTTAGAATTACGGGACATTCGCAAGTCTTTCGGCAGTAATGCCATCCTTAAAGGCCTGTCTCTCTCTGTCCAAAAAGGAGAGGTCGTGGTCATCCTAGGATCATCTGGCTGCGGCAAGTCGACCCTGCTTCGCTGCATCAACGGCCTTGAAAGCATCCAGTCTGGCGATATTTTGCTAGACGGCCAATCCATCCTCAGTCAAAAAAAGGACTTCCATCTCGTTCGTCAGAAGATTGGCATGGTCTTTCAAAGCTATGAGCTCTTCCCCCATCTGGATGTCCTGCAAAATCTAATTCTTGGTCCCATAAAAGCTCAAGGGCGCAAGAAGGACGAGGTCATCAAGGAAGCTGAAAGCCTGCTAGAGCGGGTCGGCCTGGCTGATAAAAAGCACAGCTTTGCTCGCCAACTGTCTGGCGGCCAAAAGCAACGGGTAGCAATCGTCCGTTCGCTCCTCATGCACCCAGAAATCATCCTTTTTGATGAGGTGACTGCTTCGCTGGATCCCGAGATGGTCCGCGAAGTGCTAGAGCTCATTAATGACCTGGCTGAGGAAGGCCGGACCATGTTGATTGTGACCCACGAAATGCAGTTCGCCCGTGCCATTGCCGATCGGATCATCTTCATGGACCAAGGTGGTATCCTCGAGGAAAATACCGCCCAGCAGTTCTTCACCCAACCCAAAACCCAGCGAGCCCAGGAATTTCTCAATGTCTTTGACTTCAGCCATCTAGGCTGACAGTTATGCCTACCCCACCACTGATGTGGCTGCTCTTTGGTAGCTCTGTGTTTTCTTCCCATTCCCATATCTTATAAAGGAGTCTCCTATGAAATTATCTAAAACAATCTTTGCTTTAACAACCCTTACTCTGGCTTTCTTCCTTGTCGCTTGCGGCAGTTCCAGCAAGAAAGATGCTGGTAACAAAGACGCAGCTTCCAGCAAAACGGTCAAGGCCCGCAGCCTAGAGGAAATTAAAAAGAGTGGTAAGCTCCGCATTGCGGTTTTCAGCGACAAGAAACCGTTCGGCTATGTAGATAACAACGGCAAATATCAAGGCTATGACATTTATCTGGGCGACCAACTAGCCAAAGATTTAGGGGTTAAGCCAGAGTATGTGCCTGTAGATGCTGCCAACCGGGCCGAATACTTAATCTCCAACAAGGTCGATATTACCCTAGCCAACTTCACTGTCACAGACGAGCGGAAAAAACAAGTTGACTTCGCCCTGCCCTATATGAAAGTATCTCTCGGAGTCGTATCACCAAAGGGCTCAGTTATCACCAAGCCTGAGCAGTTGGAAGGCAAGACCCTGATCATCACCAAGGGAACCACAGCTGAAACCTACTTTGAAAAGAACTATCCAAATATCAAGCTGCAAAAGTATGATCAGTACAGCGATGCTTACCAAGCCCTGCTGGACGGCCGCGGCGACGCCTTTTCTACAGACAATACTGAAGTCCTAGCCTGGGCGCTGGAAAACAAAGGCTTTGAAGTCGGCATCACTTCGCTAGGTGATCCAGATACCATTGCCCCAGCTGTGCAGAAAGGCAATACCGAGCTACTCAACTATATCAACGACGAAATCAATAAACTCGGCAAAGAAAACTTCTTCCACAAGGCCTATGAAGAAACTCTCCATCCAACATACGGCGAAGCTGCTAAGGCTGACGACCTAGTTGTTGAAGGCGGGGAAGTTAAATAAACCTGCTGATATAGAGCAAGAAGTTGGAAAAACTCAATTTCTATCCGAAATATAAGAACAGTTCACATAAAAACGCATAAAATCAACACTTTTGTAATCAGTTGATTTTATGCGTTTTTTCTATTTTAACAGACCTATTTCATTCGATAAAAATCAATTACTAGACCAGCAGGACCTTTAACTAGCAGAGATTCCGTGCCCCAATCAGTTACAACTGGGCCGTGTAAAATCTCGGCACCAAGCTCTTTCAACCGTTGGTAGTTCTGCTCTACATCCTCAACCTCGACATGAAGAATGATTCCTGACTGGAAATTTTCCAAAGGAATCAAATGATTTTGGGACAACATGAGACAATGACTGCCAATCGTGAACTGAGCAAAACTGTCGTCAACATAGTCTGCCTTTTTATCCAAAATACGCTCCAAGTCAGCACAGACTTGGGGAACATCTGAAACG
>NZ_CAURVL010000002.1:0-176449 GCF_963528215.1 uncultured Streptococcus sp.
AAACGGACGCACTGGTCGACGCGGAGGTACTTGCTGAAACGGATGCGCTGGTTGACGCGGACGTACTTGCACTTACTGATGCGCTCGTTGAAGCTGACGTACTTGCGCTCACGGACGCACTTGTCGATGCGGACGTGCTTGCTGAAACTGACGCGCTCGTTGAGGCAGACGTACTTGCACTTACTGATGCACTCGTTGAAGCGGACGTGCTTGCGGATACCGACGCACTCGTCGAGGCTGAGGTACTTGCACTTACCGATGCGCTCGTGGACGCAGATGTGCTTGCGCTGACTGACGCGCTCGTCGACGCTGAGGTGCTTGCACTCACAGATGCACTCGTGGACGCTGAGGTACTTGCGGATACCGACGCACTCGTCGAGGCTGAGGTACTTGCGCTTACGGACGCACTTGTCGATGCGGACGTGCTTGCTGAAACTGATGCGCTCGTGGAAGCAGACGTACTTGCAGATACGGATGCACTGGTGGACGCTGAGGTGCTTGCACTCACAGATGCACTCGTTGAAGCGGACGTGCTTGCGCTTACGGACGCACTTGTTGACGCGGACGTGCTGGCACTCACTGACGCACTCGTTGACGCGGACGTGCTTGCAGATACGGATGCACTCGTGGAAGCAGACTCACTTGCTGATACAGATGCACTTGTTGACGCTGAAGTACTTGCGGATACAGAAGCACTGGTAGACGCGGACGTACTTGCTGAAACGGATGCACTCGCCGACGCGGACGTACTTGCTGAAACGGATGCGCTGGTAGACGCTGAGGTACTTGCACTTACTGACGCGCTCGTGGACGCCGAGGTACTTGCGCTCACTGACGCACTTGTTGAGGCGGACGTACTTGCGGATACGGATGCACTCGTCGATGCTGAGGTACTTGCTGAAACGGACGCACTTGTCGACGCTGAAGTACTTGCACTCACTGACGCGCTAGTTGACGCCGAGGTACTTGCGCTCACTGACGCGCTTGTTGATGCAGATGTGCTGGCACTCACTGACGCGCTCGTGGACGCCGAGGTACTTGCACTTACTGATGCGCTCGTTGAGGCTGAGGTACTTGCAGAAACAGAGGCACTTGTTGAAGCCGATGTGCTTGCGCTTACTGACGCACTCGTTGAGGCTGACGTACTTGCAGATACGGATGCACTCGTTGAAGCGGACGCGCTGGCACTCACTGACGCACTCGTGGAAGCGGACGTACTTGCACTTACCGACGCACTCGTTGACGCTGACGTACTTGCACTTACTGAGGCACTCGTGGAAGCAGACGTACTTGCACTTACTGAGGCGCTCGTTGAGGCAGACGTACTTGCACTTACTGACGCACTCGTGGACGCTGACGTGCTTGCGCTCACTGACGCGCTAGTAGACGCTGAGGTACTTGCAGATACAGATGCACTGGTGGACGCTGAGGTGCTGGCGCTCACTGAGGCACTGGTTGAAGCGGACGTACTTGCACTTACGGACGCGCTCGTGGAGGCGGAGGTACTTGCACTTACTGACGCACTCATCGATGCAGACGTACTTGCGCTCACTGACGCACTCGTTGAAGCAGACGTACTTGCACTTACGGACGCGCTCGTGGAGGCCGACGTGCTTGCAGATACTGACGCACTCGTCGACGCTGAGGTACTTGCACTTACTGATGCGCTCGTTGAAGCAGACGTACTTGCACTTACTGATGCGCTCGTTGAAGCAGACGTACTTGCACTTACTGATGCGCTAGTGGACGCTGACGTACTTGCACTTACTGATGCGCTAGTGGACGCTGAGGTACTTGCACTTACTGATGCGCTAGTGGACGCTGAGGTACTTGCTGATACGGATGCACTTGTGGATGCTGACGTACTTGCACTTACTGATGCGCTAGTGGACGCTGAGGTACTTGCTGACACAGATGCACTTGTGGATGCTGACGTGCTGGCGCTCACTGAGGCACTCGTTGAAGCGGACGTACTTGCACTTACAGACGCACTCGTGGAGGCGGAGGTACTTGCGGATACAGAAGCGCTGGTTGATGCAGACGTGCTTGCAGATACAGAGGCACTCGTGGAGGCAGACGTACTTGCACTCACTGACGCACTCGTTGATGCGGACGTACTTGCTGATACTGACGCACTCGTTGATGCGGACGTACTTGCTGATACTGACGCACTCGTCGATGCCGACGTGCTAGCACTTGTCGATGCGCTCGTTGAAGCAGACGTACTTGCTGATACGGATGCACTCGTTGATGCGGACGTACTTGCAGACACAGATGCACTGGTTGAGGCTGAAGTACTTGCAGATACGGACGCACTCGTCGACGCTGAGGTGCTTGCACTCACAGATGCACTCGTTGAAGCAGACGTACTTGCACTTACTGATGCACTAGTGGACGCTGAGGTACTTGCGCTCACTGACGCACTTGTCGACGCTGACGTACTTGCGCTGACTGACGCACTGGTTGAAGCAGACGTGCTGGCAGATACGGATGCACTCGTCGACGCTGAGGTACTTGCGCTTACGGACGCGCTCGTCGACGCCGAGGTACTTGCACTCACTGACGCACTGGTTGAAGCAGACGTGCTGGCAGATACGGATGCACTTGTCGACGCTGAAGTGCTTGCAGATACGGACGCACTGGTTGAAGCCGATGTGCTTGCGCTTACTGACGCGCTCGTTGAAGCAGACGTGCTTGCTGAAACTGATGCACTCGTTGACGCTGAAGTACTTGCACTTACTGACGCGCTCGTTGAAGCGGAGGTGCTTGCACTTACTGACGCGCTGGTCGATGCGGACGTACTTGCACTCACTGACGCACTAGTTGATGCTGACGTGCTGGCTGATACAGATGCACTTGTCGACGCGGACGTGCTGGCGCTGACTGATGCGCTCGTCGAGGCAGACGTACTTGCGGATGTTGATGCACTTACAGAAGCCGATTTACTATCTACAATAGACTGGCTCGCTGAGGTCGATGCACTAAGAGACGCTGAGGTACTTGCAGACACTGAAGCACTGGTCGAGGCGGATGTAGAAGCTGATGTTAAAGCTGAACGACTTGATGCAAGATCCTTTACTACTCTATCCGCAGAAATAGTATCTTTAGATTTATCTGGATAAGTAATGGTAACCGTTCCGTTTGCAGAAACAGAAATCGTAGCTGTAGCAGGTATATTAGGATTTGCTGCTCTAACCGCAGCAGCTACAGCATTTCTCTCATTTGTAGATAGGTTAGAAAGATTATTTACAAACGTTATTGTCGGATCTGCAGGATCATACTTTTCATTTTGAGTTTTTACAGTGAGGATAAATCTTTCAAAACCATTTCGGCTATCAATAGGGTTTATTTTAGTTTCATTGCCACTAGGATCTGTTCCAAGCATATAACGAGTATAAATACCAATAGGGTTATCTAGTGGAACGGTACCAAATATTCTAGTTCGAAGAGGATTCTGAGCCGTAGCATTGCCCGGTTGTCCCAGATTATCTGTAGAATATTGTAACCAGTCAGGTGAAAGATAAAACTGCCCCTGCTTATTTCTTTCAACATTACGGATGATAACAGCATTAACTTGACCGCTATTATCTGTAGTTCCTGCATAAAATTCAAAAGATTCGCCTCTATATACTACATAATCTCCTGTTGTAACCTCAGGAGCTTCTGTATCAACAGCATTTGCCACATCACGACGTTTCCGAACACGAGCCGTTTCACTTGAGGAACTGGCTGAGCCATTATTAGTCGAAGACCTATTGGTTTCAGATGATGCGCTTTGACTGTTTACAGTAGATTCTGACTTGGAGCTAGCTGAGGTCGATGCTGGCTGAGATGCACTCACTGAATCAGATGTACTTGAAGATACTGAAAGAGACTCAGATACACTTAAGGAATCTGAGACTAACTGAGATGTGCTGGCACTGATAGAAGCAGAGCTAGACTGTGACATTGACTCTGAAGCTGAAATGCTGGCAGAGATAGACGCACTGACAGAAGCACTGGCACTGGCTGAGGATGTATCTGATACAGACTCTGACTCAGTATGTGAGCTTGCCGTTGCGGTCGCTGCTTCAGCAGCACTGCTTTCTTCTCCTAAAACTGTTTCACCACGTGTCGCTAAAACGTCTGTCGTGTCAATGACTTTTTCCAGAGCCTGCTCTTCTTCCGCATGGACGATTGTGTTTGTCACAACAGCTCCGCCCAGCACGGCTCCCGTGGCGACAATGCCCCTCAAAAAGTCTATGCCGCTCTTCTTATCGGTAACTTGTTCTTCCGTTACCTTGAGCTCGATCGATGAAAGGCCTCCCCCTCTCATTGATCTAAAAAGGCCGAACTGTGATGTCGCAGCACGCAGCCAATGCTTACCCGATTTAATCAGCTTAAAACGAGTCACACGCTCTACTTCGTGGTACTTACCTTTTTGACGTTTAAAAAACATAATTCTCCCTTTAATTTATATCCTTTTTAAAAATCCATTAATCCCATTTTACCACACTATTATATAAAATGAACAATAAATTACTTATTTTTTTTGCTGAAATTGTTTTCAAGCATTTCCAAAAATATTCATATTAAAGCAACTTTCATCTCCTTCAATAAATAGAAAAAACGCCAAACAGCGTTTCTTGCATATGATAACGGAAGACATGGGATTCGAACCCACGCACGCTTTTACACGCCTACTGCGTTTCCAACACAGCCTCTTAAGCCTCTTGAGTAATCTTCCACAAAAGAGAAAGCCCAGCTTTCTCAAAACTTTAACCATTATACCACATTACAGCCCCAACCGCCATAGTTTCCGTTAAATTTTTTCACAAATTCAACCAAAGTCCAAACATTCTGGTTCAAATCAAAGATTTCCGTCGTATCCATACGAATCACGTGCAGCTGATATGGTTTGTCCGCATCTTCTATCTTTTCAGCAGATACAAGGCTATAGCCCAACGCTTCAACTTCCTTAAGAAAACCATCTCGGTCTTCCTCAGACGCAAAATAGGCCAAATGGTCAATCTCGCGCTCCTGAGTGTGGTCATCACCTTCCTGCTCCAGCTGATACCAGACCCGCTGGTTGAGAATGGTCTGATACTCGTATTCATTAGGATAGAGAAAGTCAAAGTACTGATCCCACTCCTCATCTTCCAAGGTCGCTGAGTCATAGCGGCGGTCTGGAAAGTCGCGCATCACGTTTGCAATTGGCTCCAGATGGCTTTTCTTGTCTTGCAGATAGTAGTAAAACTCAATATTTCCATCTGTCGTAATCACACCAACATGAATGCCACCGACCTGGCTCAAAGCCTCAGAAAGCCGATCCTCAATCACATTCAGCTCCTTAAACTCTTCACTAGATGGAAAACCCGTCTCCCCATCGTACTGGAGGAGCGATATCTTGAGTCTCATAGCATGGGTATAGAGAGGATAGGGTGCCTCATCAGCAAGAGCTAGATTCAGACGGATACTAGCCAACTTGTCATCAATATAAGTTGAGAAAGATCCCCACTCACTCGGAAAAGGATCTTCAGAAGGCACATCAAGCACTGATTCTTCTACCTTTTCTACTTTCTCTTCCTCTTGTTCTTGTTTCTTACCAAACAGATTCTTAAAAAAACTCATATCCAACTTCCCTTAATACTTATGAAATTGACCAATTAGAAATACCAATATTTCCTTTGTCATCACTAACATCATTGTATTACTTTTTCAAACAGAAATCAAGATTCCCTGAACATAGCAAAAGCAAAAAACGCTGATTTCTCAACGTTTTAGAAAGGCTTTAAAATAATGGAGCCGGTGGGAGTCGAACCCACGTCCAAACACCTGCTAACACATTTGTCTACAACCATAGGCTATGTATTGATTTAACTTAACTTTGACACATAGCTCAAGCCCAAGTCAAGCGAGTCTATAATTCTCTTGCAAAATCCCTAGACCAGATTTTGCCGTAGCTTGCTCATAATAAGACCTGTCATCAGACACAAGCAATCCGAATCGGGTCACGCTGGCTGGTTTTTAGGCAGCTAAAGCGTAAGAATTGTTATTTTTTGCAGTTATATTTAACTGGCGTTTTACATCCGCTAGATGAGTCGCAAAATGTGCCTCATAATGCCTGTCGAATCCGTAACGACCCCGAGACAATAGGAATATTATAACAGAATCCCTCAAAAAAAGCAAAAGCCTGCACACAGCAGGCTAGTACTTACTATCAGTTCTTAGCGAATCCCCAAAGCGATTCGAGCATAACGGCTCATCTTTTCCACCGTCCAAGCTGGGTACCAAACCAACTTAACATCAGTCTTAGTAACCTCTGGAACATCTGACATAGCATCATAGATCTGGTCAGTCAGAAGATCCGCCAGAGGGCATCCCATGGTTGTCAGGGTCATATCGATTTCCGTTTCCCCATTGGTCTCGTCAAAACGGATTTCATAGATTAGGCCCAGATTGACAATGTCAATCCCCAGCTCAGGGTCAATGACTTGCTCCAAGCTCTCTAAAATACGCGTTTTAATCTTTTCAACTTCTTCAGGGCTGTATTTTTGTTCTGACATGCAATATCCTCCTTATAGATATAGCAGAAATTTCAAATTAGCTCGAGGGGGCTTTTGTTTTCAGCTAGGTCTTCCGGCTTGACGCTTCCTACTGAAAATTTCTCCCCCTTCTTGTGCTCTTAGTTCTTAATCTTCGATAAAATCTCTGAGTGGTTTGCTGCGGCTTGGATGGCGGAGTTTACGCAGGGCCTTGGCTTCAATCTGGCGAATCCGCTCGCGGGTGACATTGAAGACCTTGCCGACATCTTCCAGGGTCCGCATTTTGCCGTCGTCCAGACCAAAGCGCAGACGTAGGACGTTTTCTTCGCGGTCTGTCAGCGTATCCAATACTTCATCCAGCTGCTCACGAAGGACGACACGAGTTGTATAGTCGACTGGGTTTTCAATCACTTCGTCTTCGATAAAGTCTCCCAGATGACTGTCATCTTCTTCACCGATAGGTGTCTCCAGAGAAACCGGCTCTTGAGCAATCTTGAGAATCTCACGAACCTTGTCAGGTGTCATATCCATCCGCTCAGCGATTTGCTCTGGTGTTGGGTCTTGCCCTAATTCCTGCAAGAGATTACGTTGCTCGCGGACCAGCTTGTTAATGGTTTCCACCATATGGACCGGAATCCGAATAGTCCGAGCTTGGTCAGCAATCGCACGGGTAATGGCTTGACGAATCCACCAAGTTGCATAAGTTGAAAACTTAAATCCTTTGGTGTAGTCAAACTTATCAACGGCCTTCATCAACCCCATATTTCCTTCTTGAATCAAGTCAAGGAACTGCATACCACGGCCGACATAGCGCTTAGCAATGGAAACAACCAGACGAAGATTGGCCTCAGCCAGACGCTGCTTGGCCTCCAAGTCTCCCTGTTCTACCAAGATAGCCAGCTCCTGCTCTTCTTCATTGCTGAGAAGCGGCACAACCCCGATTTCTTTCAGATACATGCGGACCGGGTCATTGACCTTGGCTGAATTGCTGCCTAAGAGCTCTTCATCCGTCAGCTCCGCTTCTTCCTCTTCGTTATTTAAGACGCGCGCGCTGGGATTTCCTTCTTTATCTGTAATTGAGATACCAGCATCCTGGATGCGCTGCAGCAAATCCTCAATCCCATCAGCGTCCAAAGTGAAAGGAATGACCAGTTGGTCATTGATTTCATCATCTGTCGCAACTCCTGTCTGCTTGTGGTTGCGGATAAATTCTGCAATTTGAACGTCTAATGTTGTTACTTCTTTTTGTTTTGTAGCCATTCCTACTCCATTCTTCTTTTTTGCTCAATCAAGCGCTCTAGCTCAGACAAGGCTGTATCCGTATCTCCGCTGTGAGAGGCTTCTCGAATCTTCTTACTAATAAACTGATTATGCTTGCGCAAAATCTCCCGCTCTCTTGTTTCTTCCACTTCTTTCAATTCATCTTCCAAAACCTCATCAGGCAAATCTTCTTCTAAGACGCGGTACCAAGCCTGCTGGACATGATCTGGCAGCTGGGACAAATCTTGCGGTGTCACCTCACCATTTGCCAGCAAAATCTCATACAAGGCCTGTAACTCCTCAGAGTCAAAGAAAAAGTCTTCTCTCAGCCGATATTGGTTCAAAATCAAAGGATGATGCATCATGCGGTGGAAGATATGATTTTCCGCCCTCGTCAGCTGACTCAGCCGGTTCGAAGGCGAAAACTGCATGACGACTGGTTGAGACTGCTGAGTGGGCGCCTCCTGACTGCGACTAGAGCGCTCAGCCAGCCGGCTGTTATTCACCGTCTGCTCCACCTGCTGATAGTCAAAGTCCGGCAGCAACTCAGCCAGCATGTATATATAGGAGTTCTGCGCTGTGATGGACTTGGTCTTCGCAATAATCGGTGCCATCTTCTCTACAAACTCAATCTGAGCCTGCAGATTTTCAATATTATCTGGTTTCAGATGATGCAGCAGAAACTCCACATTACTTATTCGCGTTTTACTCAGCAAATGCTGCAAGTCTTCCTCAGAATTTTTAGCGAGAAATTCATCGGGGTCCAAATTATCCGGAATCCGAACAATTTCCACCGTCATATCTTTCAGCTCATCCAAAGCCTTTGCAGTCGCTGCCTGTCCTGCCCTATCTCCATCGTAAGACAGGATAATCTTCTTGCAATACTTGCTTAGATGCTGGACATGCTCAGGCGTCAGAGCTGTTCCCATTGAGGCCACAGCATTCTCAATCCCGGCCCGATAAGCCGCAATCACATCCATGAAGCCTTCCATCAGATAGACCTCATGGCTCTTCTTGATAACCGGCTTGGCCTTATCCAGATGATAGAGCTCGTAGCTTTTATTGAAAATAGCGGTGCTGCGACTGTTTTTGTACTTGGCCTGATGACCATCAGTAGCCGCTGCCTGCCAAATCCGTCCGGAAAAAGCCACAACCTGACCGCTGTCATTGGTCAGTGGAAACATAATCCGTTTCTGAAAGGCATCATAGACCAGATTATTCTCTGCTAGATTGAAAAGGCCTGAGTTCATGATGGTATTCTCATCAAACTTGCCAGCCATACTCTTATGAAGATAATTCCCCTCATTAGGAGCTAGCCCGATTTGAAAATGCTTGAGAACATCATCTGTCAGACCCCGCTGGTAGAGATAAGCCCGCGCTTCCTCTCCCATCTTGGTCGTCATCAGGACCGCATGGTAAAACTTCGCTGCCTCGGTATGGATATCGTAGAGAGCTTGATGCGGATGGCTTTGTCTCGGTTGGTCATCGCCCGCTGTCTCCACAGCCAAGGGAATCCCTGCCCGTTCTGCTACAATCTGCACAGCATCCATAAAGGAAACGCCTCGATAATCCTCAATGAATTTGAAGACATCGCCCGACTTGCCGCAGCCAAAACAGTGATAAAACTGCTTGTCCTCTACAACGTTAAAAGAGGGCGTCTTTTCGCCATGAAAGGGACAGAGTCCCAGAAAATTCCGCCCAGCCTTAGTCAAGGCTACTGTTTCTCCTATGACATCGACGATATTGACGCTGTTTTTAATTTCAGAAATGATTTCTTTATCAATCAAGAGACAATACCTCCAATTTATCATAGAATATCATTCTATATTTTATAACAAAATGAAGCAAATGTAAAATATTTGACAAGCAAATATCTTGTAGTTGTCATATAAATAAGCTATAATATAATCTCATTAATAAATTCTTGAAAGGAAAGAAAGAATGTTAAAGGATCTTAAAGAATTCTTGTTGCGCGGGAACGTGATTGATTTGGCAGTCGGTGTGATCATCGCCAACGCCTTTGGAGCAATCGTCACTTCTTTGATTACTGACGTAATCACTCCTCTCTTCCTCAATCCAATTTTGAAAGCTGCAAACTTGGAGCAAATTTCTCAATTGAAATGGAACGGGATTGCTTATGGTAACTTCTTGAGCGCCGTGATTAACTTCTTGGTAATCGGTACTGTTCTCTTCTTCATCGTCAAGTCTGCTGAAAAAGCACAAAGCCTTGCTAAGAAGAAGGAAGAAGCTGAAGAAGCGCCAGCTGGACCAACTGAATTGGAAGTCCTACAAGAAATCAAAGCTTTGTTGGCTGAGAAAAAATAAAGAGAATTCACTGATGAAAATCAGTGATTTTTTTGCCTTATTGCACACAATCATCATCTTCTCTCCAAAGAGTGAAAACAAAAAACAGACCGGAGTCTGCTTTTTTGTTCAATTAGAATTTTTTACGTTTACGAGCTGCTTCTGATTTGCGTTTGCGTTTTACAGAAGGTTTTTCATAGAATTCACGTTTGCGTGTTTCTTGAAGAGTACCAGCTTTAGTAACCGCACGTTTGAAACGACGAAGTGCATCATCAAGTGATTCATTCTTGCGTACTACTGTTTTTGACATTTTTTTCACTCCCTTCAAGTCCAAAATCTATATAATCATACCACACATAGAAAAGAGTGTCAAGTTTTTTTCTGTAACTTAGATGTATTTCCCCTTCTTTTTAGACTAAGAAGACCAGCTGTCATATTGCAGCTGGTCTTTAGTGCTTTATAATGTTTTGCGTTTCTTAGCGGCTTTGGAAAGGGAAATGTCCTGAACCTTATCGTAGAACAGGAACTGCTGAATGAGCTCTCTGTCGCTTATGTCAGGATTCAAGTCAACAACATAGTCCAGCTTGATAGACTTCTTTTCAGCCGACTTGAGAGAGGTCAGTTCGGCTGATTTACAAGCCGTTTCGAAGATAGCATCAAAGAGTACTTCGTAGTCAAAGTCAGCTGGAACTTGGACCTGAACATAACGTCTGGTCTGACTGGCTGAAGTAAAGCTCATCTTTTCAAAGAGCATCCAGATGCCTGAAATAGCTAGAGTAAAGACAATTCCCAATGCTACAAATCCCATCCCTGTTGTAATCCCGATAGCCGTCGCCATAAAGATGGCTAAAAGCTCCTTGGAGCCACCTGCGGCTGAGCGGAAACGAATCAAGCTGAAAGTCCCTGCTACGGCGACACTGGTACCCAGATTTCCATTAACCAAGAAGATGATAATAGAAATGATGGCTGGCAAAAGGGAGAGGGTGACGACAAATTCCTTGGTATAAATCGTTTGGCGCTTATAGACCTTGGCCAAGATAATTCCTAAAACCACACTGGTAGCTAGTGAAAAAATCAATGCCAAAGGATTAATCTTGACCTCTGTGGAGGAATAGATACTGTTAAATAACTGATTGAGCATAGACTACCCCCTTAGGCTTTGACTGTTTGAGTCAGCCTTTCTTTAGTTTGCAGGTAGGCTTTGCCGTATTTTGAGAAGGACTGGTCTTCTAGTCCATATTTATTGAGAATATCAGCCAACCACTGAGGATATTGACCAGGAACCTTGATTTCCATAATCACCTTGTCATCTTCCAGTAAGGGCAGTCCATAGCGGCCTGAAGCCAAATCTACATCATAATCTCGGTAGCGGATGTTGGAATCAACTGTCACACGTACCTTTTTATCTTCCAAGCCTCTCATAGAGTAGCGGTCATAACTAATCACCATTTTTGGCTTCAAGTCTAGATAGCGCTCCTGTAACTGTTCTACTTCTGCCTTGACCCGGTCATCAGAAATAGTATGGTCTGCCACACCATTCACAATATAGTTGGTCACAGAGAAAGGATTGGAAACTAAACGGTATTTGAAGCCTACTTCATCACGTTTCTTCTTGATTTCCAAGAAAACTTGACTATCATCATTCGGCTGCTCAGCATAAGTGCGCATCCGCATCTTTTCACGACCACCTTTTCTGGCAATGGAATCCCGAATCATCTGGAACTCATCATTATCAAAATACACATTGGAAATGGTTGAAGTCGCATAATCATCTGCGGTAAGGTAAGGCCTCATATCAGCCTCAAGACGAGCTAGCATTGCTCGGTCAAGAATATACTTAGTTTCGATCCGTTGGAAGTTTGTTTGGATTTGCTTTTGTTTCATTTTGAATTCTCCTTTGATTCTACAAATGTAGTTTGTGCTTTTAAAAGAAATAGAGCTTCCGCTCTGCACCTACAAGCGTCTGGATAAGCTTTCTTTCTTCTCCTTTCCAAGCAGTATTTTTTAAAAACATTCTACAAATGTAGTTTATAAGTATATTCTACAATTGTCGTTTATAAATGTCAAGAAAAAAGATAAATAATCTTTCAGTTTTTTTAGCATTAGGAAACGAAGTGCAAACTGTAAGCAAAATTGACCTAAAATAAAAGATAAACTGATGACTAACTGCTCTTGGAGGATTGCCAAATCCCCCTTTGAGAAGATAATAAAATTCTACCAGTCTAAGCTTTTAAGAAACTTAAACTGGCAGAATCCTCTATTTAATCGTCATCATGGTCATCATCATCGTCCGGATCATCGGTGTCTGTCGTATGAGAGGAACTGTTCTGAGACGGAGCTTGAACTGTCGCTGTACTAGCTCCAGTATTTGCTCCGGTCGAGCCCGCTGCTCCCGTATTCCCTGCGCTGGCAGTAGCGCTGTTTTCAGCTGGAGTTGATGCAGCTGACGAGGATGGACTGACTTCTTTTTCAACCGTTACTGTCTTTTCGACAATGGTGTGCTGCTTGGATTTGACCAGTTTTCCATCCTTAGCATTGACAATGGTTTCATGGGCCGTTTGCCCGTGAGAGAAGCGAATCTTATAAGTGTCTTTCTCACGCGAAATTTGTAAATCTTTAATATCTTTTTCAGAAAGAGACAGCTCTTTTAAGACGGATGCTAGTGCCTGACGCTGACTGAGTCCCTGGGGCTGTTTTTGACCCGCCACAGGTCGGCTTTGTTGAGCAGCTGGGCTTTCTAGAGCAAAGACTGAGCTAGTCAAGAGCAAAAGGAGAGGAACTGCTACTACAAAGGCAGCAGACAGAAACCTCTTAGGTAGGCGGTTATCCATAATGCCGACAATCCGCCGCTTGAGATTAAACTTGTCAGAGTAAAAGCAGGTCGTCAGGGCAATTGGGGTCTTCTTACTGCGGTCTATCATGGTCAGAATCGTTTCACCGTAGAAAGTACGATACTCCGTATCTTTGCTGCTTAGAACATCATGGTCACAGTACATTTCTCCTGCTTCCTGGGTTTCACGGCAAGCAAAACGGACAACCGGATTAAACCAGTGCAGACTCTTGGCAAAAATCCCCAAAAGATTAACTAAAACATCGCGGTGCTTATAGTGAGTCAGTTCATGCTTAAAAATCAGCTGCAGCTCTTCTTCTGTGTAGTCCAACTCTGGCAGCACGATTAAAATATCTCTGAAACCTAGTAGCATAGGACTTTGGGACATAGTATAGTGGAGCAGACGAATCTGGCCCTTAACTCCCATCTCCTGCTGAACAGCCCGCAGCTGAGCCATCGCTTCTTCGTCCTGAAACTCTGTGCCCCAGCGCTTCAGCATCTTTCTGAAGCGAATATAAGAATAAGCGTATCTTCCTACACTAAAGACAAAGCCAATCAGCCAGATGGCAAAGAGAATTTCAAACCAAGGCAGACCGAGAAAAGCCTCCCACAGATTTGTCTGGGCAGCTTTTTCAACTGCTGGAGAAGCGCCCTGAGCTCCACCTGTCTGGGTGGCAGTCACTGCTGTCTGAACTACCGATCCTGTATTCAGCCGAATCAGGCCTGAGCCAAATTGGGGACGGAACGGAAACAGAAAACTCAGCAATATCAGAAACCAAATAAAATACTTCACTCTGACCGAAATCTTAGTCTTAAAGGCCGTAAAAAGCAGACTAAGCAAAAGCACCAAAATAGATGTCGAAAGACTGGTCAGAAGAAAAGAAAGAAGGAACTGTTTCATGCTTATCCCTCCATCCTACTTTCCTTGGTTGAGTAGACTGCGCAGCTCATCCAATTCATTTTCCGAAAAGGAGTTAGAAGAAAAGAGTGTTTTGACAAACCCGCCCATAGAACGGCCGCTGTGACGCTTCAAGAAATCCGAAGCCTCAACTTCCAGATACTCATCTTCTGAGATCAAGGCTGTATACTGCCTTTCACGTCCCTTGCGGACACTTTCTAAAAAGCCCTTTTCAGTCAAGCGAGCCAAGACTGTCAGCAAAGTCTGGGGCTTCCAGTGATTGTCTGGTCCCAGCTTTTCCATGATACGGGCAGAGGTCGTTGGGGTAGGCAACTGCCAAATTACTTTTAAAATAGTAAATTCCCCATCTGGCAAACGTTTAATAGATCTTTTCATCGTTCCCACGCGCTTTCTAAATAATGCTATTTCTATCTTTATTCTACACTTGTCTAACAAAAAAGTCAATCATTATATAAAAAAGAGTGGGAAATCAATTTTCCTCACTCTATTTTAGAAAAATAAACTAAGTAGGGTTAGCATAGCCAGTCCTCCCTGCTTGAACAGGATTTTTGGGTCACTGGTCACTGCACCGTATGCTGCTACCAAGATGATATAAACCATAAAAATTCCCAGCCAAACCGGACTAGGCTGTACAAAGGCCGCAATCAAGATCAAAACAGCTATCAGACCGTTGTAAACTCCTTGATTTTTGAAAAGAGTATTGACTGACTGCCGATCCAACTCCTCTTGCGACATGCCGAAAACCCGAGCTGTTGTCGCTGAAGTCGTCGCAATGGTCTCCAAGTACAGGATGTAGAAAAATTCCAAAGCAACCAAGCTTGCCAAAATCAGTGTAATAATAGACATTTTAACCCCCTAAAATATATAACGAAACTCAGTATAACACAGACTGACTGGAACTGCGAAAATCTTGCTCAAAAATGGACGTTCTGTATAAAAATAAACACTAAAAATACTGAAGAAAAAAAGCGTAGCAGAAATCAGCAATTTCTGACTAGATGTGATACAATCTTTTTTGAAAAATGGAGGTAAATTATGTTAACCTATGATTTAATTGTCATCGGCTTTGGGAAGGCCGGTAAAACATTGGCAGCCAAAATGGCGTCCCAAGGAAAAAAAGTTGCTTTGATTGAGCGAAGCAAGGCTATGTACGGGGGAACCTGCATTAATATCGCCTGCATCCCAACCAAGACCCTGCTTGTCGCAGCTGAAAAAGGCCTGGCTTTCGACCAAGTCATGGCTGAGAAGAATGCTGTTACCAGCCGTCTCAATGGGAAGAACTACGCAGCAATCAGTGGCGCTGGTGTCGACATCATCGATGCGGAAGCTCATTTCCTTTCCAATAAAGTCATCGAAATCACAGCTGGCAATGAGAAAGAGGAGCTGACTGCTGAAACTATTGTCATCAATACTGGTGCTGTTTCCAACGTCCTACCGATTCCTGGATTGACTGATACTAAAAATGTTTACGATTCAACTGGCATCCAAAACCTGAAAGAACTTCCTAAACGTTTAGGAGTTCTGGGTGGTGGTAACATCGGCTTAGAATTTGCTGGACTCTACAATAAATTGGGCAGTCAGGTGACTGTGCTGGATGCTGCACCTGTCTTTCTTCCAAGAGTAGAACCTTCTATCGCTGCTCTAGCTAAGCAATACATGGAAGAAGACGGAATCCAGCTCCTGCAAAATGTACGTACCAAACAGGTTAAAAATGATGGTGCTGAAGTTGTCGTTGTAACAGAGGGTGGAGAATTCCGCTTTGATGCCCTGCTCTATGCTACCGGCCGTAAGCCAAATGTTGAGCCACTGCAGTTGGAAAATACAGATATCGAGCTGACAGAGCGCGGAGCTATCAAGGTCGATAAGCACTTGGAAACATCTGTACCTGGTGTATTTGCAGTGGGCGATGTCAATGGCGGTCTGCAGTTCACATATATTTCACTGGATGACTTCCGTATCCTTTATAGCTATCTGGCTGGCGATGGCAGCTACACACTGGAAGACCGTAAAAACGTCCCTACCAGCATGTTCATCACACCGCCATTGGCTCAAATCGGATTGACTGAAAAGGAAGCCCAAGATCAAGGACTGCCGATTGCAGTTAAGGAGATTCCAGTCGCAGCAATGCCTCGCGGACATGTCAATGCTGACTTACGCGGTGCCTTCAAGGCTGTTGTCAATACAGAGACCAAGGAAATCGTCGGAGCGACTATCTTCTCAGCAGGGGCTCAGGAAATTATCAATATCCTGACTGTAGCCATGGATAATAAGATTCCTTACACCTACTTGAGCAAGCAAATCTTCACTCACCCAACCTTGGCTGAAAACCTCAATGATTTATTTGCTATCTAATTTTAAGCCCCTGATGGGGCTTTTAAGATGGCTTCAAAACATTTGCTTACATTTCAACTCCTTTTTGTGGTACAATAATGCTAGTTTATTTTAAAAAAGATTGAGGAAGATTATGTCTGAACTGTATGATATTACGATTGTCGGCGGCGGTCCAGTTGGCCTATTCGCAGCTTTTTACGCTCATTTGCGCCAAGCCAAGGTTAAAATCATTGATTCCCTGCCTCAGCTGGGCGGTCAGCCGGCCATTCTCTATCCAGAAAAGAAGATTCTGGATGTGCCGGGCTTTACCAATCTAAGTGGCGAAGAGCTGACACAGCGTCTGATTGAGCAGCTGGAAACTTTCCAGACTGAGATTTGCCTCAATGAAACGGTTCTGGATATCGTTAAATCTGATGATGGCTTCACCATCACGACTTCTCAAGCCCAGCATCAGACCAAAACCATTATCATCGCCATGGGAGGCGGCGCTTTCAAACCGAGAGCTTTGGAGCTAGACGATGCTGAAAGCTACAATAACCTCCACTATCATGTGTCAAACATCAGCCAGTACGCTGGCAAAAAGGTTGTTGTTCTGGGCGGCGGCGACTCGGCTGTTGACTGGGCGCTAGCTTTTGAAAAGATTGCGGAAACCAGTCTAGTTCATCGTCGGGACAACTTCCGGGCTTTAGAGCATAGTGTGGAAGAACTCAAGGCTTCTAGTGTTGAGATTAAGACACCATTTGTACCCAGTCGATTGGTCGGCGAAAATGGCAAGATAACCCACTTGGAAATCAGCCAAGTCAAGGGGGAGGAAAGTCAGCTTCTGCCTCTGGATCATCTCTTTGTCAACTATGGTTTTAAATCCTCTGTCGGCAATCTCAAAGATTGGGGCTTGGAGCTCAACCGTCACAAGATTTTAGTCAACAGCAAGCAAGAAACTTCCGTGCCAGGTATCTATGCAGCTGGAGACTGCTGCAGCTACGAGGGGAAGATTGACCTGATTGCAACTGGGCTAGGCGAGGCACCTACTGCTGTCAACAATGCCATTAACCATATCTATCCTGAGCAAAAAGTCCAACCCAAACATTCTACAAGCCTATAAAAAAACAGCTGCCGAGCTCAAGCTCAGCAGCTTTTATAATTCATCTGCGATTTTATTGATTTTTCTCAAGCGATGATTGACACCGCTCTTAGTTAGAGGCCGGCTCAGACTATCAGCTAGCTGCTGGATGGAGTAGTCTGGATGTTGGATACGAAGCTGGGCTACCTCCTGCAGGTCTACAGGTAGACTATCAATGCCAATATTATCGCTGATTTTGGCAATATTGTTGATGATTTTCATACTGGCTGTAACCGTGCGAGCGATGTTCGCAGTCTCCGCATTATTAGCGCGATTGAGGTCATTGCGCGCTTCCCGCATGAGCTTAAGAGACTCAAACTCAGCCATGGCTTCCATAGCACCGATGACAATGAGAAAATCCATGATATCCTCAGCCCGCTGCAGATAAGTAACAGCCCCTTTCTTGCGTTCGATGGTCTTGGCATCCAGCAAAAAACGGCGCATCAAGGCAGCCAAATCCTCAGCATGATCCAGATAAACGGACAGGATTTCCAGCTGATACTTACCTGAATCTGGCTCTCGCATGCTACCATTTGAGAGAAAGGCCCCCCGGAGATAGGCCCGACTGGCTTCGTCATCTGACAAAATGGCCTGGTCAATCCCTGCCTCAATACCAAAAAAGGAGTCAGCCAAGTGCAAATCAGAAAGGATTTCTTCCACTTTCTGATCTAGAAATACTGTGTATACACGGTTCTTGCGCAGATTGGTCTTCTGATGGTGGCGAATTTCTGACTTGACCTGATAAAGGTCCGACAGCAACTCATAGAGATGGCGGGCAATTTTGGCATTTTCTGTTGTGACAGACAAGGTCAAACCACTGCTGGCCAAGCCCAGACTGCCAGACATCTTGATCATGGCTGACAGCTCATTTTTATCTCTGCTTGCCAGGCTCAGCAGTTCTTCTTTTACTTTTACTGTAAAACTCATTTGCGCACCTGTATAATCTGCATCAATTCGTCAACGACCAACTCGCCATCATGGAACGCTCCGCCATTTTCTAAACGCAGAAAGTTCGAAGAAATAACGCGCGGAACCTGCTCTTGGAGTCCTTGAAAATCATGCTCCACCTGTACCAGATATTCGTCAAACTGGTTGCTATCCATGTACTCATGAGGGACAGGTTCGATATTGACCAAGACTGTATCTACAAACTTCCTGCCTAAATGACGGTGCAATACTTGAACATGATCACTGTCTGAAAAATGCTCTGTTTCACCTCGCTGGGTCATGATATTGCAAACATAGGCCACTTCTGCCTTCGTATCCAAAAGAGCTTGGCCAATTTCCTCAATAACGAGATTAGGCAAAATAGAGGTAAATAGAGAACCAGGCCCCAGAACCACCATATCGCTTTCTAAGATGCTCTCAACCACCTTTTTACTAGCAGCAGGCTTCTTGTCATCATAGGTGTTGGTCACATAGACCCGCTCAATCATTCCGCTCTTACTGGTCAGATTGCTTTCACCGACAACTTCCGTCCCATCTGCAAACACAGCATGCAGAGTTAGAGGGGTGTCGCTAGAAGGGTAGATTTTACCTGTTGTATGGAAAAACTTGGTTAAAAGCTGCATGGCGTTATAGGTTGAGCCCTGCATTTCAGAAATACCGGCAATAATCAGATTGCCCAAGGGATGCCCCGCTAGAACGCCGTCTCCTTCAGCAAAGCGATACTGAAAGACCTTCTCATAAAACTTTGGCATGTCAGACATGGCTACTAAGACATTTCTCAAATCACCCGGTGGAGTCAGCTGCTGGATGTTTTTCCGCAATTCACCAGAACTGCCTCCATCATCTGCTACTGTGACAATGGCTGTAATCTCTACGTCCTTTTTACGTAGGCTGTCTAAAATAACAGAAATCCCTGTTCCACCGCCGATGACTGTAATTCTTGGCTTCCTCATGAGCGGTTCACCGTTTCTTTCCGACGGTTTTTATCGCGGTGGCTGGCATTGACTGGCCAATTTTTAGCCAAATCATCTGCTAAGCGCTGAGCAAAGGCTACACTGCGGTGCTGACCACCCGTACAACCCACAGCAATGGTCAGGATAGACTTGCCTTCCTTCTGATAGCCCGGCAAGATTGGCTCAATCAAGCCCAGCAGATGCTGGTAAAATTCTTCTGACTCGGCATGGTTCATGACATAATCAAAGACATCCTTGTCCAAGCCAGTTTGATTGCGCAGCTCAGGCTTATAGTAGGGATTAGGCAGAAAGCGCACATCAAAGACTAAGTCTGCATCCAAAGGCAGACCGTATTTGAAACCAAAACTCATGACCTCAATACGGAAACTGTGCATCTCATCTTGATTGGAAAACTGTTCAGAAATCGTTTTTCTCAGCTCCCGTGGTGTCAAATCAGTTGTATCTACAACATTTTGGCTGAGATTTTTCAGAGGGGCTAAAAGTTCGCGCTCCAATTTAATCCCATCCAAAATCCGGCCATCAGCTGCCAACGGATGGCTGCGCCGCGTTTCCTTGTAACGAGCCACTAACTCCTTATCCGCCGCATCTAGGAAAAGAATCTTGAAATCGATGTTTTCATTTTGCTCTAATTCATCCAAAACAGGCTGGATTTGCATAAAGAAGGAACGGCTCCGCATATCGACAACCATAGCCAGCTTGTCATTGTCCGTAGTCCCTTCGACCAGCTGCAAAAACTTTGGCACCAGAGTTGGCGGCATATTATCAATGGTAAAATAACCTAAATCTTCAAAGGACTGGATGGCTACGGTCTTCCCCGCCCCGCTCATTCCAGTCACAATGACAAGCTGAATTTTCTTCTCAGACATAATAATCCTTTCATCAGATAGAATCCGTCAAAAAGCTGTTTTCTCCAGCCCTTTTTTAGAGAATCTCGGCAATAACCTCGATCTCAATCTTCACATCCTTAGGCAGGCGAGCCACTTCTACTGCCGAACGCGCTGGAAATGCTTCTGTAAAGGCTGTTTTGTAAACTTCATTAAAGGCCACAAAATCATTGATATCGCTCAAGAAGCAAGTTGCTTTGACCACATGATCAAAGTCTGTGCCAGCGGCTTCCAAAATGGCTGAAACATTTTTCAGTACCTGCTGGGTCTGCTCTTCAATAGTTGTCCCAATGATTTCTCCAGTTTCAGGAGATAGAGGAATCTGCCCGCTAGCAAACAAGAGATTGCCGACAATTTTTCCTTGAACATAAGGTCCAATCGCTGCTGGTGCTTTATCTGTATGAATCGTTTTTGCCATAATTATCACTTCTCCTAGTTATTTTTTTCATTATACCATAAAATAGCAAGCAATGGCCACGACAGATTTATAAGCCTTGCCTTTTTCCATTTTTTCATTGATGGGGCATTAGAAGCTAAAAGGAAATCTTCTTACCTATCAGAACCCACTTTTTAAGATTTAAAAACGCTAAGAAATCTTTCCTAGCGTTTTTAATTTCAAAATCGAACGTTTTATCCCTCTTCCGCTTGCTCTAATACTTCTCTTTCCAGACGCAGCTTGCGTTTGGGATTGAGTTTATTAAAGAGCTCTTCTAGCTTTTCAGCATTCCAGACGTCAGCTGCAGAGACAAAATTTCCATTTTCATCGCGGAAGGATATTGGTTTATCACCCATTGCAAGCCTCCTTAGTCAACGAATTCAAACTCGAACTTGCCGATGCGGACCAGGTCACCATCCTTGGCTCCACGAGCGCGAAGGGCTTCATCAACGCCCATACCACGAAGCTGACGGGCAAATTTCATGACTGCTTCATCGCGGTCAAAGTTGGTCATATTAAAGAGCTTCTCAAGCTTGTCACCTGACAGCACCCAAGTCGCATCATCATCACGAGAGATTTCAAAAGCTGGTGCTTCTTCGTCAAAGCCATAGTAAGCTTCTTCTTCCATTTCAGACTCATCGTAAAGCAAGAACTCTGGCGTCTTATCCAGTAATTCTGCGGTCGCATCCAAGAGGGTCGCAAGTCCCTGCTTGGTCAAGCTAGAAATCGGGAAGATTTGCGGTAGTTCCGCAAATTCGTCATAATTAGCCGCTAATTTCTCTTTAAATACTTTAAGATTTTCAGCACTATCTGGCATATCCATCTTGTTAGCAACAATAATCTGCGGACGCTCCATGAGACGAAGGTTGTAGGATTCCAACTCTTTATTGATAGCTAGATAGTCTTCATAAGGATCACGCCCCTCACTGGCTGACATATCGATGACATGCAGGATAACCCGTGTCCGCTCAATATGACGGAGAAACTGGGTTCCCAGTCCAACCCCTTGGCTGGCCCCTTCGATCAAACCTGGTAGATCTGCTACTGCAAAGGATTCTCCAGAATGAGTACGAACCATGCCTAGATTTGGCACGATGGTCGTGAAATGATAGGCACCAATCTTAGGCTTAGCTGCTGTGATGACACTAAGCAAAGTGGATTTCCCGACAGAAGGGAAGCCAACCAGACCAACGTCTGCTAGGACCTTGAGTTCAAGCAGAAGCTCACGCTCTTGACCCGGTTCTCCATTCTCAGAAATCTCAGGAGCAGGATTTTTAGGCGTCGCAAAGCGAATATTTCCACGACCGCCTCGGCCACCACGCGCTACGATAAATTCTTGACCATTTTCTACCAAGTCCGTCAGCACCTTGCCAGTCTCAGCATCACGAACCGTCGTCCCCTGCGGCACTCGAACAATCAAGTCCTCAGCACCTCGGCCATGCATGCCCTTGGTCATGCCCTTTTCACCAGATTGAGCCTTGAAATGGCGATTGTAGCGAAAATCCATCAGGGTACGCAGACCTTCGTCTACGACAAAAACAACATTGCCGCCACGACCGCCATCACCGCCCCAAGGACCACCATTAGGAACATATTTTTCACGGCGAAAGGCCACCATGCCATCGCCACCATTGCCAGCCTTAACTTGAATCTTGGCCGTATCTAAAAACATACTCATTTTTTCTATTCTCTTTTTCTAGTCTAAAAAAACGCCCTGAAGCGTTTGGATTAAAAGATTGCGCTGAGAGCAGAAGCAAAGATAGCTCCAACTGTCACGATGAGCATGATAATCACGACCAGCATCGTCAATTTTTCAAATCCTGTTTTTTTGCGTTGTCCATTGTCACCAAAAGCCACGATAATACCCCTATCCTATAAAAATTTCTAGGTCTATTCTAACACGATTGCTCCGTTTTTTCAAATGGAAAAGCATGCAAAAAGGCTTTAAGAGAAAACTCTTAAAACCTTTGAATCTTATTTAGTCTTCTTTTGAAGAAAGACATAGCTTCCAAAGCCAACTAAGATTGCCAAACCTGCAACTGACAGCCAAAGCGTCGTTTCTTGACCAGTCTTAGGCAGAACTTTTTTGTTGCCTCCTGCAGCACCTGGATCATTGGTACCATTGTTTGAATTGTTATTTCCATTACCTGGATTGTCTGTTCCGCCCTTTGGATTGTCGGAACTGTTACCAGGGGTATTGTTACCATTGTCTGGGGTATTATTTGGGTTGTTGTTTGGATTATTATTTGGGTTATTGTTAGGGTTGTTATTTGGATTGTTTGGATTGTTGTTATTTCCAGGGTTAGGTGGCTGAACTGCCTTGCCTGGATCATTACCTCTATAGGTATTTGTAAAGACAGGATCCAAATCATATTTAACAGAGCCCAAAAACTCACCATTCACATCTTTAACAGTAACTGTCAGCTGAGCTTCCTTGTCATCATAGATGTAGTTAGCATCATTGCCCGGAATTTCCTTAATGCTGTAGCGGTAGTCACCAGCTGCATTATAGTTCAAGGCTTTGAAATTGATAGAACCATCAGCTTCATTGGTAGCTGTTTGAAGTAAAACACCGTTTTCGTCAAAGAGACCAAAGGTAAATTGACCCTTCTCTAACACTTTATTAACAAGTTTTTTCTGTGCCTGAATCTTCACATCTTTTGCTAGCACAGCGCTTCCTTTACCAGAGCCCTCTTCCAAGCGGACTGACTTAGTAATAGTACGCTCTGGGAATCCTTTAGCTGTCCATGATAACTTGTTGTTAACCACATCACCCACTTTAGTACCTTCTGGTACGCGAGTAGAGTACTCGATGTACATTGGCCAGTTGTAGTTATCGCCAAAGTTAATGGTAAAACCGTTAGCATCGCCATTAGCGTTTTGGGTTAGGACTGCTTTGTTAGTAAAGTTATCAACTACAGGCAGAGTCAGGATATGAGCTTCATTGCGGATACCACCAGCAACTGGAGCATAACGAACTGCCCGCAGCGTACCAGGAACCAAGGTCAGACCATCACCAAAGGTGTCTGAAATCACCATGTTGCGAAGCATGTCCTGTCTTGCATTCAGGATAATGCGCCATTTAACAATACTCGGATCAGTGCTGTCTTGGTAGCCATATTTCATTTCATACTCACCAGCAGTTCCTTCTTCTTTCTGATATTGGAAAGAAAAGTCTGTCTGGCCAAATTTGAAGGAAACAGGACCTGTTTCTTTGACTTTTTCGTTATTGATACGAACATTAAAGCCCAAAGATAGCTCTTTCTTTTGGGTATAGTTTGTAAAGTAGTTACTGAAAGTCACTGTAACTGACTGAGTCGCCGGGTCAGTTTGAGCTGTACCGACTAACTCTCCCGTATGATTAACAACATCATAGACATCGAAGTTTAAGGCAGTAATCAGACTTAATTCTTCCGGAAGTTTAAAAGTCAGGGTATCCCCTTCAGCTATATTTTGAGCCGCTGGAAATGTGAAGTTGGTTGTTACAGACAAGGTTTCATTAGTCTTAACAGTTGAGTCACTTGTTAATGGCTCACCATCCTTAGTAATGCTGGTTTGCTGACTGTATTCAGTTACTTCAGAAGCCTGAGTTCGAGCAGCAAAACCTAAACCTGTAACAATAGCTGTTAATAAGATAAGAATTTTAAAAATAATTGTATTTTTATTTTTCATCTTTTTCTCCTTTCGTAGCTTATTATACCAAGAGTATTGCAATTTATCAACATTTTTATTCATAGTGTTTAAAAATTCATAACAATGTAAAAAAACCAAGACATTATGTCTCAGTTTCTTTACTTTTTATTACTCAATTCCAATTTCATCTCGAACAACATTGGCAATGGTATCTACATAATAATTTACTTCTTCGTCAGTTGGTGCTTCAGCCATGACCCTCAGCAGAGGCTCAGTTCCACTCGGACGAACCAAAATCCGGCCATTGCCAGCCATTTCAGCTTCCATTTTCTCAATGACCGTCTTAATAGCTGGAACTTCCATCGCCTTATCCTTCATGCTGTTTTCCACACGGATATTGACTAGTTTCTGCGGATAGATGGTTACTTCAGCGGCCAATTCGGATAGTTTCTTACCTGTTTCCTGCATGACCTTGGTCAATTGCACAGCTGAAAGCTGACCGTCACCTGTCGTATTGTAGTCCATAATGATAACATGTCCAGACTGCTCGCCACCTAGATTATAGCCATTCTTACGCATTTCCTCTACTACATAGCGGTCACCAACTGCTGTCACAGCCTTTTGGATGCCTTCACGATCCAAAGCCTTATGGAAGCCTAGGTTGGACATGACAGTCGTAACAATGGTATTCTGCGCCAGCTCGCCTTTCTCAGACAGGTACTTACCGATGATGTACATAATCTTGTCACCATCTACTAGCTCACCATTTTCATCCACTGCAATCAAGCGGTCACTATCTCCATCAAAGGCCAGACCAATCGCTGCACCAGACTCACGGACAACTTCCTGCAAAGCTTCTGGATGTGTAGACCCGACATTCAGATTGATATTGAGGCCGTCTGGATTTTCTCCGATAATCGTCAACTGTGCTCCAAGGTCTGCAAAAATCTGACGGGCACTGGTAGAAGCTGCACCGTTGGCCGTATCTAAGGCTACATGCATTCCTTCTAGTTCCAAACCAGTTGAAACCAAGTATTGTTGATACTTGCGCAGTCCTTCTGGATAGTCTACCAAGTCACCCAAACCTTCGGCGCTTGGACGTGGCAAGGTATCTTCCGCTGCGTCCAGCAAAGCTTCGATTTCCAACTCACGCTCGTCGTCCAGCTTATAGCCGTCACCGCCAAAGAATTTGATACCATTATCTAATGCTGGATTGTGGCTAGCAGAAATCATGACTCCGGCGCTGGCTTTCTCTGACTTGACCAGATAAGCTACACCCGGTGTTGCAATGACACCCAATTTATAGACATGAATCCCAACGGACAAAAGTCCTGCAACCAAGGCGCTTTCCAGCATTTCTCCTGAAATTCGAGTATCCCGGCCAACAAAGACCCGAGGAACTTCACTTTCGTGCTGGCTCAGAACATAACCACCAAAGCGGCCGAGTTTAAAGGCCAATTCCGGCGTTAATTCCACATTTGCTTCTCCGCGAACACCATCGGTTCCAAAGTATTTACCCATTATAAATAGTTTCCTTTCATAAGACCTGGATGTAAAGATTTGGCTGCAAGCAAGGCAGACCGCTTTAATCCAAGTTTATTTTCAAAATTTTATTTAGTTTTTATCTGATGAGCTCGTATTTGAGCTGCTGTTAGAGGAGGACGAGCCAGAGTTTTCTGCTGTTTTAGTGTTGACACGCATAGTTGTTTCAAATGGTGTCACCACGCTTGGCATGACATTTCCCTGACCATCCACAGCCTGCAGCGGTACTGTCCCGCTATAGTTGCCGGTGATAATGACATTGGTCGGGAGAATGGCTACGACATACTCAATCTTAGACAGGGTCTCCTCGTCACTGGTAACTGTAGCTTCCTTATTTTCCAAGGTTACACCACTGATAGACACATTTTCAGCCACCTGGCTGTCTGTGATGAGGTAGCGGACCTCAACCTTCTTACTGGCTTTTTTACCAATCTTAACAGAAATCTTCTGGGGAGTGACTGTAGCAGTCAGACCGCTTGGCAGGTTTTCAACCTTTAGCGGAATTTCTACTGTTCCCTCTGTAGCCTTAGAAAGATCAGCTACAACTCGAAACTTCCGAGTACTTTCCTGCATTTCACTGGCTAGATTAACCCGGTTGGAGCCTGTCAGGGCGACGGAAACTTCAGAAGTGAAGCCGCTGATAAAGTAATTCTCGCTGTCATATTTGATATCAATTGGCACATTGGAAACCGTATTGGTATAAGTTTCAGATGTGACCTGTCGAACTCCGGTATTGTTTTGATAACTGCTAGAGGTTGCATAGACAAAAAGCACTAGGGCAAAGAAAAACGAAGAGATGATATAAAGAATTTTTTTACGTTTTTTCATTTCTTCCATCCTCCCATGAAGCGTTTTTTCAAACCTGCTGGCTTGTCCTGCTCTGATAAGAAGACCTTTCTCAGCTCTATCTCAAACTCATCCAAAGTCAAATCATGCTTGAAAATTCCATTGTGCGTGGTGGAAATACCGCCTGTTTCTTCTGAAACGACAAAAGTAAACGCATCGGATACTTCAGACAGGCCAATAGCTGCGCGGTGCCGGGTTCCAAACTCCTTGGAGATGCCGCTGCTTTCTGTCAGAGGCAGGTAGGCACAGGAAGCTGCAATCTTATTGTTTTTTATGATGACAGCTCCATCGTGCAATGGCGTATTGGGGATAAAAATGTTGATTAGCAGCTCTCCGGACACATCTGCATCCAAGGGAATCCCTGTTGCAATGTACTCCTGCAAGGTGCGGGTTCCCTGAATAGCCACCAAAGCCCCGATTTTCCGCGGACTCATATAGGTAACAGACTTGACAAAGGCCTGAACCATTTTTTCTTCGTTACTGATGGGCGTCGTAGAAAAAATATCCGTTGCTCGGCCCAGCTTTTCCAATCCTGCCCGAATCTCAGGCGAGAAAATCACTACGGCCGCAATGACCCCGTAAGTGATGACCTGATTAATCAGCCAAGAAATGGTGGTCAAGCCGATGATATTGGCAAAAAACTGTGCCAAGATAAAGAAGAGCACCCCGCGGACCAAAATCATAATCTTGGTACCGGCAATAGCCTTGATTAGATAATATAGAATCCATGCGACGATAGCGACGTCAATAATATTAATTACAATCCTCCAAGGGTCAGAAAACAAACTGGCCCAATATTGGAGATTGGTTAGTTGTTGAAAATTCATACTTAGACTTCCTACTCCTCTACAAGCAAAATCAAACAGCTGTAGCAACAAATCGAACTTATTAAATCTGGTATCAGCCTGATTTTATCTTGTAATTAGAGTTTAATCAATTAACTTCTCTCTTTTTATTTTACAGTGTGTCTTAATGCTTGAAGACTTACCAACCCATTATATCACGTTTGTCAATATTTTTCTGTAACCTTCTTTACTTTTTTATGATAAAATATTTCTTATGAAGATAAATACAGCATTGGGCCTCTTGGCAGGCAAGTCCTCCCACTTTGTTCTCAGCAAAATGGGGCGTGGATCGACTCTGCCAGGGAAAGTTGCCCTGACATTTGATAAAAACATTTTACAAAATCTAGCGAAGAACTATGAGGTCGTGGTTGTTACCGGAACCAATGGTAAAACTCTGACTACAGCTCTGACAGTAGGCATTCTCAAGGAAGCCTTCGGAGAAGTGGTGACCAATCCCAGCGGTGCCAATATGATTACCGGAATCACGACAACCTTCCTGACCGCAAAGAAAGGCAAATCTGGTAAGAATATCGCTGTGCTGGAAATAGACGAAGCCAGCCTATCTCGGATTTGTGATTATATCAAGCCTAGCCTCTTCGTCTTTACCAATATTTTCCGAGACCAAATGGATCGCTATGGTGAAATCTACACGACCTACCAGATGATTCTGGATGCTGCAGCTAAAGTACCTGAAGCGACTGTACTGATGAATGGTGACAGCCCCCTCTTTAACTCGGTCAGCCTGAAAAATCCTGTCCGCTACTATGGTTTTGACACGGAGAAAAGCCAGGCTAAGCTAGCGCACTACAATACCGAGGGCATCCTCTGTCCCAAGTGCGAGCATATCCTCAAGTACGAGCTCAACACTTATGCCAATCTAGGAGCTTACATCTGTGAGGACTGTGGCTTCAAGCGTCCTAAGCTAGACTATAGCCTGACCGCTCTCAAGACACTTGAGCACAGCCGCTCTGCCTTTACCATTGATGGTCAAGACTATCAGATCAATATTGGTGGCCTTTATAATATCTATAACGCCTTAGCCGCTGTATCAGTAGCTCATTTCTTTGGTGTTGAGCCAGCTACTATCAAGGCTGGCTTTGACAAGAGCCGAGCTGTCTTTGGCCGTCAGGAAACTTTCAAAATCGGTGATAAGGAATGTACCTTAGTCTTGATTAAAAATCCAGTCGGGGCGACCCAAGCTTTAGATATGATTGGACTTGCGCCTTTTGACTTTAGCTTGTCTGTCCTGCTCAATGCCAACTATGCGGACGGCATTGATACTAGCTGGATCTGGGATGCTGACTTTGAGAAGATTTTAGAGATGGAGATTCCTCATGTGATTGCAGGTGGTGTGCGCCACTCTGAGATTGCTCGTCGACTGCGGGTAACGGGCTATCCAGCAGATCAGATTACTGAAGTCAAAGATTTGGAAGCAGTTTTTAAGACCATTGAACAGCAAGAAACCAAGCATGCCTATATCTTAGCAACTTATACTGCCATGCTGGAATTCCGCGAGCTACTGGCAGAACGACAAGTGGTCAGAAAGGAGATGAATTAATGGTATACAGATCCCTCACTTCTCCTGAAAACCAGGACTATCGCTACGATATAAAGATTGCCCACCTCTATGGCAATCTCATGAATACCTACGGCGATAACGGCAATGTCCTCATGCTCAAGTATGTAGCTGAAAAGCTAGGCGCTAGAGTTGAAGTCGATATCGTCTCTCTAGAAGATGACTTTGACAAGGACAGCTACGACATCGTCTTCTTTGGCGGAGGTCAAGACTATGAGCAAACGATCGTGGCCCGTGACTTGCCAGCTAAAAAGGAAGCTTTGGAAAGCTTTATCAATGAAAATGGTGTTGTGCTAGCCATCTGCGGTGGTTTCCAACTCTTAGGCCAATACTATATCGAAGCTTCTGGCCGTCGAATTGAAGGTCTGGGCATCATGGGCCACTACACCCTCAACCAGACCAAAAATCGCTATATCGGTGACATCAAGATTCATAACGAAGAATTCGATGAAACCTACTACGGCTTTGAAAATCACCAAGGACGGACTTTCCTCTCTGACGACGAAAAACCTCTGGGCAAAGTCGTCTATGGAAATGGCAACAACCAAGAAGACGGCAATGAAGGTGTCCACTATAAGAATGTCTTTGGCTCTTACTTCCATGGTCCCATCTTGTCCCGCAATGCGAACTTGGCCTACCGTCTGGTAACAACAGCACTGAAAAAGAAATATGGCTCAGATATCAAATTGCCAGCTTATGAGGACATCTTAGCACTGGAAAAACAGGAAGAATACGGAGATATCAAGAGCAAGGCTGAGTTTGAATAAATAAACAGGAGAATCACTATGAAAGAAAAATTGCATTATATCCTGCTTTTAATTACCATTCTATTGGTGGCCAGTATTTCCTTGGCCAATATGCAGAGCGTCAATGTTAGCTTTATCCTATTTAGCTTCAAACTTCCCTTAATCATATTGATTTTGGTCTCAGTGCTCCTAGGCTCTGTCACGACCTTTCTCATCAGCATGTTGAAAAATTTCTCACTGAAAAAAGAGCTTAAGAAAACCAAAGAAGCACTTAAAAATTCCCATACAGAAAACTAGGTTGGAAATTATTCCAGCCTAGTCTTTTTGTATTCTCTTTTGATAAAGGTAGGACATCAAAGCCAATCCCATCACTCCAAAACCAATCAGAAGAAAGGAAAGGGTGCGGACACTCGGTAGCAGCGTCATCAGAAAAGTCGCAGGAGGCATGAAAAGAATTGCCAGCGTGTAGATTGTTGAGAAAACTCGGCCTAGATACTGCTTGTCCACCTTGGTCTGAACCTGGCTGAAGAAATGAATGTTGAAAACAGTCATAAAGAGTTCGCAGATAAGATTACCAGAATAAGAAAAATAGGGATGAACCGGCAGCAAGGCAGAGACGCCCATGACTGCGACTCCAACACCGGTCAATAGCAGGGCTACAAGTAAGTTGACCATACTGGCCTTGACCTTGCTGGCTAGAATGGCTCCAATGATTGAGCCTATAGCACCCAAACTCAGAATGCTTGCATAAGAGCCTGTCTTACTGTAGAGCTGATTGGTAAAAGGCAATAGATAATTAAAGGCCGCAAAGAAAAAATTGACTGCAGAAGCTACTAAGAGCAGAAAGAAGATTTCTTTTTGCTGACGGATATAAACTAAACCTTCCTTGATATCTCTCAGGATATTTCCAAGATTGATCGGAGACTTCTGCTTGCTTGGCTCATGATTAGGCAGAAAATAAACCAGGGCAAAAGCCAGAAAGAAGCTCAGCGCATCCAGCTGAAGAGTCACGCGCAGATTTGCATACTGCATCACGATAAAAGACAAAACTGGAGCTGAAACACTGATAACCTGCAAGGCCAGCTCCAGATGAGAATTGTAAGCCACTATGTCTTCCTTGTCCAGAATCTCTGTAATATAAGACTTATTAGCTGGCCGAGAAAAAGCAAAGGCTATAGCCTGAACCACATTAGCAAAAATCAGTGCTCCAATCATGAGCTGGTCATTTGAAATAAAAGAAATCAGTAGACAAAGACCGGCACAAATCAAATCTGTTACCATCAAAACCTTACGTCTGGAAAAGCGGTCCGTAATAGCTCCCCCAAAAGGATTGAATAGGATGGAAGTGACTAGCTCCGATATCTGGTAAATGCCCAAGACCGTTTGTCCCAGAGCTCCCAAAGAAGCAAGCCAGATGCTATTTCCATAGTCATAGAGCATATTTCCAATTTTATTAATAGCAGCCCGTGTAATCAGCTGTGCCGCATTTCGATTCATAAAAATACCTCCTTCCGTTTCTGAAACTATTGTATCAGGAATGGAGGGAGGTCCTTTATTTTTCCCATATTTGGGAAATTATACTTTTACAAACTTATGGAAATGCTCTTGATAATAGGCAACTTGCTCAGGTAGTTCCAGCACTTCAAAGATGTGCATAGCTTCCTGCATTTGCTTGATTCCCTGCTTCTTCTGTCCCTTCTGATAAGCCGCAAAACCCTTGAGATAGAGGAATACATTGCGTTCATAGAGTTTGATGCCTTTGTCAATGATTTTCTCTACGTAAGCCTCAAAATAGCTAGCCTTGTCAAAAGAACAACTTTCCAAACAATGCTGATAACAATTGAGCGCTATAATCAAGACTAATTTCTTATGGCGACCAATTTCTTTGTAGTAGTCCTCCCGCTCCATGACTTCCTTGCCCAGACGGTAGACGTAGTCCACATCATAGAAGCTATAGAGATTGCCAAATAGGATCAGCTCATACATAGTCCAATCTTCTACTTGGAAGAGATAATCGGCAACCTTATCTAAATCTTCTTGCCTCATGCGAAACTGACTGTCTCGCTGACAAATCAAGCCCTGAAGCAAAATCCAATTCAGTTCATAGTAAAGAGGCGTGTTACTGGCCTTGGCCTTTTCCAACTGCTCCGCTTGCAAGTCTTGAAATCCCTTGATGTCATTTGAGTAGTAAAGAGGGATAATCTGACCCATCATGGCCACATGCTCATGCTGCTGGAAATTCCGAGCCTTGTCCATAAAATTTTCAAGAGTCACATGAATATTATCCAAAAGATCTAAAAATTTCGAGAGGGTCATATCCGACTCACCCAGCTCAAAACGAGACAGCTGAGAAGTCGAGCAAACCTGCCCCGCCGCTTCCTTCAAAGAATAATGCCCATTTAAACGAAAATCGCGAAAAACTTTGCCTAAATCTTCCATTTGTTTACCACTTCAATTTCTTTAATTGCTGTTTCGATTCCCTAGTCGCTCTTTCAAAACTACCTTCACTGCCCCCTGTTCGGATTTTATTTTCAGACGAGGCTCTTTTCGTCAAAATCTTATCGGCTGAAAATCAGAAAAGGCAAATTCTGCTAAGAATCCTGTCTACTTATCTATATTACCCATACCAATCGTTCTTTTTATCTGTTTTTTAATAAATCCTTGTGTTTTTTCAAGTACCTCTTCCCATACCATTCCTCTACAGTCTTACCTTCCCACTCACGGTATTCTTCGGAATATTTCCATTTATAATAGGCTTGGAGAAAATATGGTAAACCTATAAAAACAATTATTGCAATCACCACAATATTAGCAAAGACCCATAGAAGTAAAAAGCCCAATGCTTTCATGGAATTTGAAATATCTACAGTAAAGCTTCCAAAAATATATTTTATAACAATACCAATCCCTAAAATCCCCATGCCGTAAATAGAAATTATTTTAGCAATCTTATCACGAAAAGTCACTTGTCTATCCTCATCATACATAAGCTTTCTTAATCCTGTTAACTCCGTACTAAACATCATGTAAGTGAAGATCACTATTACTCCATAGATAGCAATAATTTCCCAAAATGCCAAATTTGCTAATAGAATGTCAATAACTATCAGATCTATTTCTAATAAAAACCAAAGCATAAATGTAAAAGCATGAAACTGATAGCGATAAGGCAAAAGATAAGTTCGTTTCATAAATTTCCCAATCACTACGAATAGTAGCCAAAGTATAAGAAAAATCAAAAAAACATTTACCGTCAACGACACGTGCTCAGCTATCGGAAGAGTCAAAGTCTCACTATCATGAAACTCCATTGATACAACAAGCAACATAAAGTTAAATCCAACAGGAAAAATTAGACCTAAAATAAAACTTCGAATTCGAAACCAAAGGGAAGCTTGGCCTTTCTTAAAATATTTACCAATTTTATCATGTTGCTCCTGTTGTAACTTTCGGAATCCATCATCTTCCAGATTCAAACTCTCTTCAAAACTAGCATTAAAAATAGATCTTTTCTTCATTTTTTTCACCCAAAATACCAATACATTTCCTATTCCATACGATGTCTAGAAATTGCTGCCATAACGACCACACCTTCATTAGGGTTCAAATAATCTTTCACTTTGGAATTCATAACAGCAAAAATTTTTAAAACTCATACTTCCTATTATGAAATTTTATTATATCTATTCTTTCTATATCTTTCAACAACCATAAACCATCGAACCATATTGTTTTGCCATAATACTAAAGCTCCTACTGCTGTCATAATACCTATAAAGCTTAAAGTGATAATCTCACTGCCGATAGGTGTACCTATCATATTAAAAACTAGAATAGATATAACTAAAATTGGACTAATCAGCCCCATTAAAGCCATAGATACTGTGAAAACCCAAGCAACTATCTTCTTACCAAGCGTAACCTTCTTATCGCCAAAATTACCCCAAATAAGATTAGTATCAACTGCCCGTCTAAAATTTTCTTTACTGGTTGGCTGTGCCAACTTAACATTCTTATAAAGGGCTCGCTCTACTATCACCAGCAAAAGACTACCTTCCAGAAACCAAACAATTAGAAAATAAACCAAAGTACCATAGCCATAGACACCACCAAACAATCGTGTCTCAGGAAAAAGCTGCATCACACCACTAAAAGCAATCAGAAATGATGTAATTAAAATGATTTGTTTTCGATTGCCACGCGATGCCTCTGTATTCAATAGTTTACTTTTAGGAGCTGCTAAGGGGTCTCTTGGCTTTTCTACATTTACATAAATAGCCTGGCCATCACTTTCCCCTATATAAATAACTTTCCTAAAAAACATCCTTTTTCTTTCCTCTCTATATACCAACAATTAAAACAAGTCAGGTTGATATAATTCTAAACTGGTTTATGATAATCGAACGAATTGGTAACATAGGGTTATAACTTCCTATTTTCATTTTCTAATTTAGCATTTAATTCATCTATAATTTTTTTATTTATAACAGTCTTAACGAATCCATTCCATATAATATTTGGAATCAAAGAAAGCAATATAGCAAGTATAGTTAATTTTATCATGAACTCTATGATTGTACTTGGCATAAAATAAAACCAATACACAAAAGGAATAACTGCAAAGACAATAAACAAAAATACTAAGATATTTGCAAGATAAGGTGTTTTTATCTGTTTCAAAACATCATTATGTTTTAAAGTTATATCGTGTATAACTTCAAAATATTCTTTCTGGACAGTACTACTGGGAGCTTCAATCAAAGGATAAGTATTTCTAATTGAAACCATCCATAATTCAAAAGATATAAACAACAAAATTCCTAAGATTATCGGTAATAGAAAAGAAAAAAGACCGAACTCTTTTTGAGGAACAATGTAATTATCAGAATAACCAGCGATAAAAGCCATAATCGGGACAATCAAAAATGGCGAAGACATCCAAGTAAATCTGCCAATTTTCTTAGCTATGTTTTGGTGATTCCCTATGCTTTCCTTATCGAGCCTTCTCCAAACAATATCTCCTGATAAAAGATAGTACTCTGCAGCTAAACCTGTTCCTTTTAAATTAGTTCCCATGCCATTATCAACAGCAAATAATAATCTTATCTTTTTTACCACGGCCAGCTCCATCCTTGCTTTTTAGGTTTAATATTCCGATCTAGTTCTTTATTTATAGCACTTCCTAAAGGTAATAATTTTTTACTCATTTTCTTCTCCATTCTCTTGTGTTGTTTCTTCTTGTAGCTTGCCGCTTTTGACTAGCTTTTTATAATATCCTTTGCTATACCACTCTCTATCTGAAATCTTTAAGTAGGATTTATACTCTTCCGGGTACTTGTGGATATAGTAGGCTTGAAAAATATGCACATTCATCATAAAAGCTATAAAATAGGCGCCAATGACAAACCAAACCACCAAAAATAATCCAAAAATATAAAAATACCAAAGGACCGGTAGTTGATTCACTAGATGATAGAACAGTGATACCGGAAAGAGAACTACCATCGTTCCGACTGTAATCATCATAACGTTCTCAAGAATTGACTTTTCTTCTTCATCGTTCAGTCTCCTTTTCAGATTCTGGATACTATTAGTAATAATCCAGAAAAAGAGAACGATTCCTAAGACGAGCTGAAACCAGAATCCCACTAATGTATAAGCATCGTAAGCTACCGCACTGGCAAAATAAAACCCTGATATAAAAGCACAAACTGACATTGAAAAATAAAAAGGAAAATAGGTCCAAATCTGACTGCTCAAGCGTTTCTTGGGCCAAAAAACAGGGATAGAACCAAAAAGGAAAATCAGATAGAAAACAATACTGATTGGCCGCATTATTTGCCCAATTGTTTGAAACAAAGAAACCGATTGATGAGAAAGATAGTGTACTTCTCCACTTTGACCTACACTACTTGGCAAAGCAATTAATAGAAAGTAAACCATAATTCCAAAAAAGATAAATATGCAAAATACGACCGTAAACAAGCGATTGATGATCCCCATATGAATAGGATTTGGCATACCGGCTGTTAAGGCAAACTTTCCGTTCGTTACGATTTTCTTACTTCGTTCAAAGTCTGCACCGAAAATACTGATTTTTTTCATTTTTAATCTCCTAATTTCATCTTATCTAAAGTCTAACTTCGTTTAAGATCTTCCATTTGAGGATAGGAAACAAATTATGTTACCAAACAGCAACTGTCGCAACAACTACTCCTCGCTCCGTTAAAGATATAGCACTTGCTTTCTGCGATTCGACTGTTTTACCTAACACCTAGTTACAAGTTTCTCTCTGTTTCTTTCTTAAACAGGATTTTCCCTTGGCTGTATAGCTTCATAATCTTCACAAAACGAATCGGGTTGTTTTGGTTGTACAACAAAAAGAGCATGAAGAACATTAAACCTGCTCCCCAAAAATCATAGCCTTGTTCAATCGGTTGCCCGAATTTTTGAGTGCACTCGTAAAAAACATACAAATAATAGATCGCAAAGGCAAGTATGATGTAACGAGTAATTCGATAAATCGTAGCAGATGCCTCAGCTGGATCAAAGTGTTCGTCCCTCACCATCAAATTATGTGACACTGCATAATAAAACACCTTCTCTGTTGTCGGCTGAGCCTTGCGCACATTTTTATAAAGTCCTCGCTCAAGAATTGCGGTAAACAATAGAAACTCAGCCAGCCACAATAGTAACACATAGCTCAAACTAGTCCAGTTATAGACTCCAATAGATAGAGCTGAAGAGAATCCAAAGAAACCCGATCCACCTGCCATAAAAAGAATAACCATTTCAGGAATATAGGCATTGGTCTTACGTGCTCCTTCCGTATTGAGTAGGAAACTTTTGGGAGCTGCTAAAGCCTCTCCAGTCTGCTGGTCATAATAGACAGCCTGACCATCACACTCGCCAATAAATACTCGACGACGTCTAAGAAAAAACATTCTAACCTCTTTCTAATTACTTATTGATGTTCTGTTACCAAACTTTATAATCTCTACTGCTTCACTCACTTTTATTTAATTTCAAATCAGCTAAGCCCCAGCTTTATAATCATGTAGCTCTTTTGTCACGATAGCTCCATCCGGTCCGACGCTCACTTCTAGATAGTCATCTGGATTGTCGTCGGCTTTACATATCACATTAAGTTTTCCAGCACGGAATAAATCCAATATATCAAAACTTTTGGGAAGATTGTTCTGATTATATAATACGAAAGAAATACCTAATAAAAGTCCAGTTGCAATAATTTTAAATATTTCTCCTCCAATAGAATTACCTAACAAGTCTTGATAATTAAAAATAAAATCATAGGCATAAAAGAATCCAACCAAGGGTACTAGAAAAATTAAACCTCTTATCAATCGCGTAGCATTGCGGCTATCTTTTTCACTCATCTCCATCTCTGCCTCCACTTCCTTGGCTTCGTCTGACTTTTCCATAATCACCCGACAAACCGTTTGAGAGGTAACTTCCGCTCTATTGACATTTCGATACAAGGCACGTTCTACAAGGATAGTAATGAAAGCAAACTCTGCTATCCATATAAGAATAACACTCCAAAAAGTTGTTATGGTATATGTTCCATGCAAGAATAATCTAAAGAAAGAAATTATTCCTCCTCCACTAGACAAAAACAGGACAACTAAAAGAGGTATATGCCGATTCATCCTGCTTGATTTCTCTGTATCTAATAGTTTACTCTTTGGTGCCTCTAAAAGTTCGTGGGTCTTACAATCAAAATAAATAGCTTTATCGCCATATTGATTAAAAAACATACGACGTCTTATAAAAAACATTCTAACCTCTTTCTACTTAACTATATACATCTTATTACCAAATCTCTGGATTGAAAAAAGGATAACGCCACGGCCAACAATAACTAATTTCTGGGTTCCTTCTTCCAAATAAACAATACTTCCTAGCGGTAATAATTCTTTAGATTTACTCATTTTCTAATAACTCCTTATGTTTTTTTAAATATTTTTTCCCATACCATTCCTCTATAGATTTGCCTTCCCACTGACGATATTCTTCTGGGTATTTCCATTTGTAGAAAGCTTCTAAAAAGAAAGGAAATTCCATAAAAGTGAGTATGGCAATTAGGACGATATTCAAAATAATCCATGTCAAGAAAAGCCCCATGCCTTCTATAGAAGTTGAAAATTTTATAGAAAAACTTTTCAAAATAAAGTTAATAATAACACCAATTCCCAAAATTCCCATTCCATAAACAGATATCATATTGGCAATTTTATCTTGCAGAGTAAGAGATTGAATCTTCCCGTAAATTCGTTTTTTTAAACTTCTGATTTCACTACTCAACATTAAATAAGTCAACAATACTAGAAACCCAAAAAGTGCCAAGATACCCCATATTGATAATACCGGTAAAGATATAGTGATTGCCAGCAAATTAAATTCTAACATAAACCATATCATAAAAGTTATGATATGAAAGCGATAACGATAAGGAAGAATATAAGTCCGCTTAAAGAATTTACCCATTAATACCATTAACAACCAAATTAATAAACAAATTAAATAGACTTCAACTGTTAGTATAGGATGTTGAGAAATAGGCAATCTTAAATCCTTAGGATCAGAATCATGTAAGGACATCGCAAAAACAAATAACATGAAATTTACACCTATCGGAAACAATAAACTGAAAATTAGGGTTTGAACACTAAACCAAAAGGAAGGTTTCCCTTTCTTAAAGGCTCTACCAAGTTTATTATAATAATCTTTTTTCTGATACTGTAAAAAAACCATCATCTTCTAAATTGAGGCTTTCTTCAAAACTGGCTTTAAATAATGATTGTTTTGTCATAAATTATTACCCGAATCCTAGCTCCTTACCTATGCCACTAAATATCTGATAAAATACAAAATATCTCGGTATTTTTCCTGACATTATTTCATTTCTTTCTAGATGATTCTTCATTGCTCAATCTTAGAATTCTGAAGACAAATGAATATCTAGATTTTAAAACACCAAAAGTCCATTAATATTATCTATGCAATTCTTTTGTCACGATAGCTCCATCCGGTCCGACGCTCACTTCTAGATAGACATCTGGATCGTCATCAGCTCTACATATCACACTAATTTTCCCCTCCTCAAACCGTTGTGACAATTTCAAGATTCTAACAAAGTAATTTTGATTGAACGCAACAAAAGCAATTCCCAACAAAAGACCTGCAAATATAATTTTAAAAATCTCTCCTCCAATCGGTTGCCCCCACAAGTCTTTAAAGCGGGAAATAAAATCATAGACATAGTAGAAACCTACTGCAGGAATAGTAAATAAGAGTGCATTAAAATATAAAAAAGCACCTTTACTAAAACCTTTTTCCGTCTTTTCCTCTTCGTCTTGATTTTCGTCATCCGGATAAATCATAGTAGTCAGACAAACTGTTTGAGTAGTCACTTGAGCTATATTGACATTTCTATACAAGGCTCGTTCTACAAGGAGAGTGACAAAAGCAAACTCTGCTATCCAGATAAGAATAACACTCCAAAAAGTAGTCATGCTATAAGTTCCTTGTAAAAATAGACTAAAGAAGGAAGAAATGCCACTTCCGCTAGCTATAAAGAGAACAACTAATAGAGGAATATGTCGATTCATCTTATTTGACTTCTCTGTATCTAATAGTTTACTCTTTGGCGCCTCTAAAACTTCGTGGGTCTTACGATCAAAATAAATAGCTTTGTCATAATATTGGTTCAAGTAAAAACGACGTCTTCTAAAAAACATTCTAACCTCTTTCTAATTAACTATATACATATTATTACCAAATCTCTAGATTGAATACCGGTCAGGATCATTTTGCATTTGCAATATTGGCTAATTTTTCAATTCTATCATGAAGGTCTTCTACATTCAAATTTTCTCGAAGGTATTCACAGAACATTCCATTTTCATAAAACATTTGCTCTGAAAGCTGACCTTTTGGTTCATTAGGGCACTGAATCATAACAATACTGAACACTCCACCAGGACCAGTATTCTCGATTGCATTCCCCTCAAAATGATAGGTGAAAGCCCGAAATTGAGAACCATTATAGTTACCTGAAATTACATAGGCAACTTTTACTAGATTTCCACGACCAAATGGATAATGACTAAAATTAGCGTATTTTGCTACATAAGGATTCTGAAAAAGTTTCAGTGTGAGGTCATTACTTGTTTTTTTGCTTAGAGTAATCTCTGTAATAATCGTTACCTTGTGCTTTGTCAAATTGATAGCCGTGCTCGGAAGCGAAGGCTTGGTATTCTTTGTTCTTTTTAGCGGAATGACTAATCGCCCAATAAACAATCCAACCGACAAAAGCAAAAATTGCTAGCATTGCAATCATAAATATTACTAGAAAATCCATCATTATCTTCTTGTTTTCCTTAATAAAGTGCTTCAGTTATCAAAAACCTTACTAGCATAATAACTGAAGCACACTGAGTACGATTTTTTCCTGATGTTTACTACAGACTCTATAAAGCTCATTCCTCATGGAAACTGCTCACTCCTACAGGCTGCTCGTCTGATTCTATTCTTTACCTAGACCTTCTCCGCTAGTTCTTCCCATTCTAGCATGGCTTCTTCTTGGGCAGCGGTCAGCTGGTCGATTTGCTGCTGGCTCTCCATGAGTTCACTTGCATCATTGGTTGCCTGCATAGCTTCCTGAAGCTGACTGATCTGGCTGTCCAAGTCCTCGATTTGCGCTTCCAATTGCTCTAAGCGGCGGGCTAGCCGGCGCTGTTCTTTCTGGTTTTCCTTTTGAAGCTGATAGTCATTGGCAGGTGCTGGCTTGTCAGGACTAGTCTGCTCCGTCTCCTCACGCAAGGCTTCCTGCTCTGCCTTTTTCTCTAGGTAGTAGTCATAATCACCCAGATAAAGGATGGAGCCTGTCTCAGAGAGCTCAACAATCTGTGTGGCCACGCGATTGATAAAGTAACGGTCATGGCTGACAAAGAGTAGGGTGCCGTCAAAGTCAATCAGGGCATTTTCCAGCACTTCCTTGCTGTCAATGTCCAGGTGGTTGGTCGGCTCGTCTAGGATGAGGAAATTGTTGTTTTCCATAGACAGCTTGGCTAGAAGCAGCCGCGCCCGCTCTCCACCCGATAGCATGCCGACAGACTTCTTGACATCGTCTCCCGAGAAGAGGAAAGCGCCTAAGCGATTGCGAATCTCGACCTCTGGCGTCAGCTTGAAGTCATTCCATAGCTCATCAAGAACTGTATTGCTGGGAGTCAATTTGCTCTGGGTCTGGTCATAGTAGCCCACTTCCACATTAGCCCCCAGCTGCTCCTTGCCTCTGATGAAGGGCGCTTGACCGATTAGTGATTTAATCAGGGTTGTCTTTCCAATCCCATTTGGTCCGACAATAGCTACCGCATTAAACTTGCGAATGTCAAGGTTAATTGGCTCCGACAGGACTTCCTCACCATAGCCAATAGCTGCATCTTCCAAAGTCAGAACAACATTGCCTGAAACCTTATCCGATTTGAAAGTCATATTGGCCGAGCGACCGCCGGTTTCGGGTCTGTCCAAACGCTCCATCTTTTCCAGCTGCTTACGACGGGACTGAGCTCGCTTAGTTGTGGAAGCCCGAACTAGATTGCGATTGACAAAGTCCTCCAGCGCAGCGATTTCTTTCTGTTGCTTTTCATAGTTCTTGGCTTCAGTGGCCAGCTTCTGCTCCTTTTGGACCACAAAGCTGGAGTAATTGCCCACATAGCGATTCAAGGAATGCTTGGTCAAATCCAGCGTGATGGTCGCAACCTTATCTAGGAAATAGCGGTCGTGGCTGACGATAATCAGGGCACCGCTGTAGTTGACTAAGTAAGTCTCTAGCCAGGCAATGGTCTCTATATCCAAATGGTTGGTCGGTTCATCCAGCACTAGCAGTTCTGGCTTCTCCAAAAGCATCTTGGCCAGAGCCAGACGGGTATTCTGCCCGCCCGACAGCTCAGAAATCTTCATCTGCCACATGGACTGGTCAAACTTGAAACCATTCAAAATAGCTCGAATATCGGCCTCGTAGGTAAAACCACCTTTCTGGCGAAAGTCCTCTGACAGCTGATCGTACTGGGTCATGAGAGCAGTCAGCTCTTCCCCTGACAATTCTCCCATTTGCAGCTCCATCTGTCGCAAGCGTTTTTCTTGCTGACGCAGACTATCAAAGACCAGCAGCATCTCGTCGTAGATAGTATTCTCCGACTCAAAGTGGCTGTCCTGTGCCAGATAGGACAAGGAAAGATCTCGTTTTTTATTGATCTGACCTGCGCTTGGCTCCTCCTCACCCACCAGGATCTTGAGAAGGGTTGACTTCCCAGCTCCATTTTTACCGACGAGAGCAATCCGATCACCCTCATCTACCTGCAGGTTAATATTGTCAAAAAGAAGCTCCCCTGCAAAAGAGCGCTCAATCTTGCTTGCTTGTAAAATAATCATAAGACCATTATAGCAGATTTCCAGAAGCACAGCTATCAGAATTCAAGAGAAAGCGAACTCAGCTCCCCAAAAGAAAAAGAGAGTGGGACAGAAATCGGCAATTCGTTAGAATTCGATTTCGTCGTCCCACCTCCGCACAGTTGAGTAGGGCTGTAAAAGCTGATGAAATCAGCCTAGTAGAGCCCACTCAACCACTGCGTCTTGCTCGACAATCCAAAGACAATTGAGAGGCTAGGACTTTTGTCCCAGCCTCTACATAAAACTATTGAGAATAGATTGATTCTGCAAAATCAGATAAATTCCCAGCAGAATCAGAACCGCAAAGACAACAAATTTAATCATTCCCTTAATCAGACGAATAACCAGAAGGATAATCATGGATCCGACTAGCCACATAAAGGCGGAATTGTGAAAAAATCCCTGAACTGCCTCAATATTCTGGCCGAAGAAGACCTGAATGGGCGCCGGAACATGATTTTCCCAAGCCGCTGTCACTCCTAGCTGGTTGGCAATCTCATTGCCGCTTTTCCATAGCCAGACAAAGATTCCTGAGTTAAAAACAAAGAGAAAAACTTGCTCTGGAAAGTGTCGAATCAAGTAAAAAATAGATTTTAACATAGGCTTACGATTGATACAAGTCTTTTACAGCCTGGATATCTGTCGGCTGGATACTGTAAAATGAGCCTGCTGACTGCATCACTGATTCCTCCTCATTATGGTCTAATCCGATAGCATGGCCCAATTCGTGCGCTGCTGTATTGACAATCCGCTCATGAGAATAGGCATAGCGACTGTCCAGCAGGTAGTAACTATTAAGGCGAACCGTGACATGGGTAAACCGCTTGGTTAGGAGATTGGTCTGCGACTCAGCTTCACCAGCTGCACTGATGTTGCCATCGTTCATCTCCGTTGCAACAATGTCCGCCTTGTCTTTGTCATTGATGATTTGAAAGGTGAAGGCACCTGTTTGATTCCAAGAATCTATGGCCTCCTTATAGGCTGAACGGAAGGTTTCATTATTTGTATCGATATAAATCGTGGCGCTTGGCTGATCCCAACGAGCCCCTGTTGTTGCATGCTCATCTGTCAGCTGATCTGTTTGCGTCTCCTCACTGCTATGAAGGCCCGTGGAAATGCCTTGGTGATTTAAAAATTGATCCACTCTGCCAACAGCAGTCTGAACAGCCTGCGTCAGTCCCTCTGTACCCGGTTCTGTCGAAGTGGTAAAATAGAAAATTCCGACAATAACCATAAAGCTCAGGACAAAGGACCAGGCAAGTCCCCAAACCACGCGCCCAATCAGACGCATGAGGAACCGGATGCTTTTAAAAATAAGTCCCATCGCAACCTCCTTTACTAGATTGTAAGAGAACGTTGATTTTACCACCGCTTTCTTAAAGAAGGCTGAAAAATTAGCCTTCTCTCTATCTATTAGTATAAAAGAAAATGACTACAAATCTGCAACCATTCCTTTTCATACTATTGAATACTCTTTGCAAATCCATTTTTGAGTATAAAATCAAGAACCCGTGTCCAGACTGACCCTGCCACTATTATAGTCTAGGCGAATCCCCTTTTGCACATTCGGGACAAAGACATTGAATTCCAGACTGCCATCGCTGGACTTGGCCTCTAAATGTGACCCAACCGGTACTAAATCTGTCCCCGTAGCATAGATCAAGGTTACCCGGTAGCGCACCCGCTTGTTCTTATCCAGGGCCTTCCGGATCTTTGTCTCGTAGTAATTCTGCCCTGTTGAATCCGCTTCATTGGCTTGGTTGGACCAGGCCGTCTGCACAGCGATATTGGCAGGATTGCTAGTAGAGGCATCAAAACCCTTCAAACCACCAATCAGCGAATAGGCCAAGAGATGTCCTCGGTCCACAGCATGATTGTACTCACCAGGGAGGTTCTTGAGTTGATGCCAGCCTGCCGGTACCCATGAAGTGTTGGCATTTCCAGTTTCTTCTCGTTTTTTGTACTGGCGGGTAGACTTGGATAAAAAGGCATTCGCCACTGTCGGAAGGGTTTGCCCTTGAACAAGCTTGGTTTTATTGTCAGCGTAGGGCTTACTAGAAATCCCCGCATCCAAGTCTGTCTTATTTCCATTCACGATAAAGGCGCCAGCTCCATTCCATTCAAGGCTGCCTTTGAGCTGAGCTCGGACAGCATCCGTCAGAACGCTCTCAGCCAGTTCCCGACTAGGAGTGCCCTGATCTTGGACTTGTCCAACTCTGATTTCTAAATTTGGACTTTGAAGTGGCTGCTGACCATCCTGTCCCCAGAAATAGCCAGCCAGAGCTAAAATCAAGGCTAAAGTCAGCCCAGCCCAGCCTTGCAGACTATTAGTATTCCTTTTCTGACTAGTCTTTCTTTTCATCTTCTTTCTTTCAACTTAGCAAACTGGATTCATTTCAGCTAGTATTTTCGACTAGGAGCTAGTTCCCAGTAAACTTCCCGATTAATTCTTGCCAGGTTTCTGGTGACCAGATAGAGCCCTTACCGTTTCCGATAACATTATAACCAATCATCAAAGCCACAAAAAAGAGAATCACAGCTACCAAAAGAACCAGTAAAACAAGGCCAATCTGCCGGCCTAAATATTTAAGATTTTCACTCATCGTCTTCTTCCTTTACACGCTTCACTTTGGCTCCCAAGGCTGCCAATTTCTCATGGAATTTATAGTAGCCTCGGTCTAAGTGTACCAGCTTGCTGACCTTAGTCTCGCCTTCGGCAATCAAGCCCATCAAAATCAAAGTCGCACTGGCCCGAAGGTCTGTTGACATGACTTCAGCTCCCTGCAGGCTGCTACCACCCCAAATCCGAGCTGTATCTCGCATAATATCAGAGTGCAACCCCATCCGACGCATTTCCTCCAGATGCTGGAAGCGATTCTCAAAGACAGTCTCAATCATCGTAGACTCACCCTTGGCCATGGCCATCAGCGCCGTAAACTGAGCCTGCATATCGGTAGGGAAGCCCGGATAAGGAAGGGTCTTGACCGAAACCGGTCTCAGCTTCGAAACATCAGAACGAATCCGAATCCCTTCATCTTCCTCTGTCACTTCCACTCCCATTTCCTGCATTTTGGAAAGCAGGGGACGATTGTGCTCCCAAATGGCATCCTCAATCAGCAGGTCACCGCTGGTCATAGCTGCAGCAACCATAAAAGTTCCTGCTTCGATACGGTCTTGAACCACATTATGCTTGGCACCCCGCAGCTGATCCACTCCGACAATAGTCAAAGTTTCGGTACCTGCTCCTCTGACCTTGGCTCCCATTTCATTCAAAAAGAGGGCTAGGTCAACGATTTCAGGCTCCCGAGCAGCATTTTCAATCACTGTCGTGCCTTGAGCCAGCGTTGCGGCCATCATGATGTTTTGCGTTGCTCCCACACTGGGAAAGTCCATGTAAATGTGGGCCCCCTTGAGCCGCTCTGCCTTCGCTTCGATATAACCCGCTGTCTGGGTAATCTGAGCGCCCATAGCTTCAAGACCTTTTAGGTGCAAGTCAATAGGCCGACTGCCGATCGTGCATCCGCCCGGCATGGAAACCTTAGCATGACCATTACGAGCCAGGACTGGCCCCAAAACAACGATAGACGCCCGCATTTTACTGACGTATTTGTAAGGTGCCTCCTCAGACAAGGGCTGGGTGGCATCCACAACAACTGTATTTTCTTCCTGATTAAAATCCACCTGAGTGTTTAAACCGCGGACCACATTGTTCATGGTAAAGACATCAGACAAGACCGGAACATTTTTCAAAACAGACTTGCCCTCGCTGGCCAATACTGTCGCTGCTAAAAGAGGCAGCACCGCATTTTTTGCTCCTTCAATCTTGACCTTTCCGACTAAACGATTATCTCCACCTTGAATAATAATTTTTTCCATACCGATTCCTTACTCTAAATTTTTAAAATCATCCATACTATCATACCATAAAATCAAAAATATGACCTTATAAAGTACCATTAAAAATCGCCCGACTCATATCGTAAATACCAATGAAGAAAAGGCTGACTAAATAGCCCAAGGCAATGCTAAACAAGAGAATCAAAAAGCGAATCTTCACCGCATTATCGGCATTAACCTTGAAAAATCTCTCCCACTCAACAACCGTTGACAGCAGATGAAAGGCAAAGAAAATAAAGAGCAAATGACTGCATAATTTAAAAACAACTTCTACCATAACTTTTATTATACCACAAGACCAGAGTAAGAGACGAACTAAACAGTCCTGCCCTTTTTCTTTGGAAAAGAAAACTGAGACAGATTTGCCTCAGTTTTGCGTATTCAGTTTGTATTCAAGAAACCAAATCTCGTCAGATGACGGATGACTTCCATCAATCTATGTAAAATAGCTTCTTATAATCTTGTCCCGACATTAAGCCGGTTGATCGCCCGCTGCAGGGCAATCTTAGCCCGGCGTTCTTGGTCAATCAAATGCTTATCATGTGCTTCTTCGATTTCTTGCTCAGCTCGGAGCTTAGCCCGCTCAGCCCGACTAATGTCGATATCTCGCGCTCGCTCAGCAGAGTCCGCCACAATGGTAATGACATTGTCTGCAATTTCAATGATTCCTCCGTTGACCGCAATCCAGTCGATATGCTTGTCATCATCAACCCGGCGCACCTTAACCTGATCCACTTCTAAAACAGCGATGGTATTGATATGGCGGGGCAAAATCCCCAACTCACCATCAATGGTCTTTACGGAAACAAATGCAGCATGGTGATCATAAATAAGACCATCCGGTGTCACGATTTGTACTGTCATTTGAGCCATCATTCACCTCTTAGAATCCCATTTTCTCAGCCTTGGCCAATACATCCTCGATGGAGCCCACACCACGGAAGGCGTCTTCTGGCAGCTTATCGTGCTTACCTTCAAGGATTTCCTTGAAACCACGAACCGTTTCAGCTACTGGTACATAAGAGCCTGGCTGGCCGGTAAATTGCTCCGCCACATTGAAGTTCTGTGACAGGAAGAACTGAATCCGCCGCGCACGCGCAACCAGCGTCTTCTCATCGTCAGACAACTCATCCATACCAAGGATAGCAATGATATCCTGCAATTCATGATAGCGTTGCAGAACCCGCTTAACCTCTGCAGCCACTGCATAGTGCTCTTCTCCGACAATCTCAGGAGAAAGGGCACGCGAGCTGGAAGCGAGTGGATCCACGGCAGGATAAATCCCCAGCTGAACCAATTTCCGTTCTAGGTTGGTCGTAGAGTCCAAGTGAGCAAAAGCTGTCGCTGGTGCTGGGTCAGTATAGTCATCCGCTGGTACATAAATAGCCTGGATGGAAGTAACGGAACCTTTCTTGGTTGAGGTAATCCGTTCTTGTAACTGTCCCATTTCTGTAGCAAGTGTTGGCTGGTAACCAACGGCTGATGGCATGCGTCCCAAGAGGGCAGATACTTCCGAACCAGCCTGCGTGAAGCGGAAGATGTTGTCAATAAAGAGCAGCACGTCCTGACCTTCCACATCACGGAAATATTCCGCGATGGTCAGTCCGGTAAGAGCAACCCGCATCCGAGCTCCTGGTGGTTCATTCATCTGACCGAAGACCATGGCGGTCTTTTCGATAACGCCAGACTCTTTCATTTCCCAGTAGAGATCGTTCCCTTCACGCGTCCGCTCTCCAACACCAGTAAAGACAGAAATCCCACCGTGCTCTTGGGCAATGTTGTGGATCAATTCCTGAATCAGGACTGTCTTCCCAACTCCGGCACCACCAAAGAGACCGACTTTCCCACCTTTCAGATAAGGAGCTAGCAGGTCGATAACCTTGATCCCTGTTTCCAAGATTTCTGATGAAGTCGATAGTTCATCAAAGGTCGGTGCCTTCTTATGAATCGGCTGGCGCTCTGCATCCTCTGCAAAAGGCGCATCCAAGTCAATAGTGTCTCCTAGGACATTGAACACCCGGCCCAGAGTTTCCTTGCCGACCGGCACAGAAATCGGACGACCAGTATCCAAGACCTCCAAACCACGCGTCAAACCATCGGTCGACTCCATGGCAATGGTCCGCACCACACCGTCACCAAGCTCAAGAGCTACTTCAAGGACGATTTTTGATTTTTTCTCATCATTTTTATAGACTACAAGTGCATTATTTATCTCAGGTAGCTTGTCTCCGGCAGCAAACGCAACGTCTACGACCGGTCCGATAACCTGAGCAATTTTGCCTGAGCTCATGTTTTTTCCCTCGTTTAATTTCTAATTCATTTGTGGCCTTATTCCAGGGCACTTGCACCCGCCACGATTTCAGTAATTTCCTGCGTAATAGCAGCCTGCCGAGCGCGGTTATACTGAATAGTCAAATCACTGATGACTTTTTTAGCATTGTCTGTCGCTGTCTGCATAGCAGTCATACCAGCAGCATTCTCAGCTGTTTTGGCATCAATAATGGCACCGTAAATCATACTCTCCGCAAACTGGGGCAGCAGTTGGTCCAAGATAGAATCCCGACTGGACTCCAGTTCCAGATTCAGCGTATAATCTTCATCAGCTTCATTAGGGTCCAAGTCAATGATTGGCAGCATCTGCTCCACCCGCATCTGACTGGTCAGACTGTTGACATGGTGGTTATAGCAGACATAGAGCTCATCGAAGAGCTCATTCTGATACATCTCAATGGTCTTGCTAATGATTTTACGGACCTCATCAAAGCTAGGCTGGTCGGCTAGACCACGCAGTTCATAAACCGGCTGAATGCCCCGAGCTCGGAAGAAATCAGCACCGACACTTCCGATACAGATGACTTCAAAGTCCTCTCCTGTCGGATGGTACTCAGCTTTCAGCTCCATCAAAGCCTTGAGAATAGTCGCATTATAGCCACCTACCAGACCGCGGTCAGAAGTAATGACGATATAGGCTGATTTCTTGACTGGCCGACTGATTAACATTGAGTGATGACGGGCATTTTCTGCCTCGTGGCCATGCAGCATATCCGTAACCAACTTACGCACTTTCTGGGCATAGACCTGAAAGTTCTTAGCTGCTTCCTCAGACTTTCCCAACTTAGCAGCAGAAACCATCTGCATGGCATTGGTGATTTGACTGGTGTTTTTCGTGGATGCAATTTTATTTTTAATATCATTTAATGAAACTGCCATCTGACACCTCGATTCTTATTTGAAGCTAGACTGGTCTATAAACTCAGTAATGGCAGCATCCAGAACTTCCTCACTTGGAAGGTCTTTCGTTGTCCGAATGGTTTCATAAATGCTTTCTTGATGTGCATCAAAATAAGCGAATAATTCTGACTCAAAGCGCAGAATATCGTCTACTGGCACACTGTCTAAGAAACCATGGGTCAAAGCATAGAGAATCACTACCTGCTTTTCAACCGGCAGCGGCTCGTGAATCGGCTGCTTCAAGACTTCTACAGTCCTGCGGCCACGATTGAGCTTGGCCTGCGTTGCCGCATCCAAATCACTACCAAACTTAGTAAAGGCCTCAAGCTCCCGATAAGAAGCCAGGTCGATACGCAAGGTTCCAGCTACTTTCTTCATAGCCTTGATTTGGGCAGAGCCCCCAACCCGGGATACAGAAGAACCTGCATCGATAGCCGGACGTACCCCAGCATTGAACAAGCTGTCGCTGAGGAAAATTTGTCCGTCAGTGATTGAAATCACGTTGGTCGCGATATAGGCCGAAATGTCTCCTGCCTGCGTTTCAATAAATGGCAGAGCTGTAATCGAACCACCGCCCAACTCATCAGAAACCTTGGCTGAACGCTCCAAGAGACGGCTATGCAGATAGAAAACATCTCCAGGAAAGGCCTCACGGCCTGGCGGACGACGGAGCAGGAGAGACAGTTCACGGTAAGCCACAGCCTGCTTGGACAAGTCATCATAGACAATCAAAACATGCTTGCCATTGTACATAAACTCTTCTGCCATCGCTACACCAGCATAAGGCGCCAAGAAAAGCAAAGGCGACGGCTGTGAAGCAGAGGCTGTCACGACAATCGTATAGTCCAAAGCACCATACTGACGGAGCGTTTCTACCTGTGTACGGACGGTAGATTCTTTCTGACCAATTGCCACATAGATACAAATCATATCCTGACCTTTCTGGTTCAGGATGGCATCAATGGCAATGGTTGTCTTCCCAGTCTGACGGTCCCCAATAATCAGCTCCCGTTGCCCACGGCCAATCGGAACCAAGGCATCAATAGCCTTGAGCCCTGTCTGCAAAGGCTCAGATACTGACTTACGCTGCATGACACCCGGAGCCGGTGTTTCAACCGGGCGTGTCTTATCTGTGACAATGTCACCAAGTCCATCAACAGGTCGACCCAGCGGATCAACAACCCGCCCAATCAAGGCCTCGCCCACAGGAACTTCCATGATTTTGCCAGTCCGGCGAATGGTATCTCCCTCACGAATGTCTGTAAAGTCTCCCAAGATGATAATCCCAACATCGGTTGACTCTAAATTTTGCGCCATACCATAAGAGCCATTTTCAAAGATTAAGAGCTCTCCGCTCATAGCCTTATCCAGTCCATGAGCACGCGCGATTCCATCACCAATATAAGTGACGACCCCTGTTTCTGTGACGTCAAAATTTGGCTGGAAATTTTCAATTTGTTGCTTAATTAAAGCGCTGATTTCTTGTGCGTTAATCGCCAAAATTCACACCACTTTCTATTTCAATTTTTCTTTAACGACTTGCAATTGACGTTTTATACTTGCATCAATTGTTTTGTTATTGGCAGAGATGACAAAGCCGCCAATCAAGCTGCTGTCCAATTCTTCCTTGAGCGAGCGAACCTTTAGTCCCATTTTCTGCTCAATAATCGGCCGAATCTTCTCCTTCTGACTGGCTGTCAAAGGCTGAACAGAGCGCAGCGTCACCTCAAACTCATTGCTGATCTTTTCAAGCTGGTGCTGACTCTCCAGTACAATCTCATAAAAGAGGTCCTCACGATGATTGAGAATGACAATTTCAATCAGATTATCAAGCAGCTGGGAGCCTGAGTTTTGAAAGAGCCGCAGACTCTTTTCTTTCTCATGGTCACTGATGCCGATATGTGACAAAAAGTCAGCAAGGACGGTCTCCGCGAAAACAGCCTTAATCTGACTCAGTTTTTCAAAAACATCTTCTTGCTGACCTTTTTCAAAGACCGTCTGAACAAAAGGCAAAGCATATTTCTCAATGATTGCATATTGCTTCTTATCCATCAGGCATCTCCTAACTGTTTGATATAGCGGTCAATGAGCTCGCTCTGAGATTCCTTATCCAGCTCCTGACTCAAAATCTTACTAGCCAGAGTCACTGTCAAGTCAGCCACTTCTCCTTTGATGCTGCTCATAGCCTCTGCCTTGTTTTGGGCAATTTCCTGATTGGCTTTAGCCTTCAAGCGCCCTGCTTCTTCTGCTGCATTAGCTAGGATTCCAGCCTTATTCTTCTCAGCTGTCTCCTTAGCAGTCTCAACGATAGAAACTGCTTCGACCCGACTACCTGCCAGAGCTTCCTCGCGCTTTTGCGCCAAGTCTTCTGCCTTCTTACGAGCAGCTTCTGCACCATCAATATCGTCTGAAATCTTTTGAGCACGCTGATCTAAAATCCCGATAATATTGCCCCAGGCAAACTTCTTAATGAGAAATACTAAAAGAAGAAAGGAGCCGGCAATCAAGATAAAGTTGCCAATAATTTCACCTACGGTTATGTTCATCTTATCTATCCTTTCTTTTTATTCTACCTCACCATTAATCTTTTTACCAAGATACATAGATGTTAGCATGGTAAAAACATAGGCTTGGATACAGGAAATGAAGATGGAAAAACCAGTCCAAACCATGTTCATAATAAAGGCAATTGGATACCAATACGCTGCTTGATGTGCCCAAGTCAAGAGCAAACCAGCCAATACTTCACCTGCAAAAATATTCCCATAAATCCGCAAGGCTAGCGAAGCAAAATTGGTAAATTCTTCCAAGATATTCATGGGTGTCATGATACCTGGAGTCACAAAACCTTTTAGATATCCTTTTATCCCTTGACGTCGGACTCCTTCCACATGACAGAAAATCGTCACTAAAAGAGAGAAGCCTAGGTCAAAAGCGAGATTGGCTGTCGGCGATGTCCAGAGATTGAAACCATTGGTTGTCTGAACCTTAGCCATCAATCCCAAGTTATTCGCCACAGCCACGAAAAGAAAGAGGGAGAATAGAAAAAGCGAGTAATTCTTCATATAATGCTCGCCAACGTTTCCCTTGGTAAAATCAATGACAAAATCATAGATATATTCCAAAGCATTCTGCTTTCTTGACGGCTTAATCGTCATCTTTCGACTTGCCCAATAAACAAGTCCAAAAGTTACAAACACCGTCAGCAGAGTCATGGCCAGCAGGGTCAAATCAAAGGTCACAGGACCGACATTGATAGTTGGATTCATACTTTCTTCCAACAGATGACACCCCCTTTTCTAAAGAGAATCCTTTCTTATTTGATAACAAAGGACATAGCCAGCGTTACAAAGAAAGTACCTTCAACAAAGGCTACTCCCAAGATTAGGAGGCTTCTCAATTGACCGATAATTTCTGGTTGACGAGCTGCTGCCTTAAATAGATTACTCATAATCATACCTTCAGCAATTGATACGCCCAAGCAGGCCAAACAAAGTCCTAAATATGTTAAATTCATGATGACTTCTCCTTTATATTTTAAAATTTACTTCCTTAGTTTACTCCTAAAATATCGAATAGTCAATCTTTTACACAATTGTAAGCGTTTTTTGTTTTTTTCTTTTGTTATATAAAATTTTTTACCAAAATCAATTAAATAATTATCAACATACAAACTATTCTGCTATGTAAATAGGAAGAAACTAGCTAGAATTTTACTTATTTCCTATATTTTTAAAAGAAAAAAGAGCAAAGCGATTATTTGCTCTTGATTTTTCTACGATTATGGATGGCTGACAATCAGCTGCAAATCTCCAGACAAAATCCATTCTGTGACATCGCTTGGCAGGATGAAATGCTCCCCTTTTTCGAGCGAATAGACAGCACCATCAACTTCTAGCTCACCGATACCTTCCAAGATACTGACCAAGCTGTAGTCTGCTGTCTTTTTAAAATTGACTGAACCGGCAATATCCCACTTGTAAACAGCAAAGAAGTCATTGGCCACCAAAAGAGTAGAAGTCAAACTATCTGCCTGAATGGTAACAGGACGGCTATTGGCTGGCTTACCGATAGTCAAAACATCAATAGACTGCTCCAAATGCAGCTCGCGAAGATTGCCAGCATCGTCCTTACGATCAAAGTCATAGACACGATAGGTTGTATCACTGGACTGCTGAGTTTCTAAAATCAAAATCCCCGAACCAATGGCATGCATGGTGCCACTTGGTACATAGAAAAAGTCACCAGCCTTGACCGGAATTTTTGTCAAGAGATGGTCCCAATCCTTGCTCTCAATCTGCTGGCGCAGCTCTTCCTTGCTCTTGGCATTGTGACCATAGATAATCTCTGCTCCTTCATCTGCAGCAATGACATACCAGCATTCAGTCTTACCAAATTCCCCTTCGTGCTCCAGTCCATAGGCATCATCGGGATGGACCTGAACACTAAGCCAGTCATTGGCATCTAAAATCTTGGTCAAAAGCGGAAAGACAGGTTCCGAACGATTGCCAAAAAGTTCACGGTGCTCGGCATAGAGCGCATCTAACTTCTGGCCGGCAAATCGTCCGTTCTTGACGGTTGACACACCATTGGGATGAGCCGAGATAGCCCAGTACTCCCCTACATGGTCACTGGGAATTTCATAGCCAAAGACATCGCACAGCTTGGTGCCGCCCCAAATCTTCTCCTGCATCACAGACTGTAGAAATAATGGTTCTGACATAGTATTCTCCTTAAATATTTTTCACATCCAGCAAGGAATAGCCCTTGGTGTCGAAACGGTTGTTGCCGCTTCTATTATAATATAGCTGGAGGTCCTTTGTCTACTCTCTGCCGAAAACAGGTCCTTTATAATAAAAAGAGTAAAGCTCCCCAAAAAATGCCGCAAAGATAGCCGACCAGCACATCCTTTGGATAGTGCACTCCGCCAATCACGCGCACTGCGGCCAGCCCTGCTGAAAGCAAGAGGCAGAGGAGCCCAGGCAACCAGAAAAAGTAGAGTAGGCACATGGAAATCACTGTCGCCGAAAAGACATGGCGGCTGGGCATGGACTTGCCTGATGTATCCTTGGCCAACAAGGGTTGAATAGGCAATTTCTCGTAAGGACGTGCTTGATTCAGCCGTTTACGAATAGCTGACAACAGACCAAATCCAATAGCTGGCAGGAAGAAAAAAGTAATCAACCCTTTCCAGCCTTCCGTCAGAAAGGCGCTGATTAGAACGAAACCATAAACAATAGGTATGAACAGGGTCATTCCCCGATTGAAGTAAACCAGCCCTTTCAGCCACTGAGGGCGACTGCGAAAGGGAGCCGTTAATTGTTGATAAAAAATGGTGTAGTCTTTCATGCTTGCTTACCCTGCTTTTCTAAAAGTTGGACTCTCATACTTTCTCTACTATAGCATATTTCTCGACAAGATGGTAGATGGATAGCAAAAGAGACTGAGACCCAGGCCCCAATCTCTTAGTATTCATGTTTTCTGAAGAGTATTATTTCTCCAAGTTCCAGATTTCCTTGGCATATTGCTCAATGGTATCATCTGAGGTAAACTTGTCGGATGTAGCGATATTAATCAAGCTCATGCGGGCCCATTTTTCTTTGTCACGATAGAGAGCATCAATCTTCTCTTGCGCTTCCACATAAGAATGGAAGTCTTCCAAGAGAAAGTATTCGTCATTGTGGGTGATGAGGGCTTCGTAGATTTCAGATCCTTCTTCACGGACATTTGGAATAGTGCCGTTGACAAAGGTATCGACTACCCGGCGAATATCTGGATTGCTCTCATAGACACCGCGTGAGTAGTAATCATGGCGGGCATAGTGCTCGTAAACTTGGTCCTTGTCCATCCCGAAGATGACAATGTTATCGTCACCGACCTCGTCCTTGATTTCGATATTGGCTCCGTCCAGAGTAGCCAAGGTAATGGCGCCTGTCATCATGAACTTCATGTTGGAAGTACCAGATGCTTCCTTGGAAGCTAGAGAAATCTGCTCAGATACATCCGCAGCCGGAATGATGAGCTCAGCCAGGCTGACTCGGTAGTTTTCCAAGAAGACAACCTTAAGTTTTCCTTGCAGGCTTTCATCCTTGTTGACCAGATTGGCTACTTCATTAATCAGCTTGATGACCGACTTGGCAAAGTGGTAGCCCGGAGCAGCCTTGGCACCGAAGATAAAGACGCGCGGAACCATATCCTTGTCTGGATTGTCCTTGAGATCCCAGTAGAGTTTGATGATATGAAGCAGGTTAAGCAGCTGACGCTTATAAGCGTGGAGGCGTTTCACCTGTACATCAAAGATAGCTTCTGTAGAGACTTCCACTCCTGTTGATTCCTTGATGAAGTCAGCCAGACGAGCCTTGGCTTCTTGCTTAACCCGATAGAAATCGCCCAGCACTTGCTTGTCATCCTTGAATTCCAAAAGCTTACGCAGCTCATGGATATCTCTTCTCCACTCCTTACCAATCAGCTTATCAATCTCAGCTGACAGAGGCTGGTCCGCAATTTGCAGCCAGCGACGCTGGATAATCCCGTTGGTCTTGTTATTAAACTTCTCTGGGTAAATGCTATAGAAATCACGCAAGGTGTCTTCTTTGAGCAGTTCGGTGTGAAGTTTAGCAACCCCATTGATTGAGTGGCCACCGATGATAGCCAAGTGAGCCATGTGGATTTGATTATCCTTGACAATTCGAGTATTTTCGATGACCTGCGGATCAAGGCCACGCCCAGCCATTTCAGCTACATAACGGTTGTCGATTTCTAGGATAATCTGATAAACCCGCGGCAGGACATTCTTAAAGAGCTCTGCATCCCATTTTTCCAAGGCTTCAGACAGAATGGTATGGTTGGTGTAGCTCATAGTTTTAACCGTAGCATTCCAAGCATCTGCCCATTCCAAATCGTATTCATCCATCAAGAGACGCATAAACTCAGCCGGTGCAACCGCTGGGTGGGTATCGTTGATGTGGACAGAGACCTTTTCATGGATATCCTTGAGCGGACGACCTTGCTTGAGGTAGGATTTGATAATGGTCTGCAGACCTGCACTGGTCATGAAGTATTCCTGGATCAAGCGCAGTTCTTTACCTTCATAACTAGAATCGTCTGGGTAGAGAATAGCAGTGATGTCTTGCACTCGGCGACGGGCTTCAATGGTCGGATAGTCCAGTTCATGCTCTTCTGGAATTTCAACATCCCAAAGACGGAGATTGTTGACAATGTCATTACCAAAGCCAATCTGCGGCACATCGTAAGGAACGGCCCGCAGGATTTTGGAATTCTCATAAAGTGGCACAATCCGGCCCTTTTCATTGGCATGGAGGGAAACATTTCCGAAGATTTTAACATCAACAATATCATGGTCCTTGCGAGTTTCCCAGACATTTCCCAGACTGCCAAACCAATCATCTGGAATTTCTACCTGATAGCCATCTACGATGCGTTGCTTAAAGAGTCCATAGCGATAGCGAATCCCATTTCCAAATCCTGGATAGCCGGTGGTTGCCAGCGAGTCCATAAAGGCTGCCGCCAAGCGGCCCAGACCGCCATTCCCCAAGGCCATGTCATACTCAGCATTCTTAACATCCTCAAAGTCAACGCCCAAATCAGCAAAGCCTTCCTTGACTGTATCGAGGATACCTAAGTTGAGCAGATTGGTTTCCAGCATGCGTCCTGGAAGAAACTCGATAGAAAAGTAATAAGCTGTCTTTTGCTGCTGCTCAATCAACTGATTGCGACGCTCCAGCCACAGGGGCGTGATATATTTACGGACAGTGCTGGCCAGAGCCTGAAACAGCTCCAATGAAGTCGCATCAGCAACCTTAATCAGCGTCCGTTCGTGCAGCATGTCCTTAAAATCTCTAATAAAACGTTCTTTTGTCAGTTCCATGGTGGGTGGTTATCTCCCTTTCTTAAAAGTGGGAAACAGTTTTTAAACGCAGGAATACTTTTTTTCAATCAAGATGGGAAACGCTCGCTTCAGCCACAAGCTAAAAACAGAGCTCCAAAACAGTATGATAATATATAAAAATGTAATTCTCACGGAAATCCTCCCTTGTCCCATGGACAAGAGAGGATTTGTTTACACTGATTCCGAAGTAAATGTTATAGAAGTGATTGATATAAATCACTGTAAGCCTGGCTAGCTGTATCCCAAGAGAAGTCTCTCTCCATCGCCTGCTCTTGCAGAGATTTCCAAGCTTCCTTGTCATCGACATAAAGCCTCAGTGCTTCCTTGAAGGTCCAAGTCAGCCAGTAGCCAGAAAAGTTATTGAAGCTAAAGCCAGTTCCCTGTCCTGTATAGGCATTGTAAGGCTCTACGGTATCACGCAGACCGCCCACTTCATGCACCAAAGGCAAGGTTCCATAGCGCATAGCCATCATTTGTGACAGGCCACAAGGCTCGAAGCGGCTTGGCATGAGGAAAATATCGCTGGCAGCATAGATCTCCTGAGCCAAGGTCACATCAAAGAGAATATTAGCTGAAAGCTTATCAGGATAGGCATGACCAAACCAAGCAAAAGCCTGCTCAAAAGCTGGATCGCCTGTTCCCAAGAGGATAATCTGCACATCTTCCTGAAGGAGATTGTGCAACTCTTCCACTACCAGATCAAAGCCTTTCTGACGTGTCAGGCGGGAAACAATCCCAACAACCGGCACATCATCACGCACAGGCAGACCAACTCGCTCTTGCAAAGCTCGCTTATTTTCTAGTTTACCAGATAAGTCTGATTTGTCAAAGTGGTGGGCTAATAGCGGATCCGTTTCTGGATTATAGATATCCGTATCAATACCATTGACAATTCCGACCAATTTACCGGACTCCATCCGCAGGATTTGATCCAAATTGCAACCAAATTCTGGTGTCCGGATTTCACCTGCATAGCTTGGTGATACAGTTGTCACTCGATCCGCATAGAGAATACCAGCCTTCATCCAGTTGAGACAGTCATTCCAACGCAGGGTTCCGTCTGCATAGCGCTCATAGCCCACTCCAAACAGTTCCCAAAGCATACTGTCAGGAAATTGACCTTGGAACTCCAGATTATGGATAGTTAAGACAGTCTTGATATTCTGATAGGCTTGAATCCAATGGTATTTTTCCTTAACCAAGAAAGGAATCATAGCTGTATGATAATCGTGAACATGCAGAACATCTGGAATAAAATCAATCCGCTCCATTAATTCTACGGCTGCTAACTGGAAGTAAGCAAAACGCTCACCATCATCAAAATCCCCGTAAACATGGCCGCGGAAGAAATAATGCTGATTGTCAATAAAATAGAAGGACACACCGTTCAAGACCAGTCGCTTGACCCCAACATACTGACGGCGCCAGCCAACACTGACTTCAAAGTAGAAAAGGTCTTCCACTTGGTCGCCAAATTTAGCATGGGTCATGTCATAGTAAGGCAGAATAACACCAACTTCATGGCCAGCCTTGACCAGTGATTTGGGGAGAGCGCCGATAACGTCTCCCAAACCACCTGTCTTAGAAAATGGGGCTCCTTCTGCTGCTGCAAATAAAATCTTCATCGAATAATGTCCTCTGTAACTTTTTGGCCCTTCTTGACTACGATTGGGTCTTCTGCTGTTCCTCGAATCACCACTCCTTCGGCAATTTCAACACCCTTATCCACAATCGCGTACTCAACAGTTGCATTTTCTCCAACTTTGACTCGAGGGAAGAGAACACTGGATTTAACACTGCTTCCAGTCTTAATCTTGGTATTCCGCGAAATCACAGAATTGATAACTTCACCTTCCACAATGCTTCCTGACGCAAACTGGGAGCGAGATACTTTTGAAGACTCAGCATAGTAAGTTGGCTCTTCATTCTTAACCTTGGTGTAAATCTTTTGATTCGGACTGAAGAGAGAGTAGAATTTTTTACTTTCAAGCATATCAATATTGGATCTGTAGTAGGTCTCTACAGAATAGATATTCGCCAGATAGCCTGTATATTCGTAGGCAAATGCCCTTTCCTGAGTTGCTAAATCACGCAGGACATAGCGCAGTTTTTGCGGATGCTCTTTCTTAGCTTCTTCTTCCAGCTTTTCAATCAGCCATGGAGTATCTACCACGAAGATGTCTGTAGACATATTGAAGAGCTCAGTATTTTCTCGACCATCAAAGAGTTTATGACCTCTGACATGGTCCGTTTCGTCAATATCTAGGACAGCATTCACATCCGAAATATTTTCCTTGTGCAATTTCTTATAGACAACTGTAATCGGCTGCTCTGTTGTATTGTGCAAGTGGAAAACTTGATTGAGGTCAATATTAACCAAGATATCGCAGTTGAGAGCGACCGTTTGGTTGGAACCAGAGCGTTTGAGGTAGATCAAAAGCTGCTTATAGTATTCCTCACCGACTGTAGAGCTTTCTACACGGGTATTGTAAATTCCCAGGTAATAATGGCTGAGCAAGGTAGAAAGACCCCACTCACGACCAGAACGAATATGGTCAAAAACAGAGCTGATATTGTCCTGCTGGAAGATACCAAAGACACTGCGGATACCAGCATTGGCAAGACTTGAAAGCGGGAAGTCAATCAAGCGGTATTTCCCACCGAATGGCAAACTGGCTACTGGACGATGATTTGTCAGAGTTGACATATCATGGAAGCCGACTGTGTTTCCTAAAATTGCTGAGTATTTATCAATCTTCATCTTTTGGTACCCCCACTTTCTCGTTGTATCCGACAACATATACTTCCTCTGTACCATCAATCTCTACACCATCAGAGATGATCGCACCTTCGCCGATAATGGCTCGCTTAATCTTAGCGTCTTTGCCAATAACAGCTCCACTCATGATGACAGAGTCTTCAATGACTGCTCCCTTTTTGACCTGAGCGCCAGTAGAAAGAATAGAGTGTTTTACTGTACCGTCAACGAAACAGCCATCAACGACCAGCGAATCTTCTACATGGGAATTTTCACTGATGAAGTTTGGCGGAGAAATCAAGTTGCGAGAATAAATTTTCCAGCGACGATTGCGGCTATCCAGAGCATTTTCTGGGCTGATGTATTCCATGTTGGCTTCCCAGAGAGACTCTACTGTACCAACGTCTTTCCAATAGCCTTCAAAATCATAAGCATAAACGCTTTCGCCAGATTCAAGGTAGTTAGGGATAACATTCTTACCAAAGTCAGACATATCCACATTGCTCTTCTCAGCAGCTACCAGCATATTGCGCAGACGCTGCCAGTCAAAGATATAAATCCCCATAGAAGCCTTGGTTGACTTAGGATGTTCTGGTTTTTCTTCAAATTCAACAATCCGATTATTAGCATCTGTATTCATGATACCAAAACGGCTGGCTTCTTTGAGAGGCACATCCAGAACGGCTACTGTCAAGCTGGCATTGTTGTCCTTGTGAGATTGAAGCATGTCATCATAGTCCATCTTGTAGATATGGTCCCCAGACAAAATCAGGACATATTCAGGATTGATACTGTCGATATAGTCGATATTTTGATAAATCGCATGGCTGGTACCTTCAAACCAACGATTTCCTTCGCTCGCAGAATAAGGCTGAAGAATGGACACGCCTGAGTTAATACCATCGAGACCCCAGCTAGAACCATTTCCGATATGACTGTTCAGAGCTAGTGGTTGGTATTGAGTAATGACACCGACATTGTGAATACCGGAGTTGGCACAGTTAGACAAGGCGAAGTCAATAATACGATAGCGACCGCCAAACTGTACCGCAGGTTTTGCGATACTCTGTGTGAGCTTTCCAAGACGAGTTCCTTGCCCGCCGGCAAGAATCAAAGCTAGCATTTCATTCTTCATAGACTATTACTCCTTTGTGGAATCTTTTTTAACATTTTTGCGAGCAATCCGACGCTTGATCTTCCAGATGCTGGCTCCAAGAGCTGGCAGTGTAAAGGTCAAGGTCTGTGGATAATCTTTCCAAAGTCCTTCTTGAGACTGAACTGTTTCGTTATGTTCCTTCCAAACACCTCCCCATTCTTCTAATTCAGTGTTCCATACCTCTTCATAAATGGCTTCCACTGGAACACCGATGGTAAAGTTCTTCCGCTCCACCGGTGCCATATTGAATACACAAACTAACATGTCTCCTTTTTCTGTCTTACGGATAAAGGAGAGGACACTTTGATCGGTATTATCCGCATCAATGATTTCGATGCCATCGTAGCTCAGATCAATCTCCCAAAGCGGACGATTGTCTTTATAGAAGGCATTGAGTGCAGCAGTGAAGCCCTGCATCTTCTTGTTCATCTGATCATCCAGATTCGACCATTCTAGCTGCTCTTCTGACTTCCATTCTAGGAACTGACCAAATTCTGAACCCATAAAGAGCAATTTCTTGCCCGGATGACAGATCTGATAGGTCAGCAAGTTGCGGAGCCCTGCAAATTGATTGTAACGGTCACCCCACATCTTGTGCATGAGACTCTTCTTGCCGTGAACCACTTCATCATGCGAGAATGGCAGGAGGAAGTTTTCAGAGAAAGCGTACATAAAGCTGAATGTCACTAGATTAAAATCGTACTTACGATAAATCGGATCTTCTTCGTAGAAACGAAGGATATCATTCATCCAGCCCATATTCCACTTGTAGTCAAATCCAAGACCACCCAGCTCTCTCATACCAGTAATCTTGGTCTCTGAGGAACTTTCCTCTGCAATCATCATGACATCAGGATGAGCTAATTTGATAACCGTATTGAGGCGTTGCAGGAAGTAATAACCTTCATAGTTGCGATTGCCGCCATCTTTATTTGGCTGCCAAGGACCGCTGTCATAGTCCAGATAGAGCATATTGCTGACAGCATCAACCCGAATTCCGTCCAGATGATAAAAATCAATCCAAAATTTTATACTGGAAATCAAGAAAGACTGAACCTGATTCTTACCCAAATCAAAGTTGAGAGCACCCCAGCCATAGTTATGGGCGCGATCGTGGTCCTGATACTCGAAAGTCGGTGTCCCATCATAGTAGGCCAAAGCATCATCATTAATAGTGAAGTGACCTGGTACCCAGTCCACAATGACCCCGATATTGTTCAAGTGGCATTCTTCTACGAAGTCCTGAAACTCCTCAGGCGTGCCATAGGTGTGCTCAAAGGCAAAGTAGCCCATGAGTTGATAGCCCCAGCTAAGTCCCAGCGGATGAGCCATAAGCGGCATGAATTCCACATGTGTGTAGTTCATCTCCACCAGATAAGGAATCAAGTCTTCTTTTAACTGGGCAAAGCTATAAGGGCTGCCGTCTTCATTGCGTTTCCAAGATCCAGCATGCACTTCATAGATATTGACTGGCCGAGAGAAGAAGCCCCAGCGCTTCCGGCGTGCCAGCCAAAGACCGTCCTTCCACTTCTTCTCAGGAATAGTGCGAATGACTGCTCCCGTGCCCGGACGCTCTTCCAGATAGATAGCCAGCGGATCAATTTTCAAAATTTCCTGACCACTGCTGCGCTTGATATTGTACTTGTAAATATCTCCTTCCTTAGGCAGCTCCGTGAAGACTTCCCAAACGCCCGCTTCATTTCGGACCATAGGAATCTGCTCTTCATACCAATTGGTGAAATCTCCAATCAAATGGACACTCTGAGCATTAGGCGCCCAAACACGGAAAGAGTAGCCAGACTTGCCGTCTACTTCATCCTGATGCGCCCCTAGATAATGCTGCAAATGAAAGTTTTCACCTGTTGTAAAGGTTCTTAATGCTTCGTTCTTATCCATGCAATCACCTTTCTATTTGTAAGCGTTTTCTATAATACTATTCTACATTATTTTTATCTCTTTTTCAAGTAAATTTCAAATATCCTTACGGAAAATTACTAAAACCGAACATTAGCTGAAATTAGTAATAAATAAGATAGAAACCACTGCATTTTGTGCCTATCGATATCTTTTAATTCCTTTTTCGCTAAATATAGGAGCTATCCCAAATAAGCAGAGGATGAAAATTTTCATAAAGATATAGACCAATATGTAAATTTACATTTTAAAATAATAAGCAATTAAACATATAAATGCTTGATTCTTTTCAAATGGTTCGATAATCTTGTTAAATTCACAAGTTCATCAAGGTAAGAAAAAAGGCCGCACAAAGCCGCCTTTCTCATTATTTCACATCAAACACGATGGATTTCACTTGTGTCATCGCTTCGATACTGTAACGAATCCCTTGCACTCCGGCTCCAGATCCCTTAACTCCAAGGAATGGGAAGTTATCTGGACCACGTTGGGTCTTATTATTGATGTGTACAGTACCCACTTCCAGTTTCTCAGCAATTTCAAATGCTTTCGGGAAATCATTTGTAAAGACTGAAGATTGAAGACCAAATTCTGACTGGTTACAGATCTGGATAGCCTCCTCAACGGAAGTCACACGAATAATCGGAAGAACAGGACCAAATGGCTCTTCCCAAGCTAATTTCATATCCAGTGTCACATGGTCAAACAAGGCAGGCCAGATGAGATTTGCTTCACGTTTGATTTCCGTCAAGGCTGACGCTCCCTTTTCTTGAGCATCTTCAATCAAGCCCCAGATGAAATCTGCTGATGCGTTATCAATGACTGGTGTGATATCCGCATTATCAAAGGGATCACCAACCGTCAGTTTCTCTACCTCTGCCTTAATCAGCGCTGCTAATTTATCCGCTACGCTCTCCATGACAATGACACGTTTAATAGCCGTACAGCGCTGACCGGAATAACTGTATGCCCCGCCAACAATCTGCTTAGCTGCATGCTCCAAGTCAGCATCTTCCAGCACAACTGCAGCATCCTTACCACCCAATTCTAACATAATTGGACGCATACCAGCTAACTTACCGATGCGCTCACCGATTGGAGTGGAGCCAGTAAAGTTAATGTAGTTTACTTCCTTATGCTCAATGATGTAATCCCCGATTTCTGAACCACGTCCTGTGATGGTATTGAAAACACCAGCAGGCAGACCAGCCTCAGCAAAAGCCTGAGCCAAGAGCAGACCAGAGATTGAACCTTGAGTAGGTGGCTTAAACATCACGACATTTCCGCCGATAAGGGCAGGAGCAATTTTGGAACCAGACAGGTTGACTGGGTAGTTAAATGGCGCAATGGCTAGTACAACTCCTACAGGCTCACGACGGACCACAGCCAATTTTTTCTTGCTGGCAGCTTCAAAGCCGCCGCCTTCCATAACCTGACCGTGAATACGAATGCCCTCTTCAGCCGCATAGCGAATCAAGTCTGCTGTCCGGACTACCTCTCCGACTGCCGCTTTGATCCCCTTGGCAACTTCTTTTGCAAGAATTTCGCCAATCTTCTCCTGATCGCGCTCCAAAATATCCGCAACCTTATGCAAATAAGCTGCACGCTCAACTGCTGAAAGAGCTCGCCAAGCTGGCAAAGCCGCACGAGCGCTCTCCATCGCATAGTCAACCTCTGCCTGAGTCATGGCAGGCACAGTTCCTAAAATCTCATTGTTGATAGGAGATGAGATGGTAATTTCATTTTCAGAAACTTTCCACTCTCCATTTATATAGTTTTTATATTGTGTCACTTGTCCCCTCCAAAATGTTATTAAATATTATTTTACCAAATTTTCTGAAAATTTCAACTAAAATCCGTAAATTTAAGGAATTTTTTCACAAATTAAATAGATAATCTTAGTTTGTTCATATTCTACTTGCTTATTTGCAATTTTTTCTTTGGTTTCCACTTTTTGCTCCCTCTTACTATGAAGCTACAACAAAAAAAGACCAGGAAATTTTTCCTGATCTTAATTTTTCAGATTAATCGAAGTCAAGATATTCTTTTTCAAGCTCAAGAACTTCTTCCATCGTTGCACATTCAGTCAGTGCACGCTGAGCCAGTTCTTCCATCTTCTTCGTATCCAGCTTCTTCATGAGGCTACGAGTCCGAAGAACAGAAGTCGCACTCATAGAGAATTCATCCAAGCCCATACCTACGAGCAATGGTACCGCTGTTTGGTCGCCGGCCATTTCTCCACACATACCTGCCCACTTGCCTTCAGCATGAGCTGCCTTGATAACATTGTTGATCAAGCGAAGGATAGATGGGTTGTAAGGTTGATAGAGGTAAGAGACTTGCTCATTCATCCGGTCAGCTGCCATAGTGTACTGGATCAAGTCGTTGGTACCGATAGAGAAGAAGTCTACTTCCTTAGCAAATTGATCCGCCAGCATAGCTGCTGCTGGAATTTCAATCATGATACCCACTTGGATATTGTCTGCTACTGCAACGCCTTCAGCCTGCAGCTTAGCTTTCTCTTCGTCATAAACCGCTTTAGCTTTGCGGAATTCTGTCAGAAGGGCTACCATTGGGAACATGATGCGCAATTGTCCATGTACAGAAGCACGCAAGAGAGCGCGAATTTGTGTACGGAACATAGCATCGCCAGTTTCAGAGATAGAGATACGCAAAGCACGGAAACCAAGGAATGGGTTCATTTCATGCGGCATATCGAAGTAAGGAAGCTCCTTATCTCCACCAATGTCCATTGTACGAACAACTACTGGTTTTCCATTCATTCCTTCAAGCACAGCCTTGTATGCTTCATACTGCTCATCTTCTGTCGGGAAGTCCTGAGAATCCATATAAAGGAACTCAGTCCGGTAAAGACCAACTGCTTCTGCACCGTTAGCATTGACACCTTCAACGTCTTTTGGCGTACCGATATTGGCTGCCAATTCGAAGTGCTTGCCATCTGCAGTCACAGTCTGAGCATCTTTAAGCAATTCCCATTCAGCTTTTTGCTTAGCATAAGCCTCACCAGCTGCTTTGAATGCTGAGATTTGATCTTCAGTTGGGTTGATAATCACTTCACCAGTGATACCATTAGCTGCAATCACATCGCCGTCTTTTACAAGCTCAGTAATGTTATTAGTTCCCAATACTGCTGCGATTTCAAGCGTACGCGCCATGATAGCAGAGTGGCTTGTCCGGCCGCCGATATTGGTTACAAAAGCTTTAACGAATTTCTTATCCAGCTGTGCTGTATCAGAAGGAGTCAAGTCATGAGCGATCACAACTGATTCTTCATTGATAGACGCTGGGTTTGGCAATTTCTTGCCCAAAAGGTTAGCAAGAACACGTTTGGTCACGTCGCGGATATCTGCCGCACGTTCCTGCATATATGGATTGTCGTCCATGTTTTCAAAGAGAGTGATAAACATGTCCGTTACTTCTTTCAGACCAGCTTCTGCATTGGTCTTTTTCGCACGGATTGTTTCTTTGATTTGCCCAACCATTTCAGGGTCAGCAAGTACCATTAAGTGAGCGTCAAATACCTGAGCGGCTTCCTCACCAAGGCTATCTACTGCTTTCTCACGGATAACAGAAAGCTCGTTCTGTGAAGCTTCAAGAGCTGCATCCAAACGAGCCTCTTCTGCATTCGTATCTTCGACTGAAACAGTCTCAAATGATAAATCCGGTTGAACTAATAGATATGCCTTAGCAACGGCAACACCGTCAGATGCTGCAATTCCTTTAAGCATTTCTGTCATATTAAGCCAATCCTTCTTTTTCCATTGTTTCGGAGATTGCAGCGATGGCATCGTCTGCATCTGCACCTTCAGCTGAGATAACTACGTCCGCACCTTGACCTACACCAAGACTCATAACACCCATAATTGATTTCAGGTTTACTGATTTACCTTTGTATTCAAGCGTGATGTCTGAAGCGAATTTGCTAGCAGTTTGAACCAACAAAGTTGCTGGACGTGCGTGAATACCTGTTTCTGCTACAATGTGGAAATCTTTAGAAGCCATAGTTAGACTCTCCTTTTAAATAATTCTTTTTGAGTTATTGTGATAACCCTTACAAGTTGATATTATATCACCTTTTGAAATCTTTTTCAAGAATTTTATGGCCCGCTTACAAAATATTTCTTAGGAAATGAAAGCACTTCTTATTATATTGAAGGTGGAATTTCCAAGCCAAAGCCCCCATCTTTCAGCTTTTATTCAAAAATGACTTCCACCAAATTTTCAATCATAAAATCAAAAACTTGTTCAATATCAACAGGTAACTGATCCTTATGTGTAATGGTAGACATAGTTGCAAATAAAACAGAAATAGCTAAATCCTTATCAATCTTTAAACTTAGAAAAGACTGAGAAAAAATTTCTTCATTCAGACGAGCCGTTTGAGCATCAATTTCTTGTCGCTGTTCAAGACTCAGTTTATTATTAAAGTTTAAGTAATCAGGATTCTTTGTATCAAAGACAAATGTACTTTTTTCATACTCTTTAAAGACTGCCTTCAAAGCTTTAGACAGCCCCTCCTTTGATGGATTATCCTTCAAAATAACTTCAAAAATGGAAAAAATCCTGTCTTGTGCATCGCGATAAACCTGAAAGAAGAGCTCTTCTTTATTTTTAAAAAAGGTATAAAAGGAACCTTTTGCAATCCCAACTTCTTGACAGAGAATATCAACACTCGTTTTCTTATAGCCAAAATTCATCCAGCTTTGACTGCAAGCATTCTTAAATTTTTCAATTAATATTCTCTTTTCTTCTATTGTAAACCCTTTTGGCATAGCTTCCCTTTCTTTTTTAAAATCGAATATGACTATTTACACAATTTCGGTCATATGGTATAATTACTTTGTAGCTACTCGTTAAATATATCTTACTTTAGCTACAATTGCAATCTTTTTTATAGAAAAGAACTGATTTCTCTATTTCTTCTGTCTATTGAAGGCGCGCTATATTTAATAGAAAAGAAATAGAGGTTATAGACGGTCCAGTCTCTATTTTTATGAAAGGAAGACGCTATGAAGAAATTACTATTATTCATCTGCTCACTACTCCCTATACTTTGCATTATCATTCCAAGCCCTGTATTGGCGGATAGTAAGACTTTACCTACAGGGGATAGCTATGAACAGATCGGTCAAAAGATAGAAGATTTTTATAAAAAAAATGAAAAGACATCCGCTGCTATGGAAACAGCTGTTTTTGATACAAATGGAACCATTTATCGAGGAAATTTCGGCTATATTGATAAGGAAAAACAGACCAAAGCTGATGATAGCACCATTTTTGAATGGGGTTCTATCACTAAGCTGACTGTCTGGATATCTGTCATGCAGCTCTGGGAAGAAGGAAAAATTGATCTTGAGACTGATATAAAAAACTACCTGCCCAAGGACTTTCTCAAACATTTAAATTTCGATAAACCTATTACTATGCTAGATTTGATGAATCATCAAGCCGGATTTGACGAGCAAAATACTTACCTAAAAGGGGATAAAAGTATTGAAGAACTGATGAAGACCAGACAACCTAATCAAGTATTTGAACCAGGTACGACTACTGCCTATTCTAACTTTGGTACCGGACTAGCCGCTTATATTGTTGAGCGAATTAGTGGACAATCATTTTCCGACTATGCCCATGAGCACATCTTTAAACCCTTAGAGATGGAAAAAACGGCTATTTTGCCTGACTTGTCCGATAATGCATATGTCTATGAAAAACATAAAGAAGTCAAAAGCTATGATGCTAATGGAAATTATAAAAAAGATTCAGACTTTGAACTAAGTCTCTATCCTGTCGGCCGTGCCACAGGAACCTTAGACGACTTGCAGAAATTTGCCCAAGCCCTTCTAAAAAAGAAAGAACTTTTCAAACATCCTGACACTTGGAAAACTCTATATACTGCAAGCTCTACCTATCCAGGTACAGATATCCCTCTGAATGCACACGGATTTTGGTATCAAGAATATGGGGTCAGAGTTATTGGACACGGCGGCAATTCTGGAGGATTCTCTTCTTACATTTTACTTGACTTAGAGTCTGGTATTGGGCAAGTCATTATGACGAACCAATTTCAAGAAAAAATCTATAATTACAAGATGCCCGAGCTAGTATTTGGTCCTAAAAAATCTCCAAACAAACAATCTTATGCAAAATTCCATCCTGGTTACTATCGCAGCGCCCGTACTTTCAATAGTGGTCCCTTCTCTTTCTTAAGAACAGTTCCGGGATATACCTACTATATCAATGAGAAAGCAGATGCTGCTCAGCTCAACGGAGATTTCTGGGTCGCTAGTGAATCACAAGGACAAGAAAAAATCACGCGAGCCTATGGCGACGCGCTTCGGCAATCTAATTGGGATCTTATCAAAGACTACGGGATGCTCCTTCTTGCTGGATTGGCCATTTTGTTTAGTGCGATTAGTCTCCTTACCAATGCAGGTATCGATCTTTATCGCCTTATCCTAAAAAAATCCCAAAAGAAGACTTCATTAGCATGGAAAATATGGATATACCTAACCAATGCCGCTATTTTAAGCATTCCTTTCAACCTATTCAATATCTTTACTAAACTTATGAATGCTGCAGATGCTGACTATAACTGGAACTTTATAACATTAGCCATTCTAGCTCTGCTTCTTGCAATCGGCTCTCTTTATCCTTTCTATCTTAAAAACAAGGAAAAATGGAGTAAGAGTAAATTATTTATCACTAGTATTGCCAGCCTATCCTCTCTAATCATGGTCGCCAATATTCTCTACTGGTCTCTTTATCAATGGTGGGCTGCCTACTAAAAATAACATATTATCCCTAGCTCCCTGCAGCAACATTTGCAGGGAGTTTTTACATTCCAATCAAAAATATCTAGCTCGAATTCAGATCCAAAAACTCCTCCCTCCACTCCTGCTAGTGATTCCCTAAATTCTGTAACACAAGATATTGGATTTTGGTTTTGGGGAGGAAAAGCTACTAGTCATTTTTCTAACATTTTAAGACTTGTTTAAGCATTGCCGCAACAGCATTTTGCTCCTTTTCTGCAATTTTTCACTTCTTTTCACCGCTTATACAAACACTATATATTGTATTGTAATCTATCCTATAACAAAATATCACACAATATTTAGTTCAAAACTATTGACATTCTATTTTCTTTTAGATATACTAGTTTCGTATTATTTAAAAGAAAAAACGAAAGTTTAGAGGAATTTTTAATGGTAACTATTTACTCAAAAAACAACTGCGTTCAGTGCAAAATGACCAAGCGCTTCTTAGATACTAATCATGTAGAATACCGCGAAATCAACTTGGACGAACAGCCAGAATTCATTGACCATGTCAAAGATCTTGGTTTCAACGCTGCTCCTGTGATTCAGACAGCAACTGAGGCATTTTCTGGTTTCCAACCTGGTAAATTGAAAAAACTGTCTTAATGTAGTTTATTTTGAGGGCAGCGCGCCTTGATTGGGAGATAAACTAAAAGACAGATTATCAGGGCAAACTGCAGCTCCTATGCTCATAGGGGCCGTTTCTTTTGTAAGGCGGATATTTTTCCGCTAGCTAATTATCTTATTTATATAGAAAAGGAAAAACATGGGACTCAAACATTTAGAGGATGTGACATACTTCCGACTCAACAACGAAATCAACCGTCCAGTTAATGGTCAGATTATGCTTCATAAAGACCAAGAAGCCTTAAAAGCTTTTTTTAAAGAAAACGTTGAGCCAAACACCAAGCAATTTTCTTCTATCACAGAAAAAATTAAATATTTAATAGAAGAAAACTATTTGGAGAAGGAATTTATTGAACTTTATTCTCCTGAATACATCGAGGAGTTGACTGCTTTTATCCATGCTCAAGATTTCAAGTTTAAATCTTTCATGGCTGCTTATAAGTTCTACAACCAGTATGCACTGAAGACAAATGATGGTGAATACTACCTAGAAAGCATGGAAGATCGGGTACTCTTCAACGCTCTCTACTTTGCCAACGGAGATGAAGCCATTGCCAAGGATATTGCCAATGAAATTATCCACCAGCGCTACCAACCGGCGACACCAAGCTTCCTCAACGCTGGTCGGGCTCGTCGCGGTGAATTGGTTTCCTGCTTCCTCATCCAAGTAACAGATGATATGAACTCCATCGGTCGCTCCATCAACTCTGCCCTGCAATTGTCTCGTATCGGAGGCGGGGTCGGTATTTCCCTCAGCAATCTGCGGGAAGCTGGAGCACCTATCAAGGGTTATGAAGGAGCTGCATCTGGGGTTGTGCCTGTTATGAAACTCTTTGAGGACAGCTTCTCTTACTCTAACCAGCTGGGCCAACGTCAGGGAGCTGGGGTTGTTTACCTCAATGTTTTCCACCCAGATATCATCTCTTTCCTTTCTACCAAGAAAGAAAACGCCGACGAAAAAGTTCGGGTTAAAACCCTTTCACTCGGTGTCGTCATTCCGGATAAGTTCTACGAATTGGCGCGTAAAAATGAAGAAATGTACCTCTTCAGCCCATATTCTGTTGAACGCGAGTACGGTGTGCCATTTGCCTACCTCGACATCACTGAAAAATACGATGAATTGGTCGCTAATCCAAATATCACTAAGACTAAGATCAAGGCTCGTGATTTGGAAACAGAAATTTCTAAACTCCAACAAGAATCTGGCTATCCTTATGTCGTAAACATTGATACGGCCAACCGTTCAAATCCAATTGACGGTAAAATCGTCATGAGTAACCTTTGCTCTGAAATCCTGCAAGTACAAGAGCCTAGCCTTTTGAATGATGCGCAAGAGTATCTTCACCTGGGAACAGATGTATCATGTAACTTAGGCTCTACCAACGTTGTCAACATGATGACTTCGCCTGACTTCGGAAAATCCATCCGAACTATGACACGCGCTTTGACCTTTGTCACAGACAGCTCGCACATCACAGCTGTGCCATCTATTGACAATGGTAACAGTCTGGCGCACACCTTTGGTCTGGGAGCTATGGGACTGCACAGCTACTTAGCTCAGCAGTTGATCGATTATGGATCTGCGGAAGCTGTAGAGTTCACTAGCATCTACTTCATGCTCATGAACTACTGGACCTTGGTTGAGTCTAACAATATCGCTCGCGAACGTGGCGTGACCTTCCACAACTTTGAAAAATCTGACTATGCCAACGGCACTTACTTTGACAAGTACCTGACGGGTGATTTTGTACCTCAGTCTGACCGTGTCAAAGAACTCTTCGCAGGCATCTTTATCCCGTCTGCAGAGGATTGGGCAGAGTTGCGCGACAAGATCAAGGCTGATGGTCTCTACCATCAAAACCGCCTAGCTGTTGCACCAAATGGCTCTATCAGCTATATCAATGACGTTTCTGCTTCAATCCATCCAATTACTCAGCGGATCGAAGAACGTCAAGAAAAGAAAATCGGTAAGATCTACTATCCTGCTGCTGGTCTGTCAACTGAGACTATTCCTTACTATACCAGCGCCTATGACATGGATATGCGCAAGGTTATCGATGTCTACGCAGCCGCAACTGAGCACGTGGATCAAGGACTTTCCCTGACTCTCTTTATGCGCAGCGATATCCCTAAAGGCCTCTACGAATGGAAAAAAGAAAGCAAGCAGACAACCCGCGACCTTTCTATCCTGCGTAACTACGCCTTCAACAAGGGAATCAAGTCCATCTACTACGTCCGCACCTTCACTGATGATGGCGGCGAAGTAGGTGCCAACCAATGTGAAAGCTGTGTCATCTAACAAGAGATTTTAGAAAAAGAAAAGGAAATTCGACCATGTCACAATTTTACCTTCCTCATCATTGTCAGGAAGGTAAAATCATGGAGTATTGAGACAGTATCCAAGAAGTGATAGCTGATACTCCATTAGGTCGTACCATCTACTAAAGGAGAAAGAATGCAAACTTACTATAAAGCCATTAACTGGAACGCTATTGAAGATGTCATCGATAAGTCCACCTGGGAAAAACTGACCGAGCAATTCTGGCTGGATACGCGGATTCCCCTATCCAATGACCTGGATGACTGGAGAAAGCTGTCCCACAAGGAAAAAGACCTGGTCGGCAAGGTCTTCGGTGGCCTGACCCTGCTGGATACCCTCCAGTCTGAATCTGGTGTGGATGCCCTGCGCAAGGATGTCCGCACAGCCCATGAAGAAGCTGTCTTCAACAACATCCAATTTATGGAGTCCGTTCACGCCAAGTCTTACTCTTCTATCTTTTCTACGCTCAATACCAAGTCAGAAATCGATGAAATCTTTGCTTGGACCAACACCAATCCATACCTGCAAAAGAAAGCAGAGATTATCAATGAAATTTACCTGAACGGTACAGCTCTGGAAAAGAAAATAGCCAGTGTTTTCTTGGAAACCTTCCTCTTCTACTCTGGTTTCTTTACTCCGCTCTACTATCTGGGTAATAACAAACTGGCTAACGTCGCTGAGATTATCAAGCTGATTATCCGTGACGAGTCTGTCCACGGAACCTATATCGGCTACAAGTTCCAGCTAGGTTTTAACGAATTGCCAGAAGACGAGCAAGAAAAACTCAAAGAATGGATGTATGACCTGCTCTACACCCTCTATGAAAATGAAGAAGGCTACACTGAAAGCCTGTATGACACAGTCGGCTGGACCGAAGAGGTCAAGACCTTCCTGCGCTACAATGCCAACAAGGCTCTGATGAATCTGGGACAGGATCCCCTCTTCCCAGACTCAGCGGACGATGTCAATCCTATCGTCATGAACGGTATCTCAACCGGTACTTCCAACCATGACTTCTTCTCCCAAGTGGGTAACGGCTACCTGCTAGGCGAAGTTGAAGCCATGCAGGATGACGACTATAATTACGGTTTATAAGACAAAGAACCCCTCTTTCCGGATTTTGGAAAGAGGGGTTCTTTGTCTGTCTATTAATCTATTGATTATCGTAGATATATTCTTCCAGATGTTCTGCGACTGTAATCTCAACTCCAGCCTCAGATGTTAGATAAATCACGGTACAATCATGAGCTGGGACAATAGGAAATAAAAAGGGCTTCATATTTTGATAAATTCTATACATCCGCCTTTGACTCGTTGGATTTTCAAGATAAAGCTTGCTGTCACCACCAGAAAAGTCAGCCGGCAGAAGGGCATAGTAAGCCACCAAAGCTCCATTTTCATCCAATACTCTAATCTTATTTAAGTCCTCAGCTATTTTTTTCATCATTAAGGTGGCCATTTTTTACTCCCTTCATGTCTTTATCCAAATAAAGGTGGAGCTGGGAACATCATCCCTAACCCCACCTATACAGTCACTAATTAGATACGCGATAATACGGATGCTGTGAAGCAGTGATAGCATCGCTGCCTAGTTGCAATTGTTCTTTTGGAGCAGGATTACCTGTCAAGGGCAATGCAGCACCTTCTGGAATAAAGAACAAGGGATCACTGCTACCAGAGCTATAGTACCCAAAAGATACGACATATTTATTATTATCAACTCTACCATTGTAAAAGGTATTATTGTCAATCACTTCGCCTGAACTTCGTTTGAGCACTGTTGAACCATTGACATCAATAACAAATTGATCTCCCAAATCATTTTGCCAGGTACCAGCCACAGTAGAAAAATCTCCTGCCGCCAAAGCATTGACATCAATACCTGCTGCTGGAGTGGCTGAATCTTTCGTGTCAGACTTTGTTTCATTTTTAGGCTGAGCTTCAGAAGATGCTGACGCTACATCAGTTTCATCTTGGCTAGCTGATTGAATAGCTTTTGATTCAGACTTGACATCCGATTTAGAAGTTTGAACTGTTTGACTAGAGCTACTGCTTTGAGATGTTTGCTTCTCCTGCTGTTTGCCACAAGAAATAAGTAAGAAAACGGACGCAACAAGCGTTGTACTAGTAAGCAGAAATTTCGCATTTTTCATAAAGGGAAACTCCTCTAAGTTTCAAACATATAATAATCAAATAAAATTAGTTAATCAGCTACTCGATAATACGGATGCTGGGAAGCAGTGATAGCATCTTGTCCAACTCGAATCTGTGCTTTAGGATTTTCGTTTCCAGTATCAGGCAAAACAGCTCCTTCAGGAATCACTAAAAAGGTTGCGCTGCTGCTACCAGCAGTATAAGCAAGAGTAGATACATAACTACCATCGCTTACTTGACCTTTTAGTAAAGTATAATCGCTGGATTCTTTTCCATTCAGAGTATGAGAAACAACCCCTTGATTATTCAATACTATCACATCCCCCAAATCATTTTGCCAAGTACCGGCTACAGTCGAAAAATCTCCTGCTGCCAAAGCATTGACGTCAATACTCGTTGCTGGAGTAGCTGGGGCTTTCGTGTCAGACTTTGTTTCATTTTTAGGCTGAGCTTCAGAAGATACTGACGCTACATTAGTTTCATCTTGGCTAGCTGATTGAACAGCTTTCGCTTCAGACTTAGAATCTGATTTAGAAGTTTGAACTGTTTGGCTAGAGCTGCTATTTTGAGATGTTTGCTTCTCCTGCTGTTTACTGCAAGCACCAAGCAAGATAATAGAAGAAGCGAGCGCAGTCGCAAGAAACATTAATTTTGCATTTTTCATAAAAGGACCTCCTTTAGGTTTGCCTAATTATAACACGAAAGATTTTGCCAAAACAGGACATAGATGTCCTGTTAGCCTTGATGATAGATCTGAAGTTCTTTATTCCACTCCTCAGACATTTTTTTAGATAGAAAAGTATGACCTAACAATTTCGCCAGCGTCAGTCCCTCTTCGTAGTATTGTTGAGCCTTTTTCTCGTCCTTGTGTACGAAAAGCTCATATTCTCCCTCTAACATTCTTATCAGCGGTTTCTTTTGATAGTCCTCTGTCAATTCCATGATTATATTAAGTTTGTTGAGTGTATCTTTTGTATAAATGAACTCTTTTCGCTCGCACTCAATACCTGGGATTGTTAGTAGAGCATCTCGCATGAGAAAGAGATATTCATTTGGAATATAGTCAACTGACTGCAGTAATCGCCGAGCGATTCTTGTATATAATTCCTTATCAAACTTAGATGACCGAATCTCCTCTTCATCTCCCACATAGATCTGATAGAGCTGGATGTAGAGTAAATCATTCACGTCATAATGCTTTTTACTCTGTAAATCATCCAAATGCTGGGCAAAGAGAGTCATTCCATACTTCTGGAAATTCTCAGAAGTATAGGTATAAATCTTTGATTGCAAGATATCCATTACATTCTGCTCAGCTTCTGGCAAATCATCGTAATAAACTTCAAAAATCTCATCTATGATATGCTCCAATTCGGACAAGACTTCAGAGTTGCCATAAGTGGTCGTGCGAATCAGCTTATACTTCAAGCGCTGGTAATCAGCAGGTAGAGCGGCATCTTCTTTTTTACTTCCTATCAAGGTTGCCAAATCAACCTCTAGACAGGAAGCCAGATATTCTAAAGTAGAGAGAGTCGGCTGGGAAATGCCGGACTCCAAACGCGTTAACTGCCGTATAGAAAGCTTTGACTCATCACCACACAATTGCTCCTTGGTCCAGCCCCTATTTAATCGAAGCTGTTTCAAATGCTGTCCAAATTCTTTTCCTTGCATCGTCAATTCCCCTCCCAAATAAATTAGGAAACCTTTGCTTATGTTATCATGTTGTTCTAGATTTATTATAGCATAACTGGAAAGATTTTACTAATAAAATTCTAAAAAGATTACTTCCTTTTCTCAGTGATGAAATCTACCTAACTGTTGCAACAGTTAGGTAGAGCGGAGCTATTGAGACCTTAGGCTCAATAGCTAGTCATGGAACTCTGCAGGAGGTCGCTGACGTCCGCCATCACTTGAGAAAAGTATGTAAATCTAAAAATTAGCATATTACAAATATTAAAGGACCCCAAACTTAAAAGTTTGGAGTCCTTCTACCATATTCTTTTTTGAGTCTAAACACAAAAAAATTAGCAATACACATTCAAGTGAGATGGCAAGACACGAATCGTTACTGGCAATTGGTCGCCCTCATCTCCGTCAACGTTGACGCTGAGCTCTGCGTTTGCATCAGCCAACTCAACTGTGATTTCCTTAAAGGTTAGATACTCGATATTATCACTTTCTTCACCATTGCCCGAAATCAAATCTGGAACAGAAACCAAGGTATCCAAGAGATTTTTATCCTTAAGATACAAGAGATGAAGCAAGCCGTCATTGACAGTGGCTTCAGGGAGAATGCTTTCGAAACCTCCGATTGAGTTAGTAGATCCAATCAAGAGTGTACTGCTCTTTATCGTGCGCTCTTCTCCATCAATCTTCAAGTGAAATTCGTAAAAACTAGTATCCATCAACTGCTTGAAACCAGAGATAAAGTAGGCAAACTTACCCCACTTGGTCTTGTCTTCAGAATCTACATTGTTGATTGACTCTGGAATAGTTCCAATGGCAACCACATTCATAAAGTACTGGTCATTAATCTTGCCGATATCAAGTGGCTTGACTTTGTTGATATCGAGATTCTGGATGGCTTCTTCAGCATCTAGAGGAATGCCGAGAGCACGCGCCAAGTCATTGACCGTACCAAGTGGAAAGAAACCAAAGGTCGGACGATAGTCTAGTTCAGCCAGGCCGCTGATTCCTTCATTAACCGTTCCATCGCCACCCATGACAAAGACGCTATCATAATGGTCTTCTGCCGCTTGCTTAGCAAAAGCTGCTGCGTCTCCGCCTTTTTCAGTATGCTTAACCACTACCTCATCGAAACATGCTGCCAGCTTTTCCCTTGCCAAGTCTTCATAGGACTTGGCTTTTTCTCCTCCCGAGCTAGGGTTGACAATTAATAGGACTTTAGACATAAGGAAACCTCTTTTCATTTGATAGCTCATTATACCATCTGGAAAACACTTTCACAAGAATTTGAAACTGCTAGCTTTCGAGAGACCAGAAAAGCAGTTTGGTATTTAAACTCAATTTTACAGAAAAACACTTCTTGCGTTAGATTTTTCTGTCTAACTTTAGAAGTGCTGTCTTATATTTAGTTTTTCTATTAAAAGAAGACAATGAGAACAAAGGCAATGAGGTTATTGGCCAAATGTAGCCCCATTGAGTAACGTAGGTCCTTCTTGGCTAGATAGCCTAGGCCGAAAATTGCCCCCAAGATGAAGTAAACCAGAAACTGGACTAGATTGCTCGGCAGATGCAGAAGAGAGAAGAAGCTGGCAGATACAGTTAAATAGAGCAGGATTTTCGCCAAACTATTTTGGTCGGGAAAGAGAAACTTAGCCAAAAATCCTCGTGTTAGCAACTCCTCTAGAATAGGAGCAAAGATTACCATGTATAGGAAGGCAAAGGCTGGCTGCTGCTGAATCAACTCTACAGCAGCATTCTGATTGGCAGAAGATTCAATAGGAACGAGCTGCTGGAAGATAATAAAAGCAAGCAAGAGAACGCTGGGAAGCCAGATAGAGCTGGTCAGCTTGGTATTTTTGATTTCCAGTTTTAAATCTTTCTGGTACCATTTCCACATGGCAAAAGAATAGAGACTCGCAAGTATGACAAAAATCAGCAAAATCAATAATTGAGAAAGTCCTCCTGTCAGGGAACCTATAGTGAAGACAACTATAGCCGAAAAGATATAAAAATAGGATAAGAGGACAAGAATATAAAGGCCAAAATTAGTAAAGAAAGTTTTTAATTTCATAGTGATTCCTTATAGATTGATTTACTTAAACATAGCTAGCAGCAGTATTATAGCCATGGGGAGATTGTTCAGGATATGCACCAACATGGAATCTTTTATATTCCCCCGACGAGCATAGGACAAATAAAGAACCAGTCCAAGTGCAAAATAAATTGGGAACTCTGTCAATTGGGTGATATGAGGCAGAGTGAAGACCACAGAAGTCACAATAGCAGGCAAAACTTTTTGATTATTTTTGAAAAAGAAGGCAGTCCCAAAACCGCGGAAAATTAATTCTTCCATGATAGGAGCAATAAAAGCAATCGTTGCAACAAAGAGCAAAGCAAAGAAGATATGCTGCGAAGACATCATTCCCCCTAGCCCTTGTATGGCACTGTCATTACTGGTCTGGGAATTGCCGCTCAGGATGAGATTAAGATAAACACCAACAATAGCAGCCACTCTGGCAAGGAAAAAGAATAGAAAAGCAAAACCGATGTCCTTGCCAGACAGTTTAAATTTTTTCTTTTCTTCAGGTACATGCTTTTGGTATCGCCGCCATAAGCTACGAAAAATAAGGAAAACTAAAACCAGATACAAGGCTACCAATAAGATTTCTGCATAAATAGGTAAACTCTTCCCGAGCCTTAAGAATAGCATCGGAGCAACATTTATAAGGAGGCTAAGAGCAATTAAGCCTATCCATTTTACAAGTCCTAAAGCAGTTGATTTGAAGTTGTTCATTTTGTATTCTCCTTTTGATAAATATTGATCCCGACTTCCGTATCCTCAACAGCGATTTCCCCCTTCTGCCGGAGAATAGCGGCAGCGAGGAAAAAATCTCCTGCACAGCCGGCTGCATGGAAGCTAGCAAGGACGATATAAGAAGCCGCAGTTAGAATATGCAAGCCATAGATCAAAGTCAAGGCTAGGCTAATCAGAAAGAATGGTGCCAGGATAATGACGAGCATCCTTTTCCGACTGTAACGACTGCCTGGGCTAGTCGCATAGGCCATGCCGCTCTTAAAACCAAACTTGACCTTGGTATTTTCATCCCCCAAGACCTTGAAGAAAAAGCCGTGGATCAGCTCATGAATGACCATTAGAACAAGGAGGTAGAATAAGTCAAAGAAATGAAAAACTTCGCTACCCTTGCCATACATCAGAATAGCAATCCAGGTAAAGAGGGCTAGAAAAGGGAAGATCAGCAATACAGCCATTATATTCAGAGCCAGATTGACCTTTTTATTATGGATAAAATCAAGTTCTTTCAGTAGTTTCATAATTTCCGCCTTTCATTGGGAAATAAGCTTATTTGAAATATTTTCTTACCATTGGATAATACATAAGATTGATATAGATATGGATTACCACCAGGACGACAAAGCTGGAAAGGACATTGAGAGGTGTGAAGGCTCCCAGTATCCCTAAAATGACATAGAGGGCTGGCAGAAGTCTCTGATTTACATTGAAGAGAATGAGATAGCACTGTTCATAGTTGGCTTGCAGCTCTGATTCATCATAAGAGAGGGCAAATTCTTTTATTTCCTCAGTAGTCGGAAAGGCTGATAGCTTATAGTGCCGTACCTTCTGAACTGTCTTTAAAAAGATAACTTGCAAAATAAAATAAAGAAAGGCAATCGCATAATCTATAAGACTCCACTGAAGCGGGCTCTTATGATTAGTGATATTTTCAATAAAAACGACTCCAACTAAAATCGTAAAAAGAACGATAGCGCTGCTGATATTAAAGACAATAGTCGCATATTCCAGATTTTTAAAGGTTAAGCGGTACCATTCATAATTCTTATCCTCATCTGCTTCTTTTTCATAAGCTTCATTGTATTTACGGGTCCGATAAATCAAGAAAAAGACCAATGGATAGAGGATGATAAGACTAGCCCGACCCAACTGGCGCAGCAGTTGAACAGTAAAAATAGCCGACCAACTGATGTTTTTTAGCAGACCAGTTTCAGAAAACAAAACAGACAGAGCACCTACAAAAGCTCCAGCTAGCAATATAAGGACATTATATAAAACTCTTTTCTGTGTAGATATACGCTTTTGCTCTTTCACGACTTCTTCTCCTTTATTTTTTTACAATAGATGATACAAGAATGCTGAGGCTGAAGGACTGTTTTAGCTCCTCTTGAAATGAATCTTAATCGGTTCTTCATTCTGCTTCCTCCACCAGCCGAAAGATATTCTCAACATTTTCATTGAAAATATGGGCAATCTTAAGGGCAATCACAATCGATGGGGTATATTCGCCTCTCTCAATAAGGCTGATTGTCTGCCTGGAAACACCGGCCAGCCTAGCCAGTTCTGTCTGGTTGAGACCGTCACGCGCCCTCAACTCCTTGAGTCGATTTCTTAATTTCATTAAAATCCCCCACTTCTCCTAAAGCTCGATAGACCGAATGTCTTCAATACGAATCAGCTTGGTCTTGGTCTGACCTTTTTTATCTGTCATGCTCAGCTTGACCCATTCTTCATCCACATCCACTACCAGCCAGTTTACCAGCCAGTTATTGGTTCCAATTGACTCGCTCATAATTGTCGGCTTCTTTCCAATCATTTCTTTTAAAAATCTTGATATTGTTTTGTTCCCCTTTCTTTTTCTTTCTAAAGATTTTATCCGTCCCTGCATCCGTTTTAGTTTATTGGAAGAATCAATCCAATCAATCCCAAAGATAAAAACCATAAAAGTCATCGGAAGCAAGAACCATAAGAATGCATTCATAAGCGTCCCTCCATTTCCTGTTCAAAAGCATTGTAACAGATTCTTTTCTTTTTGACAAGTATATTTGTCAAAAAAATAATAATCTTTGTCAAAAACACCATTATCATAGACAAATAAGGGGCTGGGACAAAAGTCCTAGCCTCTCAATTGTCTTTGGATTGTCGAGCAAGACGCAGTGGTTGAGTGGGCTCTACTACGCTGATTTCATCAGCTTTTACAGCCCTACTCAACTGTGCGGAGGTGGGACGACGAAATCGAATTCTAACGAATTACCGATTTCTGTCCCACTCTCTTTTCCTTTATTCATCTACTTGAGAAAATACTTCTTTTAAAATAGCAATTCCCTGCTGAATTTCCTCCCTGCTGATAGTCAAAGGCGGCAGGAGACGGATAACATTTTCTCCGGCTGTCAGGATAATCAAGCCCTTCTGGCGAGCAGCTTCAACAAGCCTTGACAGACTAATACTTGTTTCAATCCCAATCATCATGCCCAAGCCTCGAACAGCAGAAATCTTTGGATGGTCCCGAAAAGCAAGCTGCAGCTGCTCCAATAAGATATCACTCTTAGATCTGACTTCTTCTAGAAAGCCCGCTTCTTTCATGATATGCAAGGTCTCCAAGGCAGCTGCCATAGCTAATTTATTGCCACCAAAGGTAGAGCCATGACTGCCAGGTCCAAGAGCGGAAGCCAAGCTGGATTTTCCTAATAGAGCACCAGCGGGCAGGCCATTGGCCAGACCCTTAGCCAGTGTCACAATATCCGGTATAATCCCATAGTGCTCAAAGGAATAAAGCTGACCCGTGCGCCCCATACCTGTCTGGACCTCATCAACAATCAGCAAAATCTCCTCTCGTCGGCAAAAATCAGATAAGTTTTTGACAAAGGCTGCTTCTGCTGGACGAACCCCCGATTCTCCTTGGACCAATTCTAGCATGACAGCTGCCGTATCCTGATTGACCAACTTTTCTACGCTGGACAGATCATTGTAAACCGCATAGCTGAAATGGGGAACTCCATCACCAAATCCTTCCTTAATCTTATCCTGTCCTGTTGCGGCCATAGCGCCAAAGGTCCGACCATGAAAGGATTGCTGAAAAGTAATAATGCCTTGCTTGCCAGTAGCTTTGCGGGCTAGCTTAATAGCTGCTTCATTGGCTTCTGCTCCGCTATTACAGAAAAAAGCTAAATAACCATAAGGACCTGCCAGTTCCTGAGCCACCTGCTCTTGCAGAGAGCTAAGATAGAGATTGGGACTGTGCCAGATGAGCCCTGCTTGCTGGATCAAAGCCTGCTGGACCTGCGGGTGAAAGCCAAGATTGGTTACACCAATCCCCGATGAAAAGTCTAAATAATACTTTCCCTCACTGTCAATCAGATAGGAGCCCTCTGCTTTAACAAACTCAATAGGCGCCCGCTTGTAGTTTTCAAATAAATAAGTCATCGTTATCCCTCTGCTATCAAGGTGCCCGTCAAAAGATTATCGCCAATCAGAACCTGTCCGACACCGGAAAGCACAGTCTGAACAGCACTCTCGATCTTAGGAATCATGCCGCCCTTGATGACACCTGTCTGAATCTTCTTGGAAACCTGACTGGTCAGAAGCTGGGGCAGGACTTTTTTGTCCTCTAGAACCCCTTCTATATCTGTCATCAGAATTAGTTTCTCTGCCTGTAAGCTGCTGGCAACTGCCGCTGCTAGATAGTCTGCATTGATATTTAAGAACTCGCCAGCCGTATTTTCCCCTAGCGAAGCCAGCACTGGGACTATGCCCGCAGCCAGCAGCTGCTCTAGATAAGCAGTTTGAATCGCCTTCACCTGACCGACATAGCCATAGAGGTCTTTATCAATAAAATCTGCCGAAACTGTCTTCCCCAAATGTGAAACCAGCTGAAGGCTTTCAATATCTGAATCGTTCAGTTCTTGTGTCAGCGTCCGGCCAACTTGATCAAGCAAGGCCTGCTCAATAATGGGTAAGTCAGACTTAGCTGTCACCCGTAACCCCTTAACCTTGCGAATAGGTAGCTGACGCTCTTTCATGAGTTGATTAATGACCAGACCGCCCCCGTGAACAACCACGATTTTCTTACCAGCTGCTATCCACGCTTGCATTTGCTTGATAAACTTAGTAGACAGCTTTTGCGCAGCAACGCCACCAATTTTTATAACAATCACATCTTTCATTGCATTTCTCCTTAGGTTCTATAGAGGGCATTGATTTTCACATAATCATAGGATAAATCGCAGCCCCAGGCCTGAGCTTCAGCGTCCCCATCGTGTAGGTCAATCATCAAGGTCAGCAGCTCCCCAGCCATGGCATCACTAGTCCCCTCGGGGTCAAAAGTCACGGGGCTAGAAGCCTGCATAACTGGGATCCCCTCAATCCAAATATCAATGTCATCAACCGAGACATCTGCTCCCGCATAGCCGATAGCTGCTAAGATCCGGCCCCAATTGGGATCTTGACCAAAGATGGCGGTTTTAACCAAGCTAGAGCCAACGACACTCTTAGCAATCATACGCCCGCTCCGTTCATCCTTGGCATGCCGAACATTGACCTCAATCAGCTTGGTTGCTCCCTCCCCATCCTTGGCAATTTTTTTAGCCAAGTCAGCCATAAGATAGTGGAGCAACTTGGAAAACTTTTCAAATTCCTCCGTATCTGGCAGAATTTCTTCATTTTGTCGGCAGCCGTTAGCCATAACAAGCACCATATCATTGGTCGATGTATCTCCATCCACCGTAATCTGGTTGAAAGTCGTCTCCACATGCTGACTGAGAGCCGCTTGCAGGGTAGCACTAGAAATATTAGCGTCACAGGTGATAAAGGCCAGCATAGTCGCCATATTCGGATGAATCATGCCCGATCCCTTAGCAACTCCCGCCATAGTCACCAGGTCTGTTCCAAACTCTTCTGTGACTACACAGGTCTTAGTGCAAGTATCTGTTGTCAAGATAGCCTCAGCAAAATCTTCTGCCTTACCACTCACCAAAATCTGTGACAGACCATTTTTCAGAGCATCCATTGGAAGCTGCTCGCCGATGACTCCTGTAGAAGCCAGACCTACCAAGTCGGGCTCAATCTTCAGCTTTTGAGCAGTCAATCGCTGCATCTCATAGGCAGCATCCAGTCCCTGCTGTCCTGTACAGGAATTGGCAATACCAGAATTAACTACTATTGCTTGCAATTTTTGGCTCTTTTGGATTGATGCTTTGGTAACTAAAAGCGGAGCAGCAATGACCTTATTGGTCGTATAGACTCCTGCCACACTGGCCGGAACTTCTGATACAATCCAGCCAAAATCCAACTTCTTTTTCTTAAAGCCAGCGTGTAAACCATCAGCCGAAAAGCCTAACGGACTGGCAATCGTTCCATCAATAGTTTTCATATCTAACCCTTTCTCATCTAGACATAGGACGGTTGACTGAGCAAACCATCTGTTTCAGGGAAGCCCAGCATCAGATTCATATTTTGAACTGCCTGACCAGCAGCCCCCTTAATCAGGTTATCCAGCACAGCTACGACAGTTAAAATATTTGTCACAGGATTATAGTCAAAACCAATATCTGTATAATTAGTACCAACAACCTGGTGCAGACTCGGCAGAGCAGCTTGGATACGGACAAAAGGCTTGTCCTGATAGCATTCCTGATAAATAGCAATCAGTTTTCCCCTAGTCAAAGGTTCTTTTAACTTGCTGTAAACCGTCGCTACGATGCCACGATTGAGCGGAATGAGGGAAGTTGAAAACTGAATCTGCTGCAATCTCTTATCAAAACGCTGCAACTGTTGCACAATCTCAGGAATATGCTGATGCTGATTCAGCTTGTAAGTCACATAGTTGTCGTGCACATGGACAAAATGGCTGGATGCAGCTGGATTTTTCCCCGCACCTGTCAAGCCACTCTTGGCATCAACAATAATGGAGCCCAACTCAATAGCTTGAGCCTGCAGCAAGGGAATCAAAGCCAACTCTGTAGCCGTCGCATAGCAGCCGGGATTGGCAATAAATCGCTCCCCTCTGACATCTGTAAATTCAGACAGTCCATAAATAAACGCTTTTTGAACATGGCCTTCAGCTGGCTCTTTCTGATACCATTTTTTATAAATATTCCCTGGCAAACGATGATCACCAGAAAGGTCAATAACTGGAAATCCTGCTTCCACAAAGTCTTTTGACAAATCTTTAGCCACTCCGCTTGACGTTGCAAAGAAAACAAGATCTGCTCGTCGCATTATTGCCTGACTGTCGAAAGCTTCTATTTTCAGGTCGCAAATCCCCTTCAAATGAGGATATAACTCTGACACAGGAGAGTTCATATCTTGGCTGGCATGAAGGGAAACGACTTCCGCCTGTGGATGCTGCAGTAAAATACGGAGGAGTTCCATTCCTGAATAACCAGTAATTCCTACAATCGAAATTCGCATATTTTTAAAATACCTCCGTATAAATATGCGTTTTATTTTACTCGCATATTTTCCCTTTGTCAAGTATTTTCTGTATTTTTATGCAATATTTTTGGAAATATCATTAATTATTTGAAAGAACATTCATGATTTCTTGCCTTAAAGCGGCTTATTTGCTTCTCATACAGATAAGTAAGCGAGCTAAGAGCACAGAAAAAGATCTGCCCAAAGAGCAGACCTTTTCATCTATCTGTTATCTAATATTACAACTTCTCAGCAACCGCTGCTAGCAGGGCTGGAATAGCGGATTGCTTACTGCCGCCGGCCATAGCCATGTCTGGCTTACCGCCGCCTCGACCATCTACAATCGGCGCCAATTCCTTAATCAGATTACCAGCATGGATGTCCTTGGTTTTGCTGGCTGCAAGAACATTGACCTTATCACCAATTGCTGCGACCAATACAAGAACATCTGAATAGTCCTTCTGCTTCCAAGTGTCCGCAAAGGTACGCAAAGCACCTGCATCAGAAACAGAGACCTGACTAGCAATGAAGCTGTGGCCATTTGCTTCTTGAACATTCTTGAAGACTTCACCAGAGGCCGCTGCTGCTGCCTTTTCCTTGAGTTCCGCATTTTCTTTTTGGAGTTGACGAAGCTGCTCCTGCAGTGCTTCAACCTTGTGAGGCACCTCTTTGATTTGTGGTGCCTTGAGGGTCGCTGCAATAGCCTTAAGCGCCTCTTCTTCCTCACGGTAGGCTTCAAAAGCTTCCTTGCTGGTGACTGCCAAGATACGGCGAGTTCCAGATCCGATACCCTCTTCTTTGACAATCTTGAAAATACCGATTTCAGAAGTGTTGCCTACGTGAGTTCCTCCGCAAAGCTCGACAGAGTAGTCGCCGATGGTTACGACACGAACTTCTTTACCATATTTTTCACCAAAGAGCGCCATGGCACCCATTTCCTTAGCCGTGTCAATATCTGTCTCTACTGTCTCAATGGCAAGAGCTTCCCAGATTTTCTCATTGACTTCTTGCTCAATAGCGCGCAGCTCTTCTGCTGTCACCGCTTGGAAATGCGTAAAGTCGAAGCGCAGGAATTCTACTTCGTTCAGAGATCCAGCCTGCGTCGCATGGTTACCAAGAACATTATGCAGGGCTGCATGCAGGAGGTGAGTTGCCGTGTGGTTTTTCATCACACGGTGGCGGCGGCTGTAGTCAATTTCCAGTTTATAGCTTTGACCCAAAGTCAGAGGAGCTAAGACTTCCACAGTATGCAGAGGCTGACCATTAGGAGCCTTTTGCACATCTGTCACTTGCGCTACCAGATTACCAGCCGCATCAAAGATTTGACCGTGGTCGGCCACCTGACCACCCATTTCAGCGTAGAATGGCGTTTCTGCAAAGATGAGGGCAGCCGTGCCTGTCTCAACAGACTCCACTGCTGCATCATCTGCTACAATAGCAAGAAGTTCAGCTGTCAGCTCTTCTTTTTCGTAGTTAAAGGCACTTTCTACGGTAATGGCCTGCAGGGTTTCATTTTGCATGCCCATTGAGCCGCCCTTGACGACAGACGCACGCGCCCGATTCTGCTGCTCTTTCATAGCTGCTTCAAAGCCAGCACGGTCCACAGTCATGCCTGCTTCTTCAGCGATTTCCTCAGTCAACTCCAGTGGGAAGCCATAAGTATCGTAGAGTTTGAAAGCATCTTGACCAGAGATGATTGTTTGACCTTTTTCTTTCAGATCTGCTACGATGCCTTGGGCAAAATGCTGACCAGAGTGCAGAGTACGAGCAAAAGATTCTTCCTCACTCTTGATAATCTTTTCGATAAAGCCTTTCTTTTCAAGGACTTCTGGATAGTAGCTTTCCATAATCTTGCCCACAGTTGGTACAAGCTTGTAAAGGAAAGGCTCATTGATACCCAGCTTTTGGCCATGCATTGAAGCACGACGAAGCAGACGACGAAGGACATAGCCGCGACCTTCATTTCCAGGAAGAGCGCCATCACCAATGGCAAAGGAGAGCGAGCGGATATGGTCTGCGATAACCTTGAAACTCATATTGTCGCCATCTTGGTCATAGACCTTGCCGGACAGTTTCTCTACTTCACGAATGATTGGCATAAAGAGGTCGGTCTCGAAGTTAGTCTTAGCCCCTTGGATAACAGCGACCAAACGCTCCAAACCTGCGCCCGTATCAATGTTCTTATGTGGCAATTCCTTGTACTCGCTACGCGGTACAGCAGGGTCAGCGTTGAATTGTGACAAGACAATATTCCAGATTTCGATATAACGGTCATTTTCAATATCTTCTTCTAAGAGACGGACCCCAATATTTTCTGGATCGAAAGCCTCACCCCGATCAAAGAAAATCTCTGTATCCGGCCCAGAAGGTCCCGCACCGATTTCCCAGAAGTTGTCCTCAATCGGAATCAAATGACTAGGCTCAACGCCCATAGCAATCCAGCGGTTGTAAGAGTCCTTGTCGTCTGGGTAGTAGGTCATGTAGAGCTTGTCTTTGGGAAAATCAAACCACTCAGGGCTAGTCAAAAGCTCATAAGCCCACTCAATCGCTTCATCACGGAAATAATCGCCGATAGAGAAGTTGCCCAGCATTTCAAACATGGTATGGTGGCGGGCAGTCTTTCCAACATTTTCAATATCGTTGGTTCGAATGGCCTTTTGAGCATTTGTAATCCGAGGATTTTCTGGAATGATGGTCCCATCAAAGTATTTCTTGAGGGTTGCTACACCAGAGTTAATCCAGAGCAAGGTTGGATCGTTGACCGGCACCAAGCTGACAGATGGTTCTACTGCATGACCTTTAGTTGCCCAAAAATCCAGCCACATTTGACGAACCTGAGCACTTGACATTTGTTTCATTTGTTTTTTCTCCTTAAATTTTTTCTAAAAAATTGCATTATGATGACGAACTTTCCAGCATTTCGACATAATCAATAGCGACACAGAGGGAAATCACCAAATCTGAATAAGTCTCCTCATAGATATGAACCTGATAAGTAGAGGTCAGATGAAAGAGCTCTTTGGTAATCTCTGCAACGACTTGATTGCTGTCATCCAACAGACGAAAGTTTAAATCCCAGATATTCCCTTCAACCCGAAGACCCAAATTATCAAATTTATACTTATCACGCAAAATAGTGAATTTCTGACGGATATAAAAGCTATGCCCGCTGCTGAGTTTGATTTCAAACTGGGGCAGGAAGGTTAGAAAGGTCTTGGTAATCTGACTGACGATTTGACCCTGACTATCATAGATAGTAAAACTCTTAGGAATCTGGAAGAAAGAGCCTTCCACTTGGTAATCCACATTTCCTCGATCGTCCTTGATATCAAAGCGTTCGCCGCCTAAGCGAAATTTCTGTTTGACAAGATAGGTTTTCATTATGTTACCTCCACAGTCAACATAAAAGACAAGTTCCTTGTCCGAAGGGCGAAAAACCGCGGTACCACCTTCATTCAATGAACTTGTCATTCTCATTTCGTATTCTATTTTTCAAGATGAGTAGCATGATTCTCCGTCTCAGATGGCTCGCAGCACCGCCAATTCTCTGAACTAAGAACTTGAAAAATCAATTCTCACCAGTCTTATTATACTTGCTTATTGTCTTTTCGTCAACCTTATTCTGCGGCTGATGATGAAGCTTCTGCCGAACTGCTTTCGGCTGCTGAGCTGGACTCAGAAGTCTTTGAGCTGCTGGCAGCACTTGATGAAGAAGTTGAAGAACCTGTCGTTTCGATATACTGAGCAAAGACAGATTGGAAAGCACCGTCCTTAACCTTGATGTTGGCATCTTTCAGCTCTTTAGCGACAACGCTTTGGATAAAGCTAGTATCTTTTTCTTTTTGCGCAATGATAATCTTTTTCAGCTTATCTTTGTAGTCTTTCCAGTTAGAAGATTTCTCTGACTTCTTGACCAGCTTAACAATATAGTAGCTTGCTGAGTACTGTGAATCTGGCACAGTCACAAGGTCTGAAACGCCATTTTCTTCCAAAGCAAAGGCAGCTTTTTTGACAGCATCTGGAACATCAGTAGAGCCAGAGTCAAACTTGATTTCTCCGCCTTTTTCCTTAGTGGCAGCATCGGTAGAGTTTTCCTTAGCGATTTGACTGAAGTCTGCTCCTTCTGCTTTAGCTTTTTCAAGAACTTCCTTACCTTTGTCTTCGCTGGCAACCTTGATGATTTGAGCTGTTACTTCTGGCGTGTAGTTTTCAAAGGCAGCCTTGTAGTTTTCGTCAGTCAGCTCTTTTTCAGCAGCCTTCTTAACGGCATACTCTACCAGCATATTGGTGCGGATTTGCTCCTTGTAGGCATCTTCAGTCAATCCGTTTTGAGCCAGGACTTGAGCAAACGCTGTTCCGTATGCAGTTTTCGATTTTTCAAAGGCATCTTTAACGTCTTTGTCTTTAACATCTTTGCCGTATTTTTCTTCAAAGATGTCTTTGATAGCCATCTGCAGCAGGACCTGCTGAGCTGCACCATTATTTTTCACTTGATCGTAAAATTCATTGACAGTAATCGTGTTTCCTTTCATGGTCACGATATCCTTGCCTTCTGAGTTAGAACATGCTGCTAATACAGCGACTGACAAGAGTGTCACAGCTCCTGCAAATATTTTTTTCTTCATTTTATATTGACTCCTTATTCTTAAAAGTTCATGTTTTCTATTGTAGCACAAATTTGAATTGATATCTTAAATTTTACTAAAAATTTTTGGAAATTAGGAAAAAATCAGAGATGTCATTTTTTTCTAATCATAAGCAGCCCATCTCCCAAGGGAAGCAGACTCGCAGTTAAATCTGGACTGTCCAAAGTTGCGTCAAAAAGACTGTGCAGTCCTCGGTAAATGGCCCGTTGACCACGCTTAATATCCTCAAAAGGCTTGGCAATATCGCCACCTTGAAAGACATCATCAATGAGAACCAGGCCACCAGAATTGAGGCGCTTGAGGACCTGAGGCAGAAAGACCACATACTTGGATTTGGCAGAGTCCATAAAGACAAGGTCGTAAGAATCCTCTAGTGTCTCAAGCAGATCCATTGCGTCACCTTCCAGCAGGGTGACCTGCTGACGGCTGTCATACTTAGCAAAATTAGCCTTAGCAAGCTCAATCATCTCTGGATTGCGGTCAATAGTCGTAATCTGAGCCTGAGGCGCATGTTCCGCCATCAAAAGGGCAGAAAAGCCAATAGCCGTACCGATTTCTAAAATCTTCTTTGGCTGGAGACTTTCGACTAGCAGGCGGAAGTAGGCTACTGTCTCATGAGGAATCACGGGCACATTTTCAGCTCTGGCAAAATCCTCCAGCTCCTTGAGTCCACCAGTAACTGGCTGGAGACGCTGTCTCATAAAGTCTACAATTTCTTCTTTGACCACTGGCCGACGCATATTGGGATTAGAGTTTTGATTATAAGTCTCGACCATCTTATGCCAGTCCCAACTTTTCTACCAAGGCTTCAAATTCATCCAGACGACGTTCAAAGACAGCAAAAGCAGCATTTAGGTAGTCTTCTTTTTCCATATCCACACCTGCTTTTTTGATGACATTGAGTGGATAGTCAGAGTTCCCGGCTTTCAGATAGTCCAAATACTTGTCCTTATCTTCCTGACTGCCATGGACAATCTTTTCAGCCAGGGCAGAAGCCGCTGAAAATCCTGTCGAATATTGAAAAACATAGTAGTCATAGTAGAAATGCGGAATCCGTGCCCATTCGTACTGAATCTGCGGATTGTCTTCTTTATTCAAACCATAGTATTTCTCGTTCAAATCAGCGTAGAGCTCATTGAGAAACTCGCTGGTCAAAACTTGACCTTCTTGGTCAGCCTTGTGGATAGCATGCTCAAACTCCGCAAACTGGGTTTGACGGAAGACTGTGCCCCGGAAGCCATCCAAGAAGTGATTGAGGATAGCAAAGCGAGTAGCATCGTCCTCTACTTCTTCCAAGAGCTTCTCTGTCAGGATATTTTCATTAGTCGTTGAAGCAATCTCAGCTAGGAAGATAGAATAGTCTCCATAGACATAAGGCTGGGTCTCACGAGTATAACTGGAGTGCATACTGTGGCCTGTCTCGTGCACCAAGGTAAAGAGATTATCCAGCGTGTCCTGCCAGTTGAGCAACATAAAGGCATTGGTATCATAAGACCCGCCTGAGTATGCTCCTGAGCGCTTGCCTTGATTTTCATGAACATCAATCCAGCGCTCTGAAAAAGCTGTCTTGACTCGGCTCAAGTAATCCTCACCCAAAATAGCCAGGACTTCCTCAGACTTAGCCAGGGCTTCCTCATAAGTGAATTTGTAGTCTGTCTCTGACAAAGGAGTGTACATATCATACATCTTCAAATCAGAAATGCCTAAAATCTTCGCTCGCAAAGCGATATAACGCTGCAAGAGAGGCAAATGCTTATTGACAGCTGAAACTAGGCTGTCATAGACGCTTTCTGGAATAAAGTCCGCTGACAAGGCCGCTTCGCGGGCAGATGAAAACTTGCGGACTTTCGCATTATAGTTGTGAACCTTGACATTGGTCTGCAAAGTCTTAGCATAGGTATGCTGATACTGCTCGTATACGCTGTAGAGAGCCTCGTAAGCTTCCTTACGGACTTCTCGGTTCTTAGACTCGACCAGGGTGATATAGTTACCGTGGCTGAGCTGAACTTCATTTCCATCTTCGTCATGCACCATCGGAAAGACGATGTCTGCATTATCCAAGATAGCAAAGGTTTCGCCCGCTGCACCAAAAATTTCACCAGCACCAGCCAGTAGCTCCTCTTCACGCTGTGTCAGGATGTGAGCCTTCTTTTTCAAAAGCTTGTCAAAATAATGCTGATACAGCTGTAAACCTGGCTGCTCAGCCAGGAAAGCTTGGTACTGTTCTTCTGTAATCGACATAAATTCGGGCTCGTAGAAGGCAAAGCTTTGACCAAAATCGCTGTAAAGAGTCATGCCTTTAGCCTGATACTCTTGGTACTTAGCCACACGTGTATCCTGGTCATTCTTCATATGAGCATAAGAATAAAGCTTTTCAATACGACGCATCAAGTCCAACTGGATTTCAGTCGTTGTTAAGAGACTGTCCGCTGAATCCAGCAAATGCCCAGCCAGAATAGCTGCTTTCTTCACTTCTTCTGAAACCTGCGCCAACTCCGCTTCAAAGGCTTCATCTGTTAGGAAAATGGTACTCAAATCCCAAGTATATTTTTCTTCAATTTCATTTCTTTGTTTTGCCATAAAAAAATCCTCCGACTCCCCTATTTTATCACAAATCAACGCAAAATCCTTGTATAAAAAGCCGGTGAATAAACAATTTGCAGATTTTTTTGCTGGAGATTGGCGTAATAGTTCTTAAACTGCTGGTAATAGCCAGTCAAATCAGTAGTTATCTGACAGAAGGAGGCAGCTTGTATTGGGCGAACCTGTGGATAGAAATCCTCTGCAGTCTTAGTCAAGAGATTATCGCCATTCTGGTAGAGCTGGGCCTGCAGCCTCATCCATCTAGGCTGCTGGTAATAAAGCTGACGGCGGATATAATTGCAGATCTGCGGATCTTGCTGGGCCAGAAAGCTGTTCATCTCCTGCTTTTGAAAGGGCAAACGCAAAATATCCAAAAGCCGGCCGTGACCAAAGGGAAAGTTCTTGGTCTTGTGCTGGACCTTTCCATGCAGATCTTCGTGAATCAGGTATTTGAGACGCAAAACTTGCTTTTCTTGATCCAGCTCCCAAAGATGAAAGCCCATATTTTTACTAAAATAGAGAAAATCCTTCTGCAGACGGGTTAGGGAATCCTTGAGCCAAAGTTTTCGCCCCAAGAGCCAGAGGACCTGATAGCCATGCTGGCGGTAAGAAAGCGTCCGTTCCTGCAGTCGTTCTTTACTTAGAGGACTGCACTGGACTTCAAGCGCCAGTTTTTCATTAACCAGCAAATCAGCAATCTGCTGCAGAGCAGGCAAAAAAGCCTCCACCTCAACTTCTTCTGTTTGGACAGCCCAGCGAAAAAGCTCCGCCTTAAGATTGAGGTGCTCAGCGCTCTCATTTTCCCTATAAAAACGACACTCTTCTAGCGAAACATGCGCAAAATGCGGCTGCATAACTTTACCTTTTTTAAAACGGACTGCCCCTGAACAAGCGGGGCAGACGAAATCAGCTCCCTTCTCAATCTTCTCCTCCAGAGCATTACACAAAAGCCCCTTATGATTTCGCGCCACAAACATATCCTAGCCCCCTCTAAAATTTCTCTCATTTACTAGAATATTCGCAAAAGAAAAGAGAAACTATCTACACCATCAAAAAACGAGTCGAGAGAACATCTCTCCGACTCGTTTTTCATTATCCAAATAATTGATTTCCTTTTCGTTCTGGCAATTTCAGAAAGAGGGCCAGCAGACAGACTAGACAGATGACTGCTGCTAGAAAGAAGTTCATTCCTTCGTAACCCCAACTGTCCAGAAAATGGCCGGCCAGATTTTGAATGAGAATGGTTCCTAGACTGCGGGCTGTCTGAACCAGAGCAATGGCTGTTACCAGATATTTTTCATCGACCAAGCTGGCTACGATTTTCAGAGTCACCATAATCAAAACCATGCCAGTCACGTGCTTGGAAAAGAGAGTCATTCCGATTTTCGAAATCAAACCTAGATCCAAGGCATAAACACTGTACTGGAGAAAGATGATTCCCAGACAGATATAAAGAAGCTTTTTCATCGAAAGCTTGTCCATAAAGAGATAGGAATAAAAGATAAAAGGCGCTTCAACCAGAACTGATAAGGCAACGACAGTCGAAGCCATATCTACCTCTAAGCCACTATGCTGTAGCATGGCAGGGATATAGGTATGACCAGTATTCCCCACCCCTGAGTAGAGGGCGACCAAAAGCAGGTAAAAGAGATAGGTTTTGTTGGTCAAGAGCTTCCCCAGACCTGTCTGCTTGCGGGTATTCTTGCTTTCTAGGGCTGCTCGATCGTGCTTGGGCTGGATTCCCAAAAGTCCTATGCTGCTGATAAGCATCATTCCAATAAAAACTGGGAAAATAGCCTGCGGTGCGACTCTTTGATAGATTAGTCCTGCTAGCTGAGATCCTAAGGCATAGCCAATGGTTCCCCAAATCCGAATCTTACCATAAGTATAAGGACTTTGAGCCGCCAGAACATCCATGACTGGATTGACCCCGTTGATTAACATGAGCACTAGACTATACCAGACCAAGAGCTGCCAAAGCTGAGTCGCTTTCATGAAAAATACGGCCCCGACCATCATGGCTAGAAAGCTAAAAAGGAAGATCTTTTTAATCCCCAAAGCATCGCTGAGAACTCCAAAAATCGGCTGAGCCAACATGGAAGCAAAGAAGGAAGCTGACACTACCATCGATACTTGGGCATTAGAATAGCCTAAGTCCTGCATATAGACTGATATCAGAGTCTAAAAAAGAGAATAGGCTAGAAAGAAAAAATTAAAGAGTAAAAAATGAGCTAGATAGCTGTTGTGAAACTTTTTTTGCATCGAAATCTCCTTAAGACAGAAAGAAAACTCAGCGAAAGAACTGAGTTTTAGCTTGGAAAGTCATTCCGTTCGTCTGTGACAGAGGACATTCCCTTTATTCAACATCTGTATTTCTACGACGTTCCTGCTTTGCAGCCTTGCGCTTTTGACGACTGCGGTATTCAAAGTACAGAATGATTAACAGGATGCCAACAGGCAGCAGAATCAACATCTTATCGCTGAAGAACACACCATACCAAGGCTTACTTTCCGACTTGCTGCCAGTCACATTTTCAATAGCCTGAGCAACTGGATTCTCAACTTTCTCGACTTTCATTTCATCAGAGATCTTGCTAGACAAGGTCTTCAAGCCATTTTCAGCCTTGAGAACATTGTTTTCTACCTTGACCTTAGGCTCGGTTCCCTTTTTAACAGTAGCGTAGAAATCCTCAGGCAGCTTATACTTCTGTCCATCAATCTCCTGCTCACCCTTGGATAAGAGTTTTTTGTATTCATAATCCGCATAAGCCTTCTCGATCAAAGCATTACCAAAAGGATGGCGGTAATACTCACCGTCTTGGTCAGACCAGTCACCGACTCCCATAATCACGGCAATCATGCGCTGATCTCCACGCTTAATGGTCGCGATATAGTTGAAAGCACCGTTAGGACTAGAGCCCGTCTTCATACCATCTACACCTTTGAGAGCGTATTTAGCACCCGGCAGGGAGTAATTATAGGTTTCAAAGGTCTCCTCGTAAGGAGTTCCAGCTTTAACCGTAACCTTGGCTTTATTAGTATAGTTTAGAATCTCAGGATGGTGATTGACAAAATTGTAAGCCAGAATCGCCAAATCACGGGCTGTTGTCTGATTGCTGAGAGTATTATCATAATTCTGAGGATTATAATAGCCCTTGAAAGAAACCGCTGCTGCACCGCTGGCATTGAACCACTTGGTATTGGTCATGCCCAGCTCTTGAGCCTTGGCGTTCATCCGATCCAAGAAAGCATCTGGATCATTATCCGATAGATAATTGGCCAGCATGACGGTTGTCGCATTGGATGAAGGCACGATTGTCATAGTAATGAGCTCAGATACGGTATAGTCTACACCCGCGACAATCTTATTATTTGAAATTTCATAAATATTAGCGATGGCCTGATCCTGAGGTGTAGCTGTAATGACTGTCTTTTCGCTGATTTTTCCTTCCTTAATCGCTTCAAAGACCAAGTAAAGCGTCATGAGCTTGCTCATACTGGCTGGGTCACGCACCTCGTCGACATTATCCTCCCAGACAACATCACCTGTACTGCCGTCAATAACAAGAGAAGACTTGGGACGATTAATCGCCTGAACATTATCATGCGGATACATCTTTTTTGCCATATCCACCAATTCATCAGCCCTAGCAGCTAGTGGCGCTAACGAGGTCAGGAACGCAATTCCCAATAACAAAAGCTTTTTCTTCACAGGATCCTCCAAAGAACAATTATACCTATCTAGTATATCATATTTTACGCAAAGTCAACCATAAATCTAAAAATCCTACCTAAAAAATAGATAGGAAATTAAGAGACTTTTATCTGGCAAAGCTAGTTTTATAGCAACAACATCAAAATCTTAGTGATTTAACAAGCTAAGAGCTTCCTTATCAGCGATAATTACAACATCCGGATGCTTCTGGAGAGCACTGCCTGGCAGCTCCTCTGTCACTTCACCCTCAACAGTCCCTGCTATAGCCTTGGCCTTAGCTGAACCGTAAGCAAAGAGGATGATGGACTTGGCATCAAGGATATTGCCAATCCCCATGGAAATAGCCTGAGTCGGAACATCTTCCATCTTGTCGAAGAATCGAGCATTGGACTGAATGGTGGACGGTGTCAGATCTACTAAATGAGTCTGACTGTCGAAACTGGTTCCCGGCTCATTAAAGCCGATATGACCATTCGTACCAATCCCCAAAATCTGCAAATCAACAGGATGCTCTTTAAGGAGCTGATTGTAACGCTCTACTTCCGCTTCCAGATCCTTTGCCGCTCCATTGGGCAGGAAGTTTTCTTTAAATGGCTTTTGATTAAAGAGGTGCTGGTTCATGAAATAACGATAAGACTGTGGATCGTCTCCCTGCAAACCAACGTACTCATCCAGATTGACACTGACCAAATCCGACAAGTCAAGGTCACTCTCAACTACCTGCTTGTAAAAACCTTCTGGACTGCTGCCTGTAGCAAGGCCCAAAGTTTTTGCCCCCTGAGCTAGTTTTTCTCTGAGCAATTCAAGAGCTGCCTTGCCGCCCTCTACTTGGTTTTCCACTTGAATAATTTTCATTTTTCTACCTCCACATCTTTTCTTAATTCTATTATATGGTATAGACCAATTTTTGTCAAGAAAAAGTCGGTAAAATGAAGAGATTTTTAAGTCATGCTCGCTTCCTTTTGCTACAAATCGTGTTATAATAGAACCATGTTTTTACTGAGTGTTTTATTGATTTTATTTTTAGTCGGAGTCTTGCTCTGCAGCTTGAGTTTCCTCTTGAAAAAACAGCGAGGCTGGCAGATGCTAAGCTTGATTTTGGGCAGCTTGCTCACAGCCAGTCCCTTCCTACTGGCAGCCTACCTACTCTGGCTGATGAAAACAATATAAGGAGATACCATGAATACCGCTGATTTTGATTTTGACTTGCCCGAAGAGCTGATTGCTCAGACGCCTTTAGAGAAAAGGGATGCTTCCCGCTTGCTAGTGGTTGATAAAGAAACGGGAGCCTTCTCCGACCAGCACTTTGACCAGATTATTGATCAACTCCAGCCTGGCGATGCCCTAGTTATGAATAATACGCGTGTTTTGCCTGCCCGCCTTTATGGTATCAAGCCTGAGACAGGAGGCCATGTCGAGCTGCTGTTGCTGAAAAATATCCAGGATGATGACTGGGAAGTTCTAGCCAAGCCAGCCAAGCGTCTCAGAGTAGGTGCTCAGATTTCCTTTGGCGATGGCCGCTTAACTGCTACTGTGGTAGATGAGCTTGAGCATGGCGGCCGAATCGTGCGCTTTGGCTACGAAGGGATTTTCCTAGAAGTCCTGGAAAGTTTGGGAGAAATGCCGCTTCCGCCTTATATCCACGAAAAACTGTCAGACCGCGAACGCTACCAGACTGTCTATGCCAAGGAAAACGGCTCTGCCGCTGCGCCAACTGCTGGACTTCATTTCACAGAAGAGCTATTGGAGCAGATTGCTGCCAAGGGAGTCAAGCTGGTCTATCTCACCCTTCATGTCGGACTGGGAACTTTCCGACCGGTTTCTGTAGACAGCTTAGATGATCACGAGATGCACTCCGAATTTTACAGTCTGTCCGAGGAAGCTGCCCAGACACTCCGTCAGGTCAAGGCAAATGGCGGACATGTCATTGCAGTCGGAACAACATCTATCCGCACCTTGGAGACAATTGGTAGTAAATTTCAGGGTCAGATTGAGGCTGACTCTGGCTGGACCAATATTTTTATCAAGCCGGGATACGATTGGAAGATCGTTGATGCTTTTTCAACCAACTTCCACCTGCCCAAGTCAACTCTGGTTATGTTAGTCTCTGCCTTTGCCGGACGTTCCTTAACACTTGAAGCTTATGAGCATGCTATTGCTGAGCGCTATCGCTTCTTCAGCTTTGGTGATGCCATGTTTATCAAATAACTATAGGTGAAAATTTATGAATAAAATTGAAAGCAGACACCGTCTCATCCGCTCCTTAATCATGGAAAAGAAAATCCATACCCAGCAAGAACTTCAGGAGCATTTGGAAGCAAACGGCGTCATTGTAACCCAGTCCACTCTTTCACGAGATATGAAAGCACTCAATCTGGTCAAGGTCAGTGAGAACGATACTTCCTACTATATCATCAATAGCATCGCGCCATCCCGTTGGGAAAAACGCCTCCGCTTCTACATGGAGGATGCTTTGGTCATGCTGCGGCCAGTTCAAAATCAAGTCGTTATGAAAACTCTGCCTGGGTTGGCTCAATCTTTCGGTGCAATCTTAGATGCTCTAGAACTGCCTCAGATTGTTGCTACTGTCTGTGGTGATGACGTCTGTCTGATTATCTGCGAGGATGATCAAGGGGCCCTTGACTGCTTTGAGAAGCTCAAAGAATTCACCCCACCATTCTTCTTTAGTAAATAAAAGCTGAGACAACATTGCCTCAGCTTTTTCTATTTACGATTTTTGCCTCAATGAAACCCATTAGTGAATCAGCAAGCCATATTTGACTAGAGCAATGCATTACCGAAGATAGTTTCAAAAAGTCAGCATTTAAGGTGTCGTAGCCAAACGATAAATAGCCCCTGCGTAAATATCCATTGCCCGATATAGATCAGCTAAGAGCAATCGTTCATTGACCTGATGCTCTGTCTGATCAGCTCCCGGAAAGAGAGCGCCGAAGGCAACACAGTTAGGCATCGTACGAGCAAAGGTCGCTCCGCCAGAAGACATAGCTGGACTGTTGTCTCCTGTTTTCTCCTGATAAATTGCCATCAGAGTGCTGACCAACTCGCTGTCCAAAGGTATGTATAGCGGAGCCAAGTAATCAAACTCCTGATAGGTCAGCCCGTATTGACTGGCTATTTCTGCCAGCTTTTCAACCAACTTATCCTTGTCTGCCAAGACCGGAATCCGCATGTCAATCCGAATCTCAGAGCGGTCAGAGCTTAAAGTCAGACCAGCAACATTAAAGGAAAGAAAGCCCGTCGGTTCATCAGACACAGGACCAAAGAGATGGCTGCCTGTCGCATCTTCACCAACCGCCTGATCAAGAAAGGCAAGAGCCGGATGCGAATCCAGGGACTGCAAGACCTTGGCTAGGCGAATAATAGCATTGACTCCTTGAGCGGCATCCTTAGCGTGCTTGGGCAAGCCGATAACCGTTACTTCTTCTGCCGTTCGCTCATATTCATAGCCTAAACCTTCCAAGCCAGCAACGACTGACTCCAGTAAGTCACCTGAATAGGAAGCCTTGGCAGGAACAACATTAAAAGCTTGACCAGCTTCGAGCTCTAAAGTATCAGAGCCAGGTCCTTCTAGCTTAAGCTGCAGAAGCCCCTTCTCAGCATAGGTCAAAGGGAAGGAAGAGTCTGGTGCAAAGCCAAGTGTAGCCTGCTCTTCTAGCTGGTTGTATCTACCCATACAACGCCAAAGTGTCTCCTCATCTGTACCAAAGATAAAGCGAACCCGCTTTTTAAATTCCACTCCACTGTCCAGCAATGCTTTTACAGCATAAAGAGCGGCCATGGAAGGTCCCTTGTCGTCCTGCACCCCACGACCAAAAATCCAGCCATCTTTGACAGTGGCTTCAAAAGGCGGCGTCTGCCAGTCCGACTCATCACCTGATGGAACAACATCCAAATGACAGAGAACGGCCAGGAGCTGGGCTCCATGACCGATTTCTGCATATCCGTAATAACCTTTAGGGTCGAGGTAGGTTGTAAAACCTAGCCCCCGACAGATTTCCAAAGTTTTTTCTAGGACATCTTGGATAGCTTGTCCAAAAGGTGTTCCATTTTGACCTTCCTTCAGTACTGAAGGATAGGAAACGATTGTTTTCAAAGATTCAAGAAAATCTTCTTTAACTTCTTCCGTTATAAAATTTTTCATGGAATCACCTCAGCTTCTAGCTTATAGGAACGGTAAGAAAGTTCCTAGGAGTAAGAGACCAATACTGATCGCAATGATAGCTACAATCAGCTTACCGATAAATTTCCACCAAGTACCAATATTGATACGTCCAAGTGCCAAAGCCCCCATAACAATACCAGAAGTTGGAGCAACCAGGTTCAGCACACCTGAAGCAGACTGGTAAGCTGTGATGATCAAGCTTGCCTTGACATTGACAAATTCTCCCAAAGGAGCCATGATTCCCATAGTTGCACTGGCCAGACCAGATGATGATGGGATAAGGAAGGACATTGGCAGGTAGAAAATGTAGGTCAAGACGATAAATACTTGTGATGACAGACCGCTGAGTCCTTGTTTGCCCCAGTTGAGGATAGTGTCTGTAATCATACCGTCATTCATGATAACTTGGATACCACGGGCAATTGCTACGATTAGGGCTACGCTAAGCAGGTCAGCTGCACCGTTCATAAAGGCTGAGATAATCTTATCTTCCTTGAGACCGTAAACAGCACCAATCAAGATTCCCATGAAAGCAAAGAGCATAGCTCCTTCTGGGAAGTACCAAGTACCCAGTGCGGAAGTAGATGAACCAACAATCTTACCAACAACTGGAAGACCAGTCAGCCAGGCATTGATGTCCTTAAAGATAGTAATACCGAGACCTGTCCAAGGAATGAAACTTAATACCATAAGGACAAATGTCAAAATGAACAATACTAAGACAATTCTTTGCTTTTTGCTCAGTGTTGACTCAACAGATGAAGAAGTTTCAACGTTGAAGTGTTTCAAATCTTCTTCGCGAGTGCTGTAAACCAGTGACTTGGTCGGATCCTTTTGAATTTTATCTGCATAGCGATAAACAAACCAAGTACTGAGAGCTGTCATGACAAACAAGAAGATGAGACGGAGAGCAATTCCTTCACCGGTACTAACACCAGCTGTTGCTGAAGCGATACCAGTTGCAAATGGATTTAGCGTAGAAGCCAAACATCCAATTTGCGAACCAAGCAGGATAATAGCCACCCCAGTCAGACTGTCAAAACCAACCGCCATCATCACCGGCACCAAAAGCGGATAGAAGGCCATGGTTTCCTCACCCATACCATAGGTAGTACCACCGAGGGCAAAGAGAGGCATCAAGACGACAATCAGCATCTTTTCGCGACCCTTGTACTTCTTAACGATAGAGGCAATTCCCACATCCAAAGCGCCAGTTTCATTGACAACACCAAGGAAACCACCAACCATGAGGATGAAGAAGGCAACATCTATCGCAGCAGTAGTTTCCTTGATTAAGGATCCTTCTTCTGGATGCGTACCCAGCATAGCACGAATCGGTGCCATCAGGACATCCCAAATCCCTTGCGGATTTTGCGCTTGTTTTTGATACACGCCATCTATAAAAGCTCCTGCTGGGATAATCCAAGTCAGCACTGCCATAATGGCAATGATTATCAACAATACGGTGTAAGATGAAGGCATCTTAAACCCTTTTTTTGTTTTTTCACTCATTTGTATTCCCTCCTAAAAATTTTTTAACGAGGTTACGAACCTACATTTCCCTGTATGAGTAAACAAGAAAACGCTTACTTTGTTTTTATTTTACCATATTAACATTGAAAAAGCCAGTATTTTTGAAAATAATCAAAGATTTTCAGGAAAAGACTTGCAGCAGCGACAGAGTTCAGCTGCTATCGACTTTCAATCAGTTCTATGCCTAGCCTTTTTCAATAATCGTACCGCTCTCAGACTCAATCAGAGCGCCCAGATTTTCCAGAGATGTGATAACTGCTTTGCCTTCTGGACGGCCATTGACAAAGGCAATAGCTGCTTCTACTTTTGGAAGCATGCTGCCTGGTGCAAATTGTTCTTGCTTGATGTATTCTTCCAATTGAGCAACATTCACATGCTCCAATTTTGCTTGGTCTGGTTTGTTGTAGTTAACAAAGACATAGTCCACACCAGTCAAGACGATGAAGAGGTCTGCATCAACCAACTCCGCTAAGCGCTGAGAAGCAAAGTCCTTGTCAATAACAGCTTCAACACCAGTAAGATGGCCATTGTCTTCTTTGACGACAGGAATTCCACCACCGCCAGCAGCTACCACTACTTGACCTTGATTCAAAAGCGTACGAATCGTTTCAATTTCCTTGATGTCCACTGGTTTTGGTGAAGCAACGACCTTGCGCCAACCGCGGCCAGCATCCTCTTTGAAAGTCGCTCCGCTCTTTTCAGCTTCCGCTTTTGCTTCTTCCTCTGAGTAGAAAGGACCGATTGGCTTGCTGAGGTTGACAAAGGCTGAATCGTTCTTATCAACTACTACTTGCGTCACAACAGAAGCAACATTCTTTTCGATACCTTCATCCAAGAGAGCATTTTGCAAAGCATTCTGCAGCCAGAAGCCAATACTGCCCTCTGTCATAGCCACAAGAGAGTCTAGTGGGAAAGCAGGATTCTTTTCAGAGTCTGCTGCCAACTGTTGCAGCAGCAAGTTCCCTACTTGCGGACCATTTCCATGGGTAATGATAAGATCATCCCCGTTTTTAATCAATTTCACCAAGTGTTTAGCAGTTTCCGCCAAGGCTTCCTGCTGTGCTTTCGCTGATGGGTCAGATGAAAGGATGGCATTTCCTCCCAAGGCTACAACGATTTTACGATTTGCCATTAAATTCTCCTTAAATGCGCTTCAATGAATGCGCTTCCAATTTATTTTAGTAGATTATTTAATTTTCAATAAGAAAATGAGCATTTCTTATCATATAAAAGAGGGCCGGACTAAAGCTATTAGTCGCAGCCCTCATAGCTGTTGGTAGACGGTTTCTTAGGTAAGATTATACTTTTGGAATGTAGAGGTTTCCAAGAGTTGCAGCCATAACCGCTTTAATTGTGTGCATACGGTTTTCTGCTTGGTCGAAATGACGAGCATATTTGCTGCGGAAGACTTCGTCTGTTACTTCCATTTCCTCTACGCCGAATTTTTCAGCGACATCTTTACCGTAAACAGTATTTGTATCGTGGAATGCTGGTAAGCAGTGCAAGAAAATCAAGTTTTCGTTATCAGCTTTCTTCACCAAATCCATGTTTACTTGGTAAGGTTTAAGGAGGGCAACGCGTTCTGCAAACTTGTCTTCTTCACCCATAGATACCCAAACGTCTGTGTAAAGAACATCAGCACCTTTAACCGCTTCGTCAGCATCTTCAGTGATGAGGATACGTGCGCCGCTTTCTTTCGCAAAGCCTTCTGCCAATTCAACGATTTCTTTTTCTGGGAAGAGTTCTTTTGGTGAGAAGATGTGAACGTTGACACCAAGGATAGCTCCTGTTACCAGCAAGCTGTTGGCAACGTTGTTACGTCCATCACCACAGTATACCAATGTCAAGCCTTCCAGACGGCCAAAGTTTTCTTGAACAGTCAAGTAGTCAGCCAACATTTGAGTTGGGTGCCATTCGTCAGTCAGGCCATTCCATACTGGAACACCTGAGAATTCTGCCAATTCTTCTACCATGCGTTGGCTGAAGCCGCGGAATTCAATCCCATCAAACATACGGCCCAATACTTTAGCAGTGTCTTCTGTAGATTCTTTCTTACCAAGCTGGATATCATTTGCACCAAGGTATTCTGGATGTGCTCCCAGGTCAATGGCTGCTGTTGTAAAAGCTGCCCGAGTACGAGTAGATGTTTTTTCAAACAAGAGAGCGATATTCTTACCAGCAAGATAATGGTGTTGAATATTGCGTTTTTTCAAATCTTTCAAGTGAGCTGAAAGACCGATAAGGTATTCTAACTCAGCACGGCTAAAGTCTTTTTCTGCTAAGAAGCTACGTCCTTGGAATACTGAATGTGTCATTCTATTATTTCCTCTTTCTTTTCTTTATGTATTTGTTAGCACTTGTATGCTTAAATTTCTTCACGTTCAAACGGCATAGACATACAGCGTGGTCCACCACGACCGCGAACCAATTCACTTCCGCGGATCTTAATCAAACGCAAGCCGTATTCTTCCAAAATCTTGTTAGTAACGGTGTTGCGGTCATACACCACTACCACACCAGGTGCGATGGTCAAGGTGTTAGAACCGTCATTCCACTGCTCACGCGCAGCAGCTACAATATTGCCACCGCCACAGCGAATCAGGTGAACTTTTTCCACACCAAGGTTTTCTGCCAAGATTTCTGCCAAATCACCTTTTTCTTCAACAATCTTAAGTTTGTCATCAACATAAGTTACTGAGTAAACGCGAAGATCGCCTTCGATTTCTGGGTGAATCGTGAATTTGTCATAGTCAACCATAGTGAAGACAGTGTCCAAGTGCATGAACTTACGGTTGTTCGCAAATTCAAAAGCCAAAACTTTCTTGAAGCCAACATTTTTCTTGAAGATATTGACCAAGAGTTTTTCGATAGAAGCTGCGTCTGTACGTTGTGAAATACCAACCGCCAGCACATCTTTTGAAAGAACCAGTTCATCCCCACCTTCGATACGTGTATCTTCTTCACGGTTATATACAAGTTCAACATTTCCACCGTATACTGGGTGATATTTGAAGATGTATTTACCGTAGAGAGTTTCACGATTACGAGTATATGCATACATGTGGTTGAGCGATACAGCATTACCAATTGTAGCAAATGGGTCACGTGTGAAGTAGAGGTTTGGCATTGGATCAATAGCGAATGGATAATCAGATTCCACCAAGTCCGTCAAGCCTTTTGCTTCTTCAGGAATTTCTGGCAATTCAACTTTTTGAACCCCTGCCATCGTTTTTTCAACCAACTCTCGGTTATCTTTGATACCACGAAGCAGTTCGCGAATAGCTTTCTTGGTTTCACGGCCGCGAATATTGGCTTCTTCCAGATATTCTTCGATGAATTGCTCACGGATTTCTGGAGAAGTCAGTGACTCAGCAGCTAGCTGCTCAAGATAGAGCACCTCAACTCCTTCATTACGAAGCGCTTGAGCAAAGTTATCATGTTCTTTTTGTGCATCTTCCAAGAAAGGAATATCATCAAAAAGAAGACGTTCTAAGTAGTCCGGCTGCAAGTTTTCCAACTCCTTGCCAGGACGGTGCAACATAACTTTTTTCAGTTTTCCAATTTCTGAGAAAACACGAATTGGATGTGTAGACATCTACTATCCTCCTTTTTCTTTGCGGTTTAGGTTTTTCTAATCCCGTTTACATGTACTATTCTAGCATTTAATGCTACCGCTTTCAAGAAAAAGTCTACATTGCAAATGCCAAATCCTTTGCTTTTTTCTATTTTTATTTTTATAATATTCTTCTTTAAAGCGTTTTCTTTGAATATTTTATGCATTATATTATTTTTGTGAATATTTATTTTTTAAAATAAAATCAATACACGGTTAATATTAGAATATTTTGAATATATTAAGCAAAAAAGAAGCCAATCAGAACCGATTAGCTTCCAGCAAGGTATTTCATGAAATACTCTTTCTCTTTAAAAGTTAATTTTTTATGTTGGTATTCAATCCGACCTTCATCTAAGAGCTTTTTCAGAACTTGATTGACCGTTTCCCGAGTCGTGGCTCCTAGTTTTGCCAACTCTTTCATACTGATAGGAAAGGGCAGGCTATCTCCTACCTTGCACAAATCCATGCAGAGCAGAGACAAGGACTGAACCACACGCTCGCTGGCACTGGCTGCTACAACATTGCGCAAACGAAGTTCCTGAAATTCCAGAATTTGCGACAGCCGCTTGGTAATAAACAAAAGCTGATCCACACTCTTCTTAGAATATTCTTCAAATAAATCAATAGGAATGGAGAAATATTCGACATTGGTGACAGCGCTGGCTGTATAATGGTAGCACTCATCAAAAAACATACCTCCATAGGGGAAAACACTGTTTTTCTTGACATAATCCATATATGAAAATGTGTCTGTCGAATCATACTGCTCAATCCGAACATAGCCTTGAGACAAGAGAAAAAGTCGCTCACGTCGATCCCCCGCAAAAAAGATAATCTGCCCTTTAGGAATCTTGCGATACTGAATCTCCACTGCTAATTTATCGAAAAGCTCCACTGGCAGATTGACAAAGGCAGGGTGCTGCCGGATAAATTGATAATGCTCCTTGGTAATCATGATAACCCTTTTATTTGATACTTGATACCATTATAGCATAAATCCGCTTACAAATAGAAAATGCTGACTATAAAAGTAAGAAATCCTAACAAAACAAAGAGGTGTGCCCATTTTCTATTCATGGAATTTCTGTCAGCTTGTACTTTTTTGGGCAAGTAATTGCCTACAATTATGAAAACCAAAGCAACTAGCATAGTTACAATTTTACGCACATCAAAACTCTCATTTAAGCCCCGATAAATGGTAGCTAGATACAGCGAAACAAAGGTAAAAGGAAATATCCAGCGAATAAGGTGCTTAAAGGTTCTATTTAAGATATCTTTGGCAATGGTTATCCAGTAAATCATAACTTCTAGTAGCATCATGACAATTGGAAAAGCCGAAACTACTAAAAACTTAGGTAAAAAAGCATTTCCTTTTCCAGATAAGTCAAAGTGAATAGCCAAGTTTTCTGGTAATGTTTGATAGACCCAGATGGCATATAAAACTGGCAGGAGCATGAGTCCAAGCGCCCAGCCTAATTCTTGTAAACTATTTTTTTTCATTTTCGTTTCCTCCTCCAAGAGATTGAAACCAGACAAGAATTTCTTCAAAAACAGTGACATCTAAGCTGTAATATATAAAGTTCTTCTGCTTTTCTTCTATGAGCAGACCGGCTTTCTTTAGCTGAGAGAGGTGGTAGGATACTGTCGCAGGGGTCAGCTCAAAAGCTTGAGCAATTTCCCCTGCTGACTTCGGACCATGCTTGAGCATTTCCAGAATCCCCCTTCGAACTGGGTCAGCTAGGGCTTTAAGCGTTTGACTGATGCCCATGATTGAACCTTTCCTTCAGGTAAACTTTCAAAATTTTCTTGGTCAGAAAGACTAGTGCCACTACTTCTACTAAGAGCAGAGCCTCAACAGCCAGTGGCGGAAGAACGCCTACCTGAGCCAGAGCAGGCGCTAAGTCAATCAGGGCGTGAAGTCCCAGAGCGGCTAAAAAATACACTGGAGCCTTCTCCTTGACCGCTTTCCAAACCCAGAAGGTCAGAAGGATTTGAATGAGAATAGCCAAGATCCGTTCAAAAGCCAAAAGATAGATGCTGCCAGCGTTCATGGAACGGACATTGTCAATAACTGCTTGAGGAATTTGAGCCAGCGTCTGAGCATTCCCCTGAGTCACTACCTGAGCTATAACCCAAAAGTTTAAGAGACTGACAATACCAACAAACAAAGCCTCAATACCACCATGCCCCAAGCCATAGGCCACACCATCCCTAAAGGTCAGTGGACGCTTCTTCTGCAGCCAGTAAAAGATGACCCAGCGGGCTGTTTCTTCAAAAATAGCTGCCGCAGCAATAGCATAAAGAACGTATAGCCAAGGATTTTCCGTCTGCAAAGCGATAGTTCCATCAGCCTGAGGCTGTAAAACGATACGATGCAAAATATTTTCCAGAACTTGACTAGACAGATAAAAGCCAACTCCCCCTAAAAGGAAAACTAGCAGAGAAATGTGCTTGGTCTTTTTAAAATAAACCAAAGGAACAAGGACTGACCCTAAAATCAGCAGCATGGCAATCAAGATATGAATGGAAATCATCGTTTTTCTCCTGAACTGTTTAGATTTTTTTCTAAATAGATTATACATCTTTCCTTTCTTTCTGTCAAATCTATTTTGATTTTTTTCTAAATAGATTTCAATCTAAAAGTCATCAAGCTTTACTGCATTTTAAAACAAAAAATACGCCCAGATTTTCATCTAAAGCGTATTTTTTCTGATTTCTATTAGATTAGTTCATATTAACCCGATGCCATTCATTGATGACGTAGGCTAACTGACCAACTTGCTCAATTCCGACACCACTGATCTCATCACTGGCCTCGGTGCTACCACCTAAATAAGCCGTATAGAGAGCTATAATATAGGGCTTCTCTTCCATGACTAGAGCATCCACATTGAGCGCTTCACGAACATATCCTGGCTTTTGATAAATGGTAATGTCACGCAGATAGCGCTTATAATACTCACCTGGGAAGGATTCGCCTATATAATAAAGGATATCCTTGTACTTTTCCTGATTTTTAGACAAATACTCAAGGACCTGAATATAGTAGTCCGTCGTGGTCTTATTATTCTCACGGCTGATCGTCTTAATATCAGCCTTGGACTGACCGTAGCGACTAAACATATCATAGGCCTTTTCCATGCCGCCTAGACGCTCTGCTAAAGCGTAGGCTGGAGTATTTTCAGAATAAACCAAGGAATATTCCTGCATGTCTGATATTCTCATAGCACCGTTGAAAGCACCAACATAGTTATCATGCTCGCCCCTATATTCATAGTTTGTATTGGTAATATCAAACCGCTCGTCCATAGAAAGTTTGCCGGCAGCAACCTCATCTACTACCAGCATATTGAGAGGGAGCTTGTAGGTCGATCCCGCAGTCATAGGCTGGGTATCATTCATTGCAAAGGTCTTGCCAGTCGTCAAATCCTTATATGAAAATGCAACCTGGGAGGGTTCAATTCCCATTTCAGTCATATAAGCCTGAATGACCTGAGTCAAATCCAAATTTGCATAGTCAAATCGCAGCCCCAAAGCATCCATAGTCGGGCCGTCCGCCTCCATGACCTTCTGCTTCTCCTCTGGACTTTTCTCAACAGGCTTCGGCTTTTCTTCAACTAGTTTGGAATCAGGCTTGACTTTCTCTTCTTTCTGTTCTTGCTCGCCAGACTTTGCAAGTTGGGCAGCCTCTTGTGCTTTCTTTTCAATAGCCTTATTTCGTTGGGTTATAAAAAGGAAGATGAAGCCCAGCAGACAAAGACAAGAAAGGACAGCTACGATAATCGTTACAATTTTTTTACTCAAAACATTTCTCCTAGCATTTGTATTATAAAAAATTATGAGGAAAATAACAAGTGAAACCCAGAAAAAAGGCATTTTAAGCATCAAAAAAGGCAAATCATTAATCGATTCGCCTTTTTATCTATTGAAACTGCCTGTTTATTTAGCAGCAGCGTAAAGTTCGTCAACCTTTTTCCAGTTAATAACTGAGAAGAAAGCTTGGATGTAGTTCGGACGAAGATTGCGGTATTTCACATAGTAAGCATGTTCCCAAACATCCAGTCCCAAGATTGGAGTTTTACCTTCTGAAATAGGAGTATCCTGATTTGCTGTTGAAGTTACTTCCAACTTACCTTCTTTGTTGACAACCAACCAAGCCCAGCCAGAACCAAAACGAGTTGTAGCCGCTGCAGTGAAAGCTGCTTTAAAGTCTTCAAATGATCCAAAAGTAGCTTCGATATCCGCTGCCAACTCTGCAGATGGTGATGTTTCTGCTGGTGTCATCAATTCCCAGAAAAGAGCGTGGTTAAGATGACCACCACCGTTGTTGATGACTGCTTGACGGATATCAGCTGGGATAGACTCCACATCAGCCAATAATTTTTCCAAGTCTTCACCAATTTCAGGATGTTTTTCAAGCGCAGCATTAACATTCGTTACATAGGTATTATGGTGCTTGTCATGATGCAAGTGCATTGTTTCTTCATCAATGTAAGGCTCTAACGCATCGTAAGCGTAAGGAAGATCAGGTAAGATAATTGCCATTTGATAGACCTCTTTTTCTATATGATTATAAAAATGATAACGCAATCATTAGAATTTTTCAACTATTTTGCTTGTAAGTCACCCGTCGCAATCTTGAGCAGAGCCAAATCAAACAGGTAATCTTTATCATACAGCCCCGACTTAATCTGGTAATCCGTTTCAATCAGACAGGCCATGGTCCTTTTAAGAAAGGCTAAACTCAGTGAGCGAGCATCCTTTAAAGCAAACTTGACTTGATAAGGATTGACCTTGCGGCCTAGATAGTCAGACAAATCAGACACAATCTGACTCTCAGCTCTGCCATTTTCTGCTAAAACCTTAACCTGCGTAAAGATACGAAACTGCCCCAGCATAATGGCAATAAGCTTGATTTCATCCTCACCTTGAAGAGTCAAATCTCGTACCAAACTTCTGACCTCATCAATCTTCTGCTGCAAAATCAGCTGGGTCAGGTCAAAAATATTGTCCTGAAGAGTCTTGGGAATGGCCTCGGCAATGTCTTCTAAACCAATCTGACCAGACTCTTTATAACCTTTCAGAAAGGCTAGATTTTTACTAACTTCACTGAACTGAAAACCTGATTTCAGCAGCAACTGATCGAAAGCTGTCGTAGCAAATTGTAATCCTTCTGCCTGCGCTTCCTTACTGAAATAAGCCCGTAGATCTGCTTCCTTGAGTTCTGCAGCCTCAAAAATTTTCCCGTCCCGTTTCAGTAGCTTGACCAGACGGCGCTTGCTATCCAACTTACCTTCTGCGAAGATAACCAGATGAGTTGTATCCGCTGGATTTTCTAGGTAATTTTCAAAAGATTTGAGTTCTTCATCAGTCAGATACCGCTTCTTGGCTGTTGTCAAATCAGCAAAATGGTCCAAAATTACGATTTTTTCATCCGCAAAAAAAGGCAGACTGACCAAGTCCAATTCCACATCCTGATAGTTTGCTTCTTTCATATCGAAAATAGCAGTGTTCAAATCACTCGGTTGAAACTGAATCTGGCGGAGAAACTGCTCTTTCAACAACTCAAACTGCCCCAAATCATCCCCAGCCAAAATGGTCAAAGCAGGAAGATTGCTTGGCGTGATTTTTTTAATTTCCTCAATAGCTAACACCGAAAGTCTCCCCTGCTTTATATTTCTTGTCAATTTTTTTCATGTATTGATTGTAACAAAAAAGAGTCGGAAAGTCTGTTATTTTCTTTGCAAACAAAATCTAATTTTTGAATAGATCTGCTATATAAATAGAAACTGTTACTAGCTTCATTTTTCTTTGTTCTAAAAAACTATCCATGTCCAGTTCTGTTCAAGATTTTCTACGAGCAATAGAACGAAAAGAGCTGGAAAAATTCCAACTCTTCTTTGTTTATTCTTGATTTTCAGTTGCATCCTCTACACTGTTTTCAGCTGGTGTAGAAGCTTGCTCCTCTTGAACTGATGAAACAAAAGGATTATCTTGAACAGGTGCCTGAGTTCCAAAATCTTGAGGTGTTGACTGCTCAGGTGTTTCAGCAGTAAATGGATTTTGAACTGGTTCTGTTTGCTCCACCGCTTGACTTTGCTCAGAAACAGGTTGTTGTGGCTGTTGACCAAACTGCTGTTCTTGGAAGCCACCTTGTTGCGGCTGTTGGCCAAATGGTTGGTTTTGGACAGGTTGTTGTGACTGACCAAACTGTTGTCCTTGGAAACCACCTTGTTGTGGCTGTTGACCAAATGGTTGATTTTGAACAGGTTGTTGTGGTTGTTGACCAAATGATTGGTTTTGGACAGGTTGCTGTGGTTGCTGACCAAATTGCTGACCTTGGAAACCACCTTGCTGTGGCTGTTGACCAAATGGTTGGTTTTGAACAGATTGTTGTGGTTGTTGACCAAACTGTTGTCCTTGGAAACCACCTTGCTGTGGCTGTTGGCCAAACTGCTGACCTTGGAAACCGCCTTGTTGTGGTTGTTTTTCATAGTTCAAACCTTGATTGTATGGCTGTTGTCCAAACTGTTGTCCTTGGAAGTTTTGCTGACCATATGAATTTCCAACCATTTCAGGCTTAGATCCTTGACAAAGCAAAACAATCAAAGCAATACTACATGGAAGAGATACTATTCCTGCAATAATATTTAGAACTGGAATAAATGATAGTAAAAAAGGACCAACATACAAGAAAAGAAATGCCCAATGATAACCAGCATCACGTAAACGACGGACAATGATAGCTAAATTAGGTACAAAAGTTGCCAGAGCATAGAGAATTAAGATGAAAATAAAGATTACAGCGAATCCTGCTCCAGCCAAGATTGCTGATGGATCTGATTCATATCCATAAGTTGAGTCTTGAACTGCTGCTGAAAGAATACTTCCAAAAGCAGATGCCCAAAAAATGATAAATAGCGGTGCAGTAACAATAACATGGCATAAAACTACCCACCAATAGTCTGACCGGCTAGACCGGCTTGAAAAATCAGCATAGTGTGTCCAGAATTTTTTATATGCAGCAAACATAAAATTCTCCTCTATAATTTTTTATACCCATTATCTTATCACAAATGCATAAATAAATCAATATGACTTCCTAACTGAAGCTAAGCAGTCTACAAAGTATCAGTTGGCATCTTTAACGCAGCTATCAACGAACCGTTTCAATCCTCCAGGAATTCCAACCAATCAAACGAATGGCCCCCTGCTGGTCAGTTCGATAGATGGCTGTATTAAACTTCTTAAATCTTTGCAAAGTTTCCTGATGCGGATGTCGATAACGATTATTCTGGCCAGCTGATATCAAGGCCAGTTTCGGCTGAATTTGCTCTAAAAACTCTGGACTGGAAGAGCCTTTGGAGCCATGGTGTCCTGCTTTTAAGACATCTGCTTTCAGCTGAGGGAATCGCTGCAGCAGTTCAATTTCTCCCTGCCTTTCCAAATCACCTGTAAACAAAAATTTTGTCTGAAAGAACTCCCCGTAGAGTACAATTGAATCATCATTTCCACCGTCTCCTGTTCCGCTAGGATAGAGAACCTGCAAAACTGAGTCAAACACCGGAATCTCATCTCCTACTTCTACGACATGGACAGAAGTTTCTATCTGCTCCAGTTTTTGAACAAAATCAAGCTGAGTCAGACTTCCTTTAGAAACATAGATTTCCTTGATGGAAAAATGCTTAGCTACCTCCAGCATATCTCCCATGTGATCGGTATCGGTATGAGTCAGGACCAATACATCCAGACTAGCAACGCCACGACTTTTGAGATAGGGAATTAAGGTCTTTTCTGCATTGGATGAAGTCTGTCGCTCCTGCCAAGCCTCTTTCTTTCCTATCTCGACTCGTCCTCCTACATCAATCAAAACCGTCCTGCCTCGCCAGTCCCTGAGAAAAATGCTATCTCCCTGACCAATATCCACTACTGTGATCTCGTTTTGCAGCGGATGCCTTGTTAGAAAAAATAAGAGAAGAGTAAGCAAACTAAAAGATAAAAGCCAGCTTTTCTTTCTCCGAAAGTCATAGATTAAAGCCAAAACCAAAAGCAGAGCAAACAGTAACCAGAGGTTGGGCTTCCCAAAAATCAAAGGACGCGGAGTAAAATCAGCTACCCAACGAATCACATCTTCGAGTAACTCAAAGAAAAAATTGGCCTGAGAAATTTTTACAAGTGGTGACAAAATAAAAATGAGGGTTAACCCCGGTAGCATCAGCAGGTCAAAGAATAGTGAAAATAGAAAAGTTAAAATCACAGACCAAGGCTGAAATTCAGAAAAATAGTAGATTAGTATAGGCAAAATCCCCAATGAAATAGTCAGACTTTCCGCTAAAAGCTTACGAATCGGCGGTAACTTTTCAAAATCCATCATAGAAATCAAAAAGGCATAGGCGCAGGACAAGACACCGCCTGCTGTCAGAAGAAAATTGGGCATGATGATAAAGAGAACCATCAGTGTCAGAGCAAAGTTATCTAATCTGGTCAGTCCTTGCTGGGCCAACAACTTCTGAACTAAGCTTCTGACGACAGAAACAGAAAAGCCTGTCAGTCCAGCGTAGATAAATGAAAAAGGTAGCTGCAAGGCGTTTACTGTCTCCCTCTTCATCCCCAAACGTAGAAGAATCCTGCGAAAACCATCCAAAAAGAAACCTACCTGCATACCAGACAAGGCAAACAAGTGGATGATACCCAAGCTAGAATACAGATTGCTCATTTCCGCAAACTCCGTATCCAAGTCACCAAACAAGAGTCCAGTCATATAATGACTCATCGGGCTGGGAAAATTACTTCGAATATAGACCAGCGCTTTTCTCCGCCAAACAGACAGCCAATCCAGTGGATTCAGGCTGGAAATTGTCCTTAGTGACTGAATCTTATTGATTTTTAAGGTACGGTAAATCCCCTGACTCTTTAAATAAGCCTGATAGTCAAAGCCCGAAAAATTTCGTTGCTGCTGGGCCTGTTCAAACTCTCCTTCAATATCAAGTACGACCAAATCTGTCAGTTGCTGAAAATCTTCCTCTTCACTGGCTGATTTGATCTTGTAGAAGACCTGATAAAGTCGACCGTTGGTTCGCCCTCGAAAGGATAGGGAGTCTCCATTGACCTTGATAGTATCTGGCAAAACTTGAACTGAGCTAGCTGAAGGAGGTTCCTGCCTAAAGGCCTGCTCTGCCATTTCCCGACGAAGCAAGAAAAAGAGAACAAAAAGGGACAGGAATGCCAAAGCAGCTAGACTTTTTTTGAGGGGATAGGTGAAAAAGAGACGAAGCAGAAGGACACCCAGCCCAAAATAAGCCAAGGAGCTACCAGAATAGACTGCAAAATAGGCCCATATAAGGATGAAAGTCAGATAGATAGGGGCGAGGGGGAGCTTTTTAATCCACTGTGACATATTCTTTCAGCTTTTCTAAGGTCTTATCTCCAATCCCTGACACCTTTTTCAGATCATCTACTGACTTGAAGCGGCCATTGCTTTCGCGGTAGGCGATGATGTCAGAAGCCCGCTTCTCTCCGATGCCTGAAATAGTCTGCAGTTCAGCCTCTGTCGCCGTATTTAGATTGACCTTGTCCGACTTTCCACCACCAGCACCAGCAGAATCAGAAGCTCCTGCTTGATACTGGCCGGTCTGTGTGACATCGGCTCCTTCTTCACCAATCTTTGCCACATAGATTACTGCTTCATCTGTTAATTTTTGTGCCTGATTAATGGACTTAGCCTCAGCGTCTGCTGTCAATCCGCCAGCTTTTTGGATGGCTTCATGGACTCTTGTTCCTGCTCTCAGCTCATAGACACCAGGATTCTTAACTGCGCCTTTAATATCCACTGTGACTTGCCCACTCTCCTCTTCGTCCGCCCTAGCCTTAGAGACAATCTTTTCGCTTTCTTCATCAGCTGAGCTGGATGAGGAATTTATTTCTTGGCTCAAGGCAGCTACCTGATTTTGCGGTTGATGATTTCCCTTGATGAGGAAAAAACCACCTAGCACCGCACCAGCCACTATCAAACCGACAAAGAGCTTGTATTCTTTCAGCTTTTCAATGATTTCTTCAAGCATATTTTTCTCCTTTGTCTTATTATTCGTAAAACATTTCAAAAAAATAAGACAAACCGAGAGAATTTTCAGCTTGTCATATTTTAAAATTCTTATTTTGCAAGAAGTCGTATAGATAGAAAGGCCATTGACAAAAATAGAAGCTGCAATATCAGTCTGCTTTGCTTATCCTGTATATCCAAGCTTCTATCTTTTGAGCTCTGCTATGTAAAAAAGCTAGATTTGCCAAAAGAAAAGCCATCACAAGCGCGCTTAGAATCAGAAGCCGCGGCCAAGAAACTGAATGCTGACTTAGATAACTTACGAAGACTAAGATCAATATGGGAAAAGTCACCAAAGCCGTGAAGCCGCCCGGTACCCAGCGACGAAAGCGAAACACTTGCATGATATGGCCCAGCAGATGAAGAGTATGACAGAAACCAATAGCCAGAGCCAGCTCGGGAATGCGAAATAGAATCGCAAGCAACAAAAGGATAAAGGCCAGCAGAAATTCCTCCGCAATCATCAGAGCAATGCTTTCAGCAGAAAGATAACTCCCTCTCCCAGCAATGAACATCTCCTTTTGATAGTCTTGATGGTCTTGATTCTGAGAAATCCAAGGCCGAACCAGGATAATCTCATCAAACTCGTGCAGCATAAACAGTGATAAGGTTACAAAAGATAAAAAAGTAAGAGACATAGCATCCTCCTTATAAAACATACAAACATTATAGCTCACGCGCTAAAAAAAATCAGCTCCCAAGCGAGATTGCTCAGCAAGCTGATTAGTATATTATTTTCTATGCTTATCTGGATCCCAGACAAAGCTAGCAAAAAAGCTGAAAATGATGGTCAAAATTCCAATCAAAATAGCAGGAATAAAGACAAAAGCACGTAGAATCCGTAAGAAGATATTGCCTTTCTTTTGTGTCTGGTAAGGGGCCACTTCAGCATCCAAACGGTCAAACTCCTCATGAATACGGCGAGCTACTTCCTCAACTCCCTCATCATTCATCTTCTTAATGTCTGAAATGTCAATTGGATTACCAAAATTCATATCCACACGCTCTCCAGCTGCCAAGCCTTTGAGGCTCATGGGACCAGCATAGACTACTGGCATGATACGGACCTTAGCCATCTTAGCAATCACTGCCACTCCTCCCTTGACATCTGTAGAATGGCGGCTGCCGCTTGGGAACATAATCAGAGAACGATTGCTCTTTTTCAGCATATTGACAGGGTACTTGATAGCTGACGGACCAGGATTTTCCCGGTCGATAGGAAAAGCACCGCACATGCGAATCCACCAGCCGAACACCCGATTTTCAAAAAGCTGTTTCTTGGCCATGAAAATGAACTGCTTGGGCTTGGTCGCAAAAGCCATGTAAACTGGATCCCACCATGTCCGGTGAGGGGCAACCAAGATATAATTTTCATCTTTTGAAGGAATCTTTTCTTTATTGTGGTAATGCGCATTGCCGTTTAAGGTCCACAGGATAAAAATCACTAAACCTCGCAAATAAGTATAAAACATAAACTCTCCTTATTTCAAACTGTGATTGTACTTGAAATTTATTACATCCTTTCCCATTATACCCTATACCCTTATAGTCTGCAATATTTTTCCAAACTTTGGCTGTAACAGCTGATTCTGATAGCCATTTCCATAAAAAAATGGTATCATTAATCTCATGAACAAGAAAGAATTAATCGGTTTAAACCAAACCCAAGTAGATGAAAAGATTTCGCAGGGCTTGACCAACGATTTTACAAATGACACCAGCACTAGTAACTGGCAAATCGTTAAGCGGAATGTTTTCACCCTTTTTAATGCCCTTAACTTTGTTATTGCTCTAGCCTTGGTCTCTGTCCAAGCCTGGAGCAATCTGGTCTTCTTCGCTGTTATCAGCTTTAACGCCGTCACTGGTATTATTACAGAGCTGCGAGCCAAACACATGATTGACAAGCTCAATCTGGTCAGCCGAGAGCTGGTCACAGTCATCCGCGACGGCCAGGAAGTCAAGATTCAGCCAGAAGAAATTGTACTGGGCGATCTGATCAAGCTGTCAGCCGGCGAGCAAATTCCCAGTGATGCCCGTGTAGTAGAGGGTGTTGCCGAGGCCAATGAAGCCATGCTGACAGGTGAGAGTGACTTGGTTCTCAAGGAAGAAGGCGCTGAGCTGCTGTCTGGTAGCTTTCTGGCCAGTGGGCAGATTTATGCTGAGGTGCACCATGTCGGCGCAGATAACTATGCCAACAAGCTCATGACTGAGGCTAAAACACTCAAGCCTATCAACTCGCGCATTCTATACAATCTTGCGAAAATTTCCCGCTTTACTGGAAAAATCATCATTCCTTTCGGATTGGCTCTCTTCTTTGAAGCCCTAATGATAAAGGGACTGCCTGTCAAAAACTCTGTCATTACCAGCTCGACAGCCCTTTTGGGTATGCTGCCTAAGGGAATCGCCCTGCTGACAGTCACGTCACTCCTGACAGCCGTCATCAAGCTAGGTATGCGCAAGGTTCTTGTTCAGGAAATGTATTCTGTTGAGACCTTAGCTCGGGTAGATACTCTCTGCTTAGACAAGACCGGTACAATTACCCAAGGTAAGATGACTGTTGAAGCCTTACATAGCCTTTCAGATAAGTTTTCTGATGAGACCGTCAGTCAAATCTTAGCAGCCTACATCCAAACCAGCGAGGATAATAACCCAACAGCTCAGGCTATCCGCAAGGGCTACGGCCATTTAGAGCACACCTATACTAGCGACAATATCATTCCATTTTCTAGTGACCGAAAATGGGGCGCTATGCATTTATCAAGTGTCGGAACTATCTTTCTGGGAGCTCCCGAAATGCTACTGGACAGCAATCCTGCAGCGGTTGGAGAGGCTCAAAAACGCGGATCTCGGGTTTTGGTACTGGCTCACAGCGACCAAGTGCTAGACAAACACAGTATCCAATTGCCTGAAGATATGACTGCTCTGGCCGTTCTGGAAATCACTGACCCTATTCGTGAGGGAGCGGCTGAGACACTGGACTACCTGCGCTCTCAGGATGTTGATCTGAAAATCATCTCTGGTGACAATCCTGTGACCGTTTCCCATATTGCGAGCCAGGCTGGATTTGCCAACTACGACAGCTACATCGACTGCTCTAAAATCAGCGATCAAGAACTGGTTGAGCAAGCAGAAGAAACAGCCATCTTCGGCCGTGTTTCTCCTCATCAGAAGAAGCTGCTCATCCAGACTCTTAAGGCCGCTGGTCGGACAACAGCCATGACCGGAGATGGGGTTAATGATATCTTGGCCTTGCGTGAAGCAGACTGTTCCATCGTCATGGCCGAGGGAGACCCCGCAACTCGGCAAATTGCCAACTTGGTCCTTCTTAACTCCGACTTTAACGATGTCCCTGAGATTCTTTTTGAAGGCCGCCGGGTCGTTAACAATATCGGCCGGATTGCTCCGATTTTCTTCATCAAGACCATATACTCCTTTATCCTGGCTATTATCTGTATCGCCAGTATTCTGCTCGGAAAACCTGAATACCTCTTGATTTTCCCATTCATCCCGATTCAGATCACCTTGATTGACCAGTTTGTCGAAGGTTTCCCACCCTTTGTCCTCACCTTTGAGCGCAATATTAAGCCGGTTGAAAAGCACTTCCTCAAACGCTCCCTGCAGCTAGCTCTGCCAAGTTCCCTCATGATTGTCTTCAGCGTGCTATTTGTTCGCATCTGGGGCAGCAGCCATGGCTGGAGCGACATAGAAATGTCCACCCTGACCTACTACTTGCTAGGCAGCATCAGCTTCTTGTCAGTCATTCGGGCCTGCCTGCCACTCAACCTCTGGCGCAGCCTGCTCATTATCTTCTCTGTCTTTGGCTTCTATTTATCAGCCTTTGTCCTGCAGCACCTTTTGGAAATTGCAACGCTGACAGCCGCAACTTTACCAGTCTATCTGATTCTCATGGTCGTTTTTGGATTTGTCTTTGTTGCCTGCACCATCAAGCAGAAATACAGATTTGATTAAGAGCTAGCTAAAAAAGATTGTCATTTAAGCTCATGGAAACATGCGAGGGTTCTCGCATGTTTTTTAATTGTGCAAAAACTTCCCATATCCCTTTGGAATCCATGCTAAATCATGCTATAATTGACTTATGAACGAAGCAAAACTAAAAGACGGAGAACGCGTCAACCAGCTCTTTTCGACGGATGTCAAGATTATTCAAAATAGTGAGGTCTTCAGCTATTCGGTAGACAGCGTGCTGCTTTCCCGCTTTCCCAAGCTGCCCCAGCGGGGGTTGATTGTCGATCTCTGTGCTGGAAATGGCGCCGTTGGACTTTTTGCCAGCACTCGCACCAAGGCTCAGATTATGGCAGTCGAGATCCAGGAACGTCTAGCAGACATGGCCGAGCGCTCCATTGAGCTCAATGATTTGACTCAGCAAATGCAGGTTATTCAGGACGATCTGAAAAACCTAGGACGCTATATCACTGGCAGCAGGGTTGATATGATTCTCTGCAATCCTCCATATTTCAAGGTTGACAAGCAATCCAATCTCAATGAAAGCCAGCACTACCTTTTAGCCCGCCATGAAATCTCAACAAATCTGGAAGAGATTTGCAAGATTGCCCAACGAGTCCTCAAATCTAATGGTCGGTTGGCCATGGTTCATCGACCAGAACGCTTTTTAGATATTTTAGATACCATGCAAGCCCACAACCTGGCTCCCAAGCGCATCCAGTTTGTCTATCCAAAGCTGGGTAAAGAGGCCAATATGCTGCTTATCGAAGCTATTAAAGATGGTTCCCGCGACGGTCTAAAAATCCTGCCCCCTCTCTTTATTCACAATCAGGACGGCAGCTACACTCCGGAGATTCACGAGATTTACTATGGAAAATAAAGCCTATATGTACGTACTTGAATGCAGAGACGGCTCCCTCTATACCGGCTACACAACGAATGTCCAAGCCCGACTCAAAAAACATCAAGCTGGCAAAGGAGCCAAGTACACCCGTGCTCGCCTGCCAGTTACCTTACTTTACCAAGAGGAACACCCTAATAAGCCGGCTGCCATGTCGGCTGAAGCCCTCTTTAAAAAGAAAACTAGACAAGCCAAACTGGCTTACATCAAAGAAAGGACTCAAAATGCCTGAAATCCAGTTTAAAGGCGACTTTCATCATATCGAAATTTCCCCAGACAGCCAGCTCGATATCGGTCAAGATGTCATCTTCCAATCTTTTACCAGCCTCAATGTAGCAAGTGGCGCACAACTCAAGCTAGGAACCCGGGTTTTCTTCAATGACCATTGCACTGTCCGCTGTCAGCACTCTATCGAAATCGGCAAGGACACCATGTTTGGCGATGGGGTCCGCATTTTTGACCATAATCATCAGTATTCTAATTATCACATTGAGAAGATTGATTTTACTGTTGCGCCAGTCAAGATCGGAGCTAACTGCTGGATTGGGGCCAATACTGTGATCCTCAAAGGTGTGACCATTGGTGATAATGTCATCATTGGAGCCAACAGCTTGATTTTCCAGGATATTCCCAGCAACTCTATCGCTATGAGCAAGGAAGAGCTTATCATCAAGGAGCGTCCACAGGGCAATTTCCATGCCTTCACGCTAACGGCTTCTGATACTTTGGAACAACTGGCCTATTTAGCAGAAAATCTGCCAGAATTAGAATTTCACATAGCTGCTAAGACCAATATTTCTCCTTACTTAGCCAGCTTTAATGACTATCCCAATATCAACCTCTACACCAATATCCACCAGGATGACTTTATTGAAGACTTGCTCGATAGGGCGGATATTTACTTGGATATCAATCACTGGGGAGAGGTAGACCAGATTGTCCAAAGGGCTATCAGCAAGGGGAAGCCAGTTTTAGCTTTCCGTCAAACTGCCCACCAGCCTGAAGCAAATACTTTACTTTTCGAATCGGACCAACCCCAACAAATGGCTAATGAAATACGAAAATTATTGAAAGAAAAGTCTAGGACATAAAGATCCTAGACTTTTCTTTTGCAGTCGATATGTATTTTATTAACTTTATTCACCAGCAATTCCATTTGGAATGATAACTTCCTTGAGTAACTGCTCTTCTTCTTTGATACGGACATAGAGGGTGATACAGTAGAGCGGGAAGAGGATGAAAAGAGCAAAGTAGGCATGACTGAGCAGGGCCAAGCCCACCAATTCTGGTACAACATTCAGGAAATAATTAGGGTGTTTGACATTGCGAAAGAGCCAGTGGTCAACAAACTTATGATCCTTAACCAGCATAAGCTTGATGGTCCAAACTGGTCCCAAGAGCTTGGCAACAAGGTAGAGCATAAACATAGAAAAGAGTAACAAGACAGCTCCCAGTAGGCTCACAAAGTCAAAAGCTGGCTTCTTCAGCAGCAATTCCAGAAAGCAAACCGCATAAAAAAGCATGTGCAGGTACTTCATGATATTTGAGTTTTTCACCCCGTACTCCATGCCTCCCTTGGCCAGAATATCCTGCTCATTCTGAGAGGATTTCCTCAAAAACACCAAACGAAAAAGCGACACAGACACAAAAATCACTATATTGATTGTCATAAGACCTCCTAAAATTTAATAATACATTTTATTATATAAGGAATTCTGCAGCAAAGTCAAGACTGTTGTTTACAAAATGAGATAAAGATATAAAAAAGCTGCGACTAGAATTTCTAGACAAAATCCCAGTCACAACCTCTATAAAATATTTATTTGAAGCAAGTTTCTCTCACCGGTCAGACATCACAAAATTTCAATATAGGTGCTGTATTTTTCCTTGACTTTCGGAGCGATATTGTCGTCCGTCACAACTGCACTGAGGTTGTCCAGCCGGTAAAAAGAATAGAAAGAATAGCTGTCAAACTTGCTGTTATCGGCTACAATGTATTTGCTGATGGCATTGTTAAGGATAATCGCGTCGCCGTTGCCTTCCTCTTCATTGCTGGTCGTAACATTATGACCGTCAATGCCATTCGCTCCAATAAAGGCCTTAGAAACCTTGATTTCTTTCAAAAGATTATTGGCAAACTGACCGACAAAGGTTTGAGTCTTAGCCCGATAACGGCCGCCAATCAGAATTAAATCTAAGTTGGCTCTTTCTTTTAACTTTTCAAAAATTGGCAGCGAATTGGTGACAATGCTGATATTTTTGCCATCCAAATAGTCTCCGATAAAATCGGTTGTGGTGCCTGACCCAATAAAGACCGTATCCCCGTCAGCAATCAAATCCGCACATTTACGGGCAATCTGCTTCTTCTCCTCAACATTCAGCATTTGCTTTTCTGAATGGGAAATCTCGTTGAGAGCATTCTTGACCTTCTTATGGGCTCCGCCATGAACACGGGTCAGCATGCCCTGCTTCTCCAAATCAATCAAATCCCGACGGATGGTCATATCCGTGACATCCAGCATTTCTTTGAGGTTTTTAACAGCAACCACACCTGTTTGATCCAGTTCTTGCAGAATGATTCTATGTCTACTTTCTTTCATTTTACATTCTCCTTTTGCTCCTGAATTTCTTACAGACTCACCTTCACCTTATTATACAACAGTTCTAGCATATAAACAAAGATTTGTGAATTTTTTTATTTTAAATAGCTGATATGTTGAATTTTGATGTCGAAATTAGTTGAAATACTTTGAATCCTGTTCTATAGCAAGAAGACCAGAAACAGTTCACAGCAGAAATAAGGGGACTATAATTTACTTTGAAAAACAGGGCAAATTAAATTAACACGCTTAAGGAAACTACATTGACTCAGACTTATAGTTCTGTAGGACAGACGATAAGGGGAGCCATCAAACAAATAAAAAAGAGAGAACTTGCATTCTCTCTCGACGCTAAAATTGCCGCCAACTCCAGTTAGCTATCTGCCTTATTTATCACCCTTGTTACGAATAACAAAGCCGGTTTTCTTTTCGCTAGAAGTATTGCGTGGCTTCTTGTGGTCCTTGCGGTAGCGATTTTCTTTGTCAAAACGCTCGTCTTTGCGACCTTTCTTAAATTGATCGCGACGGCCACCTCGGTCACGGCGATTGTCATTACTGCGACGGTTGCTATTTCCGCCACGACTGCCCTTGCCTTTTCCGCCAAAGCCACCGCCAGACGGTTTAAATGGCAATGGTTTTTCACGGGCAATTTCTACTTCAGGAAGGGCATCTGGATCCTGCACCGTCAAGCTGAGGATATACATAGCCAGCTCTTCTGGACTGAATTCTGCTGCTAGCTTGCGGGCATCCTTGCTAAATTTCTCAAAGTTAGAACGGATGCTTTCATCCGCAAAATCGCGTTCAATCTTCTTAAGAGCAACTTTTTTCTTAGCTTGGAAAGCTTCCTCTGCAGTCGCAGGCTTAAGGCCTTTCATACGCTTCTTGGTCAGATTTTCGATAATCTGCAGATAGCCCATTTCATTTGGCGCTACGAAAGTGATAGACTGACCTGACTTACCAGCACGACCAGTCCGACCAATCCGGTGAACATAACTTTCTGGATCCTGCGGAATGTCATAGTTGTAGACGTGGGTCACACCAGAAATGTCCAATCCACGCGCGGCCACATCTGTCGCCACCAAGACATCCAGATTGCCGTTTTTAAAGTCGCGTAGGACGCGGAGACGCTTGCCTTGGTCCAAATCACCGTGGATACCCTCTGCTCGGAAACCGCGGATTTTCAGACCGCGAGTCAGCTCATCCACCCGGCGCTTAGTCCGGCCAAAGACGATAGACAGCTCTGGCTGCTCCACGTCCATCAGGCGGGTCATGGTATCAAATTTTTCATTTTCTTTGACACGGATATAATACTGATCTACCAGCTCTGTCGTCAGCTCTTTAGCAGCAATCTTGACATGATTAGGCTCCTTCATGAACTTGACACCGATGCGCTTGATAGCATCCGGCATGGTTGCTGAAAAGAGCAAGGTCTGACGCTCTTCTGGCACACGTGAAATGATAGACTCAATATCTTCCAAAAAGCCCATGTTAAGCATTTCATCCGCTTCGTCCAAGATTAAGGTTTCAATCTGATTCAGCTTAAGCGCCTTGCGTTTGATCAAATCCAAGAGACGGCCAGGTGTTCCTACGACGATATGAGCACCTGATTTGAGGGCCTTGATTTGCTTTTCGATGCTGGAGCCACCGTAGACAGAACGCACCTTGACCCCCTTGCTGCGGCCAAAACGGAAAAGCTCTTCCTGACTCTGCACAGCCAATTCACGGGTTGGAGCGATAATCAAAGCCTGCACAGCAGGATTATCTGTATCAATCTTCTCCAAAGTCGGGAAGCCAAAGGCCGCTGTCTTTCCTGTCCCTGTCTGGGCCTGACCAATGACATCCTTACCTGCCATAGCAAGTGGAATCGTCTGCTCTTGAATGGGGCTTGCTTCTACAAAGCCAGCTTTTTCAACCTCTGCTAGTAATTCAGCAGATAAATGTAATTCATTAAATTTCAATGTTCTTCTTCTTTCTAAAGGCGGTGCGAAGCCACCTTATAAGGCTTTTGATACTCAACTATCGAAACATACCAAGCACATGTCGCTTGCTAAATCTCGATTTTCTGAGAGTATTCGCTCTTCTCTTCATAAATATGGGCTCTCAAGTCCAGGCACTAAAAAAGCGCCGACTCGGTCGCTAGCTCCCACTGAATAGAAAAACTGTATTTCTGCAACTAATCTAGTATACCACAAAAGCACCTAAAAAGATAGGACTTGCCTGTAAAATATTTTATTAGAGCTTTCTTTTGTAAAAAATGAAAACTTGAAAATCATTTTCAAAAACATTATAATCTACAAAGAAGAAAGGAGACAGGGATGAATAAATTTTTACGAGTGATTTTCATTTTACTAATCTTAGCTATGCTGGGCGCGGCTATGATCCAGATTTTCCAGCCCCAGCTCTTGGGCAATGAGTCCATCTATGGTCTAGCTCCCTACTGGCAGCGGGAAATTGGTTTCTGGAATCTGGCTATTCTGCCTTTAGTCATTGCCACCAACATAAAGTATGATTGGTTCTATCTGCGTATGACTTTGCTAGCACTGATTCTGGGCGGACTGGGCTTTGGCACCAACCATCTGCTAGGCTATCTGGAAAAGGCCAATCAAGCAAACTTTCTGGGCTGGATTGAAAATTATCTGCTAGTCTTCTGCTGGATCATCGGCTGGGGACTGGAATATCGAAAAAGACAAAAAAGTGATGAAGAGACTGTCTAGATAGGCAGATTCTTCACCACTTTTTTCTTCATTATGGACACTTTTCTATATTAGCCAGTAGCTTCTCAGCAAATTGACTAGTGGTCAAGGCTGGCACTCCTTCCTGCTGACTGGCAAAATCCCCTGTCACTTTTTGCTCAAAGAGAGCCTTCTCAATAGCCTTAGTCAGGAGATGAGAGACCTCCGACCAACCAATGTAATCAAAGAGCATGGCCCCTGATAAGATAAGAGAACAAGGATTAGCCCTATTTTGACCCGCTATATCTGTCGCCGTCCCATGAGTTGCTTCAAAAATAGCATGACCCGTCTCGTAATTGATATTGGCCCCTGGCGCAATACCGATTCCTCCCACCTGAGCAGCCAAGGCATCGCTGGCATAGTCACCATTTAGATTGGTCAAGGCGACAACATCAAATTTCTCTGGAAAAAGCAAAATCTGCTGCAAAAAATTATCTGCAATGACATCTTGGATGATTAGTTTTTCAGAAGCTAGCTCGTCCGCATACTCTCTTTGAGCTAGTTCATAGCCCCATTTCCGAAAACCGCCCTCTGTAAATTTCTGGATATTGCCCTTGTGGACTAGAGTTACCCGACTCAGTCCTTTGGCTAGCGCGTAGTCAATAGCCGCCCGTATCAGCCGCTCGCTGCCCTGCTTAGAGATAGGCTTGATTCCAATAGCAGAGCTTTCTGGGAAGCGAATCTTGTCAACCTTCATATCCTTCTGCAGGAAAGCGATAACTTTTTGGACTGCAGCCGTTCCACTCTCCCACTCAATCCCTGCATAGATGTCTTCTGTATTTTCCCGAAAAATCGTAATATCAGTCTTCTCGGGGTGCTTGAGCGGACTGGGAACTCCCTTGAAATAACGAACCGGTCGCAGGCAGGCATAAAGGTCTAATTCTTGTCTCAGGGCCACATTCAAGGAACGAATCCCTTCTCCAACTGGGGTTTCTAGCGGGCCCTTAATAGCCACTAGATGGCTCTTAATCGTTGTCAGTGTTTCATCCGGTAGCCAGTCACCTGTCTGGTCTGCAGCTTTTTTCCCAGCCAAAACTTCCTTCCAAACAACCTTTTTCTGGCCACCATAAGCCTTTTCTACTGCCTTATCAAAGACCAGCTGGGCATTTTTCCAGATATCAACCCCAATCCCATCACCTTGAATGTAAGGAATAATAGGAGCATCTGGCACCTGCAACCGCCCTTTCTCAAACAAAATCTTATCTGCCATTTTATCTCCTTCCTATGGGAAGATACTCCAAACCTTGAGCACCAATGTAGTTAGAACGTGGCCGAATCAGCTTATTGTTCTTGCGCTGTTCCTGAATATGGGCAATCCAGCCAGCCACCCGACTCATAGCAAAAATCAAGGTGTAGATACTGCTGTCAATGCCCAACACATGGTAAACCGTAGCCGAATAAAAATCGACATTCGGTATCAGATGCTTGGTATGCTTCATATAGGCTTCAATTTCCTCTGAAAGCTGATACCAGACTTCGTCTTTGGTTCCCTGTGTCAAGTCTTTGGCCATTTGACGCAGGTATTTTTCACGCGGATCATGGGTCTTGTAAACCCGGTGACCAAAGCCCATAATCTTCTCGTGAGAGGCCAGCTTGCGGTCTAGGTAGGCCTGACAATCCCCTTCCTCTCTGATCTCTTTCAGCATATCAAAGACACATTCATTAGCACCGCCATGAAGCGAGCCCTTGAGTGCTCCAACAGCTGCTGTCACGCAGGAATAAATATCGGTCAAGGTTGAGGCACAGACTCGAGCCGCAAAAGTTGAAGCATTGAGTTCATGATCGGCATGGAGCACCAAGGCGCAGTTGAAGGCTTTGACTTCAAGCTCACTCGCCTCTTGTCCTTTGAGCATATAGAGGAAATTAGCTGCGAATCCCAAATCCTCTCTAGGCTCTATTGGAGTCTGACCCGACCTCAGTCTTGCAAAAGCCGCAATAATGGTCGGCATCTTTGCCATAAGCTGGATGCTCTGCTCATAGGTCGCTTCCAGAGAAGCTTCCTCAGCATGGACATTATAAACCCCCAAAAGACTGACCGTTGAGCGCAAGACACTCATGGGATGAAGGTGCTTGCGGGACTGGATGAGAATACACTGCTCCACCGCATCGCTAATGGCATAATTAGCTCGCAGATCTTCTTCAAAATGCTTGAGCTCAATTTGAGTCGGCAAATGCAAATGCCACAGCAGATAAATCACCTCTTCAAAACTCGCATGGTGCTCTACCAATTCAGAAATATTGTAGCCTGCATAAGACAAAGAATCATCCACAATCTGGCTAATCCGAGTATCACAGGCAATGGTATCTTTCAAACCGTCCGTCTGACTCATGCTCACACCTCCTCTAATTTCTTTCTAACGACCATGGGTAAAATCCCCCCATTTTCATAGTAACGGATATCCGCCTCTGCATCAAAGCGCAGCCGAGCTTGAAAAGCTATTTCTTCAGCACCTTTCCGCGCTACCACTTCAACCAGCTGGCCAACTTGCGGGTTCTGTGGCAGATTGATGTCGAAAGTCTCCTTGCCTGTTAAGCCCAGACTAGCCGCATTTTCTCCATCTAGATACTGGAGAGGAAGAATCCCCATCATGACCAGATTGGACCGGTGGATACGCTCAAAACTCTCTGCCAGCACCACCTTGACACCCAAAAGATTAGCCCCCTTAGCTGCCCAATCACGGCTGGACCCCATACCGTAGTCTTTGCCAGCTAAGACAATGGTGTCAATCTGCTCTTCCTTGTAGCGCATAGCTGCCTCATAAATGGATAGCAACTCTCCTTTATAATCTGTGTACCCACCAATTTTCCCATCCGCCAGTTCGTTTTTTATTCGAATATTGGCAAAAGTCCCTCGCATCATGACCTCATGATTGCCCCGACGGCTGCCATAAGAATTAAACTCTTGGTAATCCACTCCATGCTCCATCAAATAGGAAGCTGCCGGGCTATTTCTGGCAATATTTCCTGCTGGGGAGATATGGTCTGTCGTCACCGTATCCCCAAATTTTGCCAGCACTGCAAGATTTTTCAGTGGCTGAATGGCTAAAGCATCAGCTAAGCCATCAAAGTAAGGTGGATTTTGAATATAGGTCGAAGCCTGATTCCACTGATAATTTTGAGAAGAGGCTGTCGGAATCTGATTCCATTTTTCATTGTCGTCAAACACATGGGCATATTCTTTTTCAAAAAGCTGGCGCGTCACATATGTTTGAACATAATCTGCAACTAAATCGTGCTCCGGCATCAAATCCATCAAATAAACAGGCTGCCCCTTTTGATCATAACCCAAGGGCTCACTAGTCAGATCAATATTGGTATTTCCAGCCAAAGCATAGGCAACTACCAAGGGAGGACTAGCTAGGAAATTAGCCTTGACCAACGGATTAATCCGCCCTTCAAAATTGCGATTTCCTGAAAGAACTGCACTAGCCAACAAGTCAGTATCCATAATCGCCTGAGCCACTTCCGGTCGGAGATTGCCTGAATTTCCAATACAAGTAGTGCAGCCATAGCCAACAACATTGAAACCAAGCTGATCCAGATAAGTTTGCAGACCACTTTTCTTGAGATAACCTGTGACCACCTTGCTGCCCGGTGCTAAAGAAGTCTTGACAGTCTTTGAAACTCGTAAGCCTTTTTCTACTGCTTTCTTGGCTAAAAGTCCTGCCGCCATCAGGACATAGGGATTAGATGTATTGGTACAGCTAGTAATGGCAGCGATAGCCACATGACCCGTTTTAATCATCTCCTCATGGTCAGAAAATTGAACTACTGCAGACTTTTCCAGCTCGCTCTCATCTAGACCAAAGCCTCGGACCCCCGCTTCTCTTACTAGACTAGCTTGAAACTCCTCTTTAGCAGCTGTTAATTCAATTAGATCTTGGGGCCGCTTGGGTCCTGAGATGCTCGGCACAATGCCAGACAAATCAATTTCAACTACCTTGGTATAAATCGGCTCAACTCTTTCATCATAGAAGAGGTGATTTTTTTGAGCATAGAGACGGGTCAGCTCGATATGATCTTCTGATCGATTGGTCAGACGCATGTAATTGAGCGTTTCCTCATCTATCGGAAAATAACCACAGGTAGCTCCGTATTCCGGCGCCATATTAGCCACTGTTGCCCGGTCAGCCAGGCTTAGATTAGACAAACCAGGCCCAAAGAACTCGACAAATTTGCCAACAACATTTTCCTGCCGCAAGATTTGCGTGACCTTTAAAGCCAAATCTGTCGCAGTCGCAATCTTAGGCAGCTTGCCCAATAGACGAACACCAATCACCTCAGGAACTGGGAAATAAGAAGCCTCACCTAACATGGCAGCCTCAGCCTCAATCCCACCGACTCCCCAGCCCAGAACACCAATCCCATTGATCATGGTCGTATGACTGTCCGTCCCAAACATACTGTCCGGATAGAGTTGGCCATCCTTTTCAATGATGACATCACTGAGAAACTCGATATTGACCTGATGGATAATCCCCGTAGCAGGAGGAACTGCTCGATAATTATCAAATGATTTTTCTGCCCACTTGAGAAATTCGTAGCGCTCATTATTGCGGACAAACTCTTGGGTCATATTGGCCTCTAGAGCTGTATCACAGCCATAAAAGTCCACCTGAACACTGTGGTCAATGACTAAATCGACCGGAATCTCTGGATTAATCTGATTGGCCTGACCTCCCTGCCCGACAATAGCATCGCGCATACTAGCCAAATCCACCACGACAGGAACACCTGTAAAATCCTGGAGAATGACTCGACTAGGCTTAAAAGGAACTTCTCCACTTGGTGATTTAGCTTGATAATGTATCAAAGAGATAATGTTATCTTTTGTTACGTCAATACCATCTTCCTTACGGAGAACACTTTCTAATAATATTCGTATAGAATAAGGAAGTCCTTCTATATCCCCTCCTAGTAGAGCTGAGGCTTTTCCAAGGTCTGTATATTGGTATGATTTGCCTTTATAATTTAAATTGCTTAGGTATTCTGCCATATTTCTACCCCTCACTTATTTTAAATTGTTTTATATTATACTTTATTATGAAAATTTATGCAATAAAAATTATAATTTTTATGTTATATTTTCTAACACAAAATAACAGTTTTTTTAATATAGACCAACTGTACTAATCATTTTCTTTCCAAAGCAAAAAAACAAGCACCATCTCGGTGCTTGTTTTAGGGAAAATAATTTCAAATGCTTACTTCTTATTGGCCAGCCATTTAAGAAGCTTGGTCAGAAGTCCCCAGATGATTAGACTAATGACAACAATATAAATCCAGGCATTTTTATCATTAGATAATGGCAAAGGAACATTCATACCAAAGAAACCAGTGATAACTGCAAGTACTGCCAAAAGAACTGAAATAATAGTCAGGACAGTCAAATTGTCATTCAGATTGTTGTTCAAGATATTATTGTAGGATCCTGAGAGCTGACTGAGAACTTGAGCAATCAGATCAGTCATCGAAACGAGCTGACGAGCCTCAATCATGGCATCCTCAAACTGTTCAGTTTCTAAGTCGTCAAAACGGCGGTAAATACCATGGCTTTTGATATGCTCTAGAAGCATGCGGTTCTGCTTAGCCGCAGCAACTAAATAGACCATTGAGGTTTCCAAGTCTGACAGGGCAAACAAATGCTTTTTAGTAGTTGTCTGGCGCAGAAGAGTATTAATTTCGTCCTTACGCTTGTCCATCCGCTCAACGACTGGATAGTAAGAATTGGAGATCAACTCTAGACTAGCAAAGAGAAACTTATAGACCGATACTGGCTCATGATGCTCAGTATAGGCTTTCATCATATCAACAACATAGGCATTGTCCTGGTTACTGATCGTAATGAGCCTCCCCTCCTGAGCCACAAAGGTCATCGGAATCGTCTCATAATGTTCCTTATCTGTCGCTAGATTGAGGACATTGTAGATAAAGACAACTGTACCATTCTCGCGATTATAGTCCATATGGGCCCGTTCGTTCTTATCGAGTGCATACTCGATAGTTTCTTTGTCAATTTCATAATCTTGATAGATCTGCGCAGTCTGCTTAACATCATCAGAATCAATATTAATCCAGACATCCTGACCTTTTAGTTTTCTTTCCAGAAACATGGGGCTCCTTTCTACAATGTAGAATAATTCTCTAATAAACTAGCGCCCAACTTCATAAACTCTTCCTGCAAGTAAATATGCGATGTCGAAGCACAAAACAAATCAAATTAACTACCTCGCCTGATGAAATTAGTCAAGTGGTTAGCAAGGGTCCAACAGAACTCGGCCTTAGTAACTTTAGTTTGTTATACAATCATAACAATCCCATTCACTACGACACGAAGAGGCGAAAACGATTATTTTTTCGCCGATGAGTTAGTAAGGCAGTTAACTAGTCTATACAATAGCACTTAGCGTCCAACAATTAGGAACTTTAGTTCCAATTATTGGTACTGAGTTACATCTTCTCTTCCAGTCTGACATCTGGATACTTGTCCGCAAACCAGCGCAAGGCAAAGTCGTTTTCAAAGAGGAAGACTGGCTGGTCAAAGCGGTCTTTGGCTAGGATGTTACGGCTAGAAGACATACGCTCGTCCAGGTCATCTGGTGAAATCCAGCGGACAGTCTTTTTGCCCATAGGATTCATGACCACTTCAGCATTGTATTCATTTTCCATGCGGTGTTTAAAGACCTCAAACTGGAGCTGACCGACAGCGCCCAGCATGTACTCGCCTGTCTGGTAGTTGGTATAAAGCTGAATGGCTCCCTCTTGCACCAGCTGCTCAATCCCCTTATGGAAGGATTTTTGCTTCATAACATTCTTGGCTGAAACCTTCATAAAGATTTCAGGAGTAAAGGTTGGCAGAGGCTCAAATTCAAACTTATTCTTGCCTACAGTCAGGGTGTCACCAACCTGATAAGTCCCCGTATCATAAACCCCGATAATATCACCAGCTACAGCATTGGTCACATTCTCCCGACTTTCGGCCATAAATTGAGTGACATTGGATAGCTTGGCAGACTTGCCAGTGCGAGGCAAATTGACACTCATACCGCGCTCGAACTCGCCAGAAACGATACGGACAAATGCGATACGGTCGCGGTGGCGCGGGTCCATATTGGCCTGAATTTTAAAGACAAAGCCTGAAAAATCTGGGCTGAGTGGCTCGACTACCTCGCCATCTGTCTTCTTATGGCCATGCGGTTCCGGAGCAAACTTGAGGAAGGTTTCCAGGAATGTCTGGACACCAAAATTGGTCAGGGCTGAACCAAAGAAAACAGGTGTCAACTTGCCCTCCAAAATCGCTTCTTCTGAGAATTCATTTCCAGCTTCGCTCAAGAGCTCAATGTCTTCCTTAACTTGCTCATAGAAAGGATTGGAAGCAAACAGTTGGTCGCCTTCTGCCAGAGTCGCAAAGCGCTCCTCGCCCTTATAAAGCTCCAGCCGCTCATTGTAGAGGTCATAAAGTCCTTCAAAGCTCTTCCCCATGCCAATCGGCCAATTCATCGGATAGCTGGCAATGCCTAAAATCTCTTCCAATTCTTCCAACAAGTCCAAGGGCTCGCGACCGTCACGGTCCAGCTTATTCATAAAAGTGAAGACTGGAATATTCCGATGCTTGACAACCTCAAAGAGCTTCTTGGTCTGGGCCTCTATACCCTTGGCCGAGTCAATAACCATAACCGCAGCATCCACTGCCATCAGGGTCCGGTAAGTATCTTCGGAGAAGTCCTCGTGCCCCGGTGTATCCAGAATATTGACCCGCTTGCCATCGTAGTCAAACTGCATGACAGAGGAAGTCACTGAAATCCCCCGCTGCTTCTCAATATCCATCCAGTCAGACTTGGCAAAATTACCCGTCTTTTTTCCCTTGACTGTCCCAGCCTCACGAATCTCGCCCCCAAAGTAGAGCAACTGCTCCGTAATAGTCGTCTTCCCCGCGTCCGGGTGGGAGATAATGGCAAAAGTCCGGCGTTTCTTAATTTCTTCTTGTAAAGTCATCTTCTTCTCTTTCTTTCATTTAGGATAATGGTGAATCTTAGTATTTGTTTTTTATTTTACATCGGAGTATTCCAATCCTTTCAACCTACCTATTATAGCGGATTTAGCACTTTTTTTCAATTATCTTAGAAAGATAAAAAATCGCCCTTCCGAGCGATTCCATTCTCCTATGTCAATGAAATTTCCCTTAAAATCTAACAATGACACTGTTAAAGAGGAAAATTGCAAAGAGTAAGGTTAAACCCAGTAAATAGAGCGGGCGTTTTTTCTGGTTTCCAGTTCTTCTTTCTCTTCAGCTGTCATGGAAAAAATGGCCTTATTCCGTTTCAAGAGTTAGAGGATCAAGCCCTCTCCCCTTTGTTCGCCAGCCTTAAGAAAGCCCAAAATTTGGGGTGTTTCATTCCGTCAACAGAAGCATCTAGCTCAACCAGCTTAAACAGTCAATAGACAAACAGTCCATTTGTAACTAGAAGCAAAGCAAGTCATAATTAAGCTTTCTAATTAAAAAAATCCTGCCACATTAACTTGACAGGAGCTGTAAATCTGAAGTGAATTAACTGCGGACCAGACTTAACTGCTTTTTCCACCGTTTCTTAAACAATATATCAAAGAGAACCAGAGCCAGAGAAAGAATGACTGACACAAGGAGGTACTTTATCCATAGAGGAGCATGGGGGATGAAAGGCGGATTTTTTAGCAGACCGTAATTTCCTCCTGTCACTTGGTTAACGCCGACTAGGAAAAGATTGAGCCCAAAGGTGTAAGCTACAATCATGTACTTCTTGAGCAGGCTCTTGTCATAGTGATTCATCAGATAAATCAGGGAATTAACCAAGAGAGCATAGTGACCAATCAGGAAAGAGAAGCTGGTAATATGCGGGAAATCATAGGGGTCAAAGACTGGGTAGCCCAAGGCAAAGACCGCTCCGCTGGCTCCTAAAAGAGCAAAATACTGCTTGCTGCGCCAATTGTCTGGCAGAAAAACCACCGCAAACATAGCCAGTCGGCAATGATAAAAGGGTAGACTGTTGGTAAAAGGAATCCGAAAACCAAAATACCAGCTATAAAGCATCAGCAGCTGGGCAATCTGAATCCACTTAAAAGCCTTGACAAAACGCGGATTATCATGGTATTTGAGCGAGCTCCAAATAGACAGCAAGACCAGAGCAATCATCGCAGCATACCATAAAATCGAGATAGGCGGTGCCACCGTTTTTGTCGTAGTTAAAAAATCTTTCATAAATCCTCCATGAGATAATTAAGTTAGGGAAACTGTCTTGGTCTGCTCCACGCGCTTAAAAATTTCAGAAACCAAGCAAACTGCTGCACTTAAGACGATTGAGACAAGCAGATAATTGAGCAGGAGTCCGTGATCGCCAACAAGCGGCGGATCTGTGAGAAATCCATAAGAACCCTTTGTCAACATATTGATAACAAGCAAAAAAGCATTCATCATAAAGGTCGTCCACACCACTCGCTGCCAGCTCATAGAGAAAGTATGATAATATCTGAAAAGATAAATCAAACAATTTCCCAAGAGCGCTAGATGGCCGATGATAAAGGACAAAATAGTGATATGGGGAAAAGGGTAAGGATCGAAAATCGGATAAATGAAAGCTACAATTGATCCAAAAGTCCCCAAAAGTGCAAAATAAAATTTATACACTGAGCGATTAGGCAGAAACATCAAGGCAAACATGGCCATTCTGCAATGATAAAAAGGCAGACTCTCAGACAGCGGGGCAGCAGCCAGCATATACCAAGAGTAGAGGCCTATCAGCTGGCAAGCTTGCATCCCGACAAATAGCCGCTGGTAAGGCTTCCGATTGTAGTAGCGATAGGAAAGCCAGATAATCGCAAAGACCAGCCCCAAAAGAACAAAATACCAAAGTCCCAGTTGAGGCGGTTCGGTTTTATAGGTTGTAAATAGTTCTTTTATTCCCATCTCCTACATCTCCATTCTAGTAGATAAAGTTTAGCCAAAGCTGGGGTTGCCAGTTGTTGCTTATAATTCCCCCTCCAAGTCCTCTACCAGCTTAGCCAGATTCATAGAATTGCTGCCTTTCAGAAGGATTTGGTCGGCAGGAGTCAGCTTCTCTCTGACAGCTTTAGTTAGTTGTTCAAACTGGTCTTTCTCATCATTTTTGATAAAGTAATGAACCTTGCCTGGCGGGTAGATTTCCTTGGCATAGTCATAGAGGGCTTCCATGTCTTGTCCATAAAGGAAAAGGTCGGTCACAATTTCTGGATTGAGGCTAGTAATCATCGAGCCGTGCATGGACTTAGAGTCAGATCCCAGCTCTTTCATATCCGCCAGCACCGCCAATTTTCGTCCGCCCGGATTGGCCGGAATGGTCGAGAAAGTCTCAAGAATCAAGCGCATAGCTGTTGGGTTGGCATTGTAGACATCCGATAAAATATCTGCGCCATTGCCAGCTTTCTTCCACTCCGTTCGATTGCGGGTCAGCTCCAGCTCAGAAAAGGCTTGAGCAATAGCCGCCTCAGATACCCCCTCCTGCAGAGCCGCATAGGCTGCAATCATGGCGTTGGTCGCATTGTACTTACCGGTCACAGGCAGGTCGATCCTTTGCTCTAAAAAGTTACATTCAAAGCTCAAGCTGTCCTTGCGCTCTTCCAGACGCGTCAGGAAGATATCCGAATCAGGACCAAATCGAACCAGTTTGCAGTCTGCTGGCAGAAATTCATTGACAATCTTATCCGCTGGCACGATCAAGAGACCATCTTTTCTCAAGCCGTCCGCAATCTGCATCTTGCCTTGGGCAATCTCAGCTCGGCTACCGAAAAATTCCAGATGGGCTTCTCCGACCAGAGTTACAATGGCCGTCTTAGGTTTGGCCAGTTCAGACAGGAGATGGATATCGCCCAAGTGGTCCTGCCCCATTTCTAAGACAAGTTTCTCTGTGTCTTCAGGCATATGAAGAACCGTATAAGGCAGACCGATTTCGTTATTGTAATTACCTTGTGTCTTATAGGTCTTGTAAGTGGTTGCTAGTAGCTGAGCCAGCATATCCTTGGTCGTCGTTTTGCCGTTGGAACCTGTCACCGCCAGCACATCCACCTGCATCTTTTCCAGATAGTACTGGGCCAAGCGCTGAAAGGACGTCAGGACATCATCAACCAAGATGTAAGTCCCCTCTGCCACTGGGCGCTCAGATAGGGTGACAGCAGCTCCCTGAGCAAAGGCTGTTGCGATAAAGTCATGGCCATCACGCGCTCCCTTAAGCGGCACAAAAAGGTCACCCGATTCAATCAAACGGCTGTCAAACTCAGCATTTCTAAGCGCGACATTTTCAAACTGAGTCACATCATTTTTCGCAGACAGAACTTCTGCGATTTCATATAAATCTAATTTCATACTTCTTCCTCATTTTTCGGTTTGCTTGCAAAAAGAAAGGACCGAAAATTTTCAGCCCCTCTATTATATCATATTTTAGAGAAGATGCGCCTCTCTCTTAGCAAATGCCTCTTCAGCTAGGCCAACTAGTTTCTCAATCAAGTCAGGATAGGCCAGCCCCATATTTTCCCAAAGCAATGGATACATAGACCACTGGGTAAATCCTGGCATGGTATTGAGTTCATTAAGGAAGACCTGACCATCTTCTGCATAGAAGAAATCACAGCGGGACAGTCCCAGACCGCCCAGATCTCGGAAAGCCGCCTCTGCATTTTGACGCATCAGACTCACCACTTCTTCTGGAATCTTGGCCGGAATATCCATAGTAATCTTATTATCAATGTATTTGGCTTCGTAGTCATAGAAAGCCACGTCCTTGACCACTTCTCCAGGCAGGGTACTCTTGACGTCAACATTGCCCAGAAGCCCAACCTCAATCTCCCGAGCTGTCACTCCTTGCTCAACCAGTACCCTGCTGTCGTATTTGAATGCCAGTTCCAGAGAAGCCCGCAGTTCAGCTTGGTTCTCCGATTTAGAAATGCCGACACTGGAGCCCATATTGGAAGGTTTAGTGAAGACTGGATAGGTCAACTTCTCCTCGATTTCCTGGATTTTTTGCTCTATATCCTCACCATCAACCAACGCTACATAAGGCACTTGGGCGATCCCTGCTGATTCCAGCACTCGCTTGGTCGTAATTTTATCCATGGCTAGGCTAGAAGATAAAATATTACAGCCGACATAAGGCATTTTGAGCACTTCTAGGAAGCCTTGGATAGAGCCATCTTCGCCCATAGGACCATGCAGGACTGGAAAGACCACGGCTCCTTTTTCGTAAATATCGCTGGGCTTAATCTTCCGAGACACATCCACTGTGGCATTGGTCATCAGCTTCTCATCAGCCGCTGGCTTTGCTTCAAATTCCTGAGTTTGGATAAAATCTCCGTCCTTGGTGATGAAGTAAGTTTTCACCGAGAACCTATCATAATTGACAGCCCGCATGACGCTCTCAGCTGATAAAACCGAAACTTCCCGCTCTGCACTGCGTCCGCCATACAATAAAATCAATCTTTGTTTTGCCATGATTTTTCCTATCATTTTCTAAAAATAGTACGATTTACAAAAGCTGCTGGCGCAAGAAGAATCCTCCTCAAAGGCTGAGCGACAGACCTGCAGGATTGGAACCAATTAGCGGATTCTTCCAAGCAGAAGCTTCTGTATCAGTCCGTTTTAGTATATCACAATTCCCAGCATTTTTGAACAGAAAAAAAGACTCTTCCAGCCAGCTAGAGCCAGAAAAATCCTTTATGTTTATAATTCCGTCCGATTTTCGATAGCGCGAATCAATGTGACCTCATCCGCATACTCAATGTCAGAGCCAACAGCTAAGCCACGCGCTAGGCGAGTCACCTTAATCCCAGCGGGCTTCAGAACCCGTGAGATGTACATGGAGGTCGCTTCGCCATCCGCAGTCGCATTGGTCGCGACGATAACCTCCGTCACTTCACTATCCATCAAACGAGTAATCAGACTCTTGAGATTGATGTCATCCGGTCCAACGCCATTCATAGGTGAAATCAAACCGTGCAGGACATGATAGAGTCCGTGGTATTCCTGGATATTTTCCATGGCTGACACATCCCGGCTGTCCTCAACAATCAAAATAGTTGATTGGTCTCGCGACTGGTCTTGGCAGATTGCACAAGGGTCTTCGTCCGTCAGGTTGCCGCAGACAGAGCAGTAGCTCAGTTCACGCTTAGCAGCCAGCAGGTTCTTGGCAAATTCATTGACATCATCATCACTCATGCCAATAGTGTAAAAAGCCAGTCGAGTGGCTGTTTTGATGCCAATGCCGGGCAGCTTTGAAAAACTGTCAATCAGCTTGGCAATAGGGGTTGGGTAAAGCATAAAATCCTTTCTCTATTCTCAAAAAATCTCCTCAAACCAGATTGCTCTACTTGAGCACTGACAGCTTTAGCTTTCTATGTTTGCTGAGGATTTTCATTGAGCACTAATTCATAGGGTGTTGTTGATTGTAAAGATTGATAATATCGCGAGTGATACTGTGGCTGACAGTAGAAGATAGGTTCGTATTGTGAGGAAACACCACTGCCACCGCAATCTGTGGCTTCTCACTCGGTGCATAGGACACGACATTGGTATTGATGGCTTCTTTCTTGCCTTTGTCCACGAAGGTCTCAGCCGTACCAGTCTTGGCACTGATTGGCACGCTCTCTCCCTGAGAAATGGTCCGGCCAGTCGTAAAGCCACTGCTGCCATGAACCACTTGATAGAAGCCTTGCTTGATAATGCTCATATCCTCGTTAGAGATATTAACCTGGTTCAGCTCCTTGGTGTCAATTTTCTGCACCAAATCACCCAGTCCTCCTTGGTCACTGTTGCCGTAAATGCCTTCAACGATATGCGGAGCCACACGTTTACCATTATTAGCCACTGTCGAGGCGTACTGAGCCAGCTGAAGTGTCGTATAGTTGTCAAACTGGCCAAAAGAATTGGTCAGATAGTTGGCAAAAGTAAACTTGTCTGGAAGATAGCCTGTGGACTCATTTGGCAAATCAATCCCTGTTGAAGTTCCCAGACCATACTCTGCAAAGGTCGAACGCAGCTTTTTCATGGACGGATCCAGCTCATCAAAATTCAGTTTCATATCCGCTGAGTAAGGCGTTCCCATCATCTTCAGCGCTACTTGCACCATATAAGTATTGGAAGAGTATTCCAAAGCCTCTTGGGCTGTGATAGCACGTGAACCATACTGGGTAAACCAAGAGGTAATACTGTCTGTACCGCCAAAACTAATCGGCTGGTCTGTCAGGACTTGATTGCCGCTAATGGCATTATTTTCCCAGCCCGAGGTCAATGTTGCAGCCTTGACCACAGAACCCGGAACAAAGACATTGGTCATGGTCCCTAAAGCATCGACTGAGCTTTCTCCTGTTTCCAGATCATGCCGGATGCCTGCCATGGCTAAAACGGCGCCGGTATTGGGATCCATAGCTACGGCATAAACGCCCTCAGAGTAAGTTGCATTGCCACTAGCCAACTCTGCATTAAAGGCATTTTTGAGAATGTCCTCCACTCCCTGCTGGAAGCTTAAATCCACCGTCAGCTTGAGATTGTCTCCCTTACTGCCGTCAGAGATATTTTCCACGCTCTCCATATTACCATTTTTGTCCAGATGAATCTCCTTCTCAGCTCGCTTGCCTTGCAGGACTGACTCATACTGCTTTTCCAAATAGGAGGTCCCCACCCGATCATTGAGGGAGTAGCCTTTTTTCAGGTAATCATCCACTTCCTCAGCTGGTAACCCAGTCTTTTCTGTCGAGATATTTCCCACGATAGACGCCAGTGAGGTATCCAAGACCTTGCGGTCCCAGCCCGTTGAGACACTGATACCCGGCAGTTCCTTGCTGCTGGAAGCCAGTACAGCCACCTGCTCTGTTGTCAGCGGATCTGTCTGGATGGCCCCCGTCGCAAAGTTGGAAATTGCATTCATTTGACTAAAGAGAACGATGGCCTTCTTTTCCTCGTCCGTATAGCCCAGCTGCTTAGGGTCAATGCTCTCAGCTGCTGCTTTATAGATTTTGGACTCAGGCAGGCGGTTGCCGTCCGTATCAAATTTCTTGTCCTTGGGCAGCTTTTCCACCACTTCCTGATAGACTGCGCTGTCCGCCAAATAATAATCCACCTCTTGGCGGTCTGTCACCTCTGTATCACTGACACTGACATAGGTCAGAAGCTTTTGAGCTGTCGCTCGAATCTCTTCAGCCGTCAGCCGGTTATCCCGTGTATAGGTCACCACCTGCTTGGTCGTATTTTCCACCAAGGGCTTGCCGGTAGCATCATAAATCTGCCCACGCACTGAGCTAGTGGTAATCTTGGTCTTGCTAGCCTTAGCCAACTTATCCGTATAAAAGTCCTGATTGACCACCTGCATATAGCCTAGACGGGCAATCAAGGCTAAAAACAAAAACATCACGATTCCAAACAGCAGATAAAGCCTTCTGGTGATGGAATGACTGTCAAATTTTCTCTTCTTCCTTGCCATCTTCTCTCTCATTCTAGTAAAAGTTCTGACCTTTATTTTACCATAAATCCAGCTCGATGAATGTTTCAAAACTGATAGAAAATCTGAAAATGTGGACGGGTTAAGAGGAAGTCTGTCAAACAACTGAACCTAAAAGACTTGCCAGCTAGGCTTCCAGCAAGACTTGTTTTTCCTCTATGGAAAAGCAAAGAACCTGAGAATAATCCCAGATTCCTTTAAGCTTATTTTCCAAGGTAGTATTCTTTTACTACATTCAATTTTTCGTCAAATTCGAATACCAATGGTGGGAAGTTTGGAATTTCCACATCCATGATTTCATCGTCAGACAATTGTTTGATGTGCTTCACAAGGGCACGGATTGAGTTACCGTGTGCACCTACAAAGACATTTTTGCCATCTTTCAAAGCTGGAGCAATTTTGTCTTCCCAGAATGGAAGGGCACGCTCAAGCGTAACTTTCAAGTTTTCAGCATCTGGAATAACTGAGTCGTCAAGTGAAGCATAACGACGGTCAGTGTGTGCTGAGTGCTCATCATCGCGATCCATGTTTGGAGGCAATACATCGTATGAACGACGCCAGATATGCACTTGCTCATCACCAAATTGCTCAGCTGCTTCTGCCTTGTTTTTACCAGTCAGGCCGCCATAGTGACGCTCGTTCAAACGCCATGATTTTTCAACTGGTACCCAAAGCTGATCAGCCGCTTCCAAAGCAAGGTTAGTTGTCTTAATCGCACGCTTCAAAACTGAAGTATAAGCTTGGTCAAACTCGATACCAGCTTCTTTAATCAGTTTACCAGCGTCGATTGCTTGCTGTGTACCTTTTTCAGACAAGTCAACATCAGCCCAACCAGTGAAAAGGTTCGCTTTGTTCCATTCAGACTCACCGTGGCGAGCAAAAACTAATTTTACCATTAGATGGATTCTCCTTTTATTTTCCGAGGCAGTCCCCGTTTATCTATTCTATTTTACAAAATTTTCGCCTAAAAAGCTAGCCTATTTCGTCAAATCAGACCTTTTTCAGCAAGAAAGCGCTTTTGTATTTCCGAGCAGAAACCTTTGCCTTAACACCCACCAGACAGATAAGCCTCGTTGGCTTCCTTGAGCCACCAAGTCCGCCGCCTATCTATAAGTTGATGAATGGCCAACAAGCCTGCTACTATCCAGTTACAAAGCATATTGACAAAGACAAAGAGCTCTACTCCCTTAATCTGCTGGGCGGGAGTTAGCTGAATTTGCTTGACAATCAACGATTCTCCTTCCATTTCGTAAAACTTAGGCATATAAGTACTTAATAAGATGATAACAAAGATAAAGAGAGTAAACTGAACTGGCCAAGAATAAAGAATTTTATGAAAATGCTCAATCCTCAAAGAGAAAGTAAAAAATCGCTTAACACGTTCTCTTGCTACAAAAAGGATAAATAAGGGAATGTAGCCAAAAAGTGTCACACTAAATAAGGTAGGATTATGAGAACTAGAAGGAATAAATCTACTAAATCCATAGTCCCCTGTCCATAGAAACCAGTCACCTATAACCTGTGGCAACCAATAAGATAGAATGATAATGAGCAGTGTCGAAGCAATTCCAATTTTGACACTCCATACTCGCTTCACCTTTTGATAAATCAGATAAAGACGTGAGCGATCCACACTGTTTTGAGGAAGATTTTCCTTTATTAGCTTGCCGCAAGAAGGACAAATAGGATAGCCCGCCTCATCCTCAAAGAGAAGATGTCGGCATTCAAAAAAAGGAGATTCTTCGCCGTCTGGCAATTCATCCAGCCATTTCTTTCTCCAAAACATAAGACCTCCTAAAAATCTAATCTCCCCACAAAGTAATAACCCTTAAAGATTTCGATACTACAAACTTATGACGAATTTACCTATATTTTAAATCCTACAGAACTTTTTGAATCTCTTTGTAAAAAGCTTTATTCTGCTTTCATTATATCAAAAGAGAATTCACCTGTAAAATAATAGCATAAGTATATAAGGGGTTGTCCTTAAAATATCTGATTTTGCTAAGTACAGTGCCTGATTGGGCATCCTATCTCTAAGATCGGATGATATCCTGCGAACATGCCTTGCTAAAACACATAGAAAAAGGCTAAGAGACATAAGTTCTAGCCTTGCTTTTTATTAGAAGTAGAATCTTGACGAGGCAGCTGATCACTCAAAGTACTGCTTTGAGCTTGCAGATAGAAGCTGCAGCTCAAGTCACAACTTTGTTCGTCTTTGAGGCTCCAAAAAGCTCCTAATCATCCTCGCTGTCACACCGCCTCTTGCTGGCATTGGGGGCATAGGCCATAGACAGTCGTCTGGCTTTGGGTGATGTGGTAGCCAGTCTGCACTTCAGCCTCATGCTTCACATCCGGAAGTTCCAGCTCCATATCAGCGATACGGCCGCATTTTTCACAGATGACATTGAGATGCTGATGGCCCATAAAGTCAAAGTAGGTCGTCGTATCATTGCGAACCTTGAGCTCAGCGACAAAACCCTCATCAATCAGAACCTTGAGATTATTATAGACTGTTGCCAGACTCATATTAGGAAAATTGGACTTCAAGTCCTGATATATCATTTCAGCGCTAGGATGGTCATGACTTTGGATAATATAGTCAATTACCGCCTTCCGCGTTTCTGTAATGCGCACACCCTTGGCGCGCAAATGGCCAATTACTTGGTCAAAGTCATGCTGATGTTCTTGTTTCATTATTTACTCCGTTATAGCCTCTCATCTAAGTCATTACCATTATACCATGACTAGGCTTACTTGGCTATTAAGAATGATTGTAAATAAGCTAAAAAGAAAAAAGCAGGACAGAAAGAACCAAAGTTCAGCATCCTGCTTCTGCATGATTGCTTATCCATTTAAGGCAATGCAAGCTTTAAACTAGTATTTTTTTCAATCCCCGCTCTATGCTTGGAATCTCTTCAAGCTTGCTAAATAAAGGGAACCGCCTATGATAGAAAGAATAGCACCAATCCAGCCCAAGAAGTCATTAAAGGTAAAAATTCCACCTACAATCATCAAGATAGAGCCTGCTGGTCCCACACGATTGTCATCCTTATAGTAGACAATACCAGCAATTCCCAAAGCTAGGATTGCAATTTTCAGGATGTCAAATACACCTAGCATAAAATAAATAACCCAAATGAAGAAAGGCCACAAAAGTAGAATAATACCACCGATAAGTCCAACAAGTCCATTTACGAGTGCTAATGTTTTTGTCTTCATCAACAGTCTCCTTTATATAATTTTTTACTAAAATAGTTTACCATATTTGCTAGAAAAATACAAGCCCATTTTTAATTTTATGAAAAGTTCAAGCATTTGACTGCTTATAATGCTTATCTTTCCTTGAAAAATAAAAAGCCTGCTATTCCAACAAAAGTTGACATAACAGACTTCTCATATATTCTAGATTTTCAAAGCTTTTTACTGAAGCTTAGTCTTAATCACGCTGACGTTTGGTCAAGCCAACTGCTCCTCCAAGGCAGACAACGTCTGAATGGGTAGCAGAAAGATTGAAAAAAGCACAACAAATAATCCCATCAGCAAGCGAATTTTGCTGCCATAAGGATTAACAGGACGCAGTGAGCCCTGAAGTGATTTCAATTTCATTTCTTACCTCCTAAACTTTTTATTTCACGTCTTTAAATATGTTTGTCCTTTATCATTCTCTTTTGTTTAGAGACAAATTACTTCACTTTACTGCAAAATAAAAACTCCAAGAAAGTTCATCAATCAACTTTCTCGAAGCACCTAAATCTCTTATTAAGCTCAAGAAATGAGAGCAAAAATAAAAACCTGACATACTCGCCAGAGGCAAGTGTATCAGGCTTTATTAACCAAAATTATTTTACAGCGTCTTTAAGAGCTTTACCTGCTTTGAAAGCTGGTACTTTAGAAGCTGCGATTTTGATTTCTTTACCAGTTTGTGGGTTGCGGCCTTTACGTGCTGCACGCTCACGAACTTCAAAGTTACCAAAACCGATAAGTTGAACTTTTTCACCTTTTGAAAGGTACTCAGTTACAGCTGCGAATACAGCGTCAACTGCTGCTGCTGAATCTTTTTTAGTCAATTCTGTAGCTTCTGCTACTTTTGCGATCAAATCTTGTTTGTTAGCCATTTAACAAATCCTCCAAATTTTTTCTGGGTTGATAACCCTAACAAATATTATCATATCTAAAAATAGCTTTCAGGTCAAGTACTAAGCCGCTATTTTCTAAATTATTATGGTTTTATTCGTAACGAATCAGCACAGCCCAAGCATTTTCCCCTGTATGTGTCTGAATAATGGACCCTGTTTCCAGCACTGAAATAGGTTTCTTGACATACGGCTGTAAACTTTCCTTCATTTCCTGGGCCAATTCTGGACCGCCAGCATAGGAAATTCCAATCTCAGCCACTTGCTTATTTTGCAGACTTGCTGTCAAATCATCCAACCATTTCTTAAAGGTCTTAGCGCCCCTCCCCTTGACAATGGGCTCCAGCTGATGGTTCTTCATCTGCATGATAACTCGGATATTAAGCAAGGAGCTAATCAGACCGGAAACTCGGCCAATACGGCCTCCTTTAACCAGATTTTCTAGGGTGGAAAGACCGATGTAGAGCTCTGTCTTTTCCTTCACTTCCTCGATTTTAGTCAGAATCTCCTCCAGGCTAACTCCTTCTTTAGCCAGTTTAGCTGCTTCAGTGACCTGGAACTTCATAGCCTGATCAGTGAAAGAGCTGTCAACAACCGTCACATCCGCATTAGCCAAAGTCGCTCCCTGACGGGCGGCTTCGACAGTCCCTGATAAGGCGTGAGACATATGAATGGAGATAATCTGTGCCCCATCCTCTGCCAAGCGATCAAAAACATCAGCAAAAACTCCGACGGGCGGCTGGCTGGTTTTAGGAAGATTGCGACTAGACTGCATGAGACGAAGGAACTCTCCTTCCTCTAGGTCTGCATCCGAATAGACCACCCCGTCCACCATAACAGAGAGAGGCACAATAGTAATGTCTAATTCCTTAGCAACCTCTGGTTCAATGGTTACAGATGAGTCTGTTACGATTTTTATTTTTGTCATAGATTTCCTACTCTGTATCTAAATTTTAACTTGTTATTACACTACATTATACCAAATTTTTATGGTTTTGTGGGGGAATATTCGCTAAAATCATAGCTCAGTCCAAGCGTTTCCTAAATTTAATCTGCTTGTTTTAGTTTTTTAATCTTTTTGCGCTTCTTTAAAATTAGATGAAAAAGTGTTTACATGCAGCTTTTTTAGCTTTATTGGGGAAAATTTTAGGAAAAAGCTGGTTTTCAAAGAGAATCTCAGCAAAAAAAGATTGGATTTTCCCAATCTTTTTTCAGTCTTCGGCTACCAAATCCTCATTTTTTATGGCATACCGCTCTATGATGCCATTATGACCAAAGACAACTCCGTGGAGGACTCCGCCATAAACAGCTCCGCCATCCATACCAATCTTGCCATCCTCAGTCATCCATAGCTGATTAGTTCCCGGTGCCTTATGCAAGAGGTAAAATGTTGGTGTATGGCCAAAGACAATCGTTTTGCCAGTCTGATTGCTGCCTTCGTGAAAAGGCGCGCGAATCCAAACTTTTTGATAATCACTGGTCTCTCGCCAGTCTTTCAGCTCCAAATCTAGGCCGGCATGAACAAAAATGTACCGCTCTGTCTCCAATAGGAAAGGCATCTGACGAAGAAAATCTACTAAATCTGCCGCCTCCGTCTTGACACGTTCCGCGTCTGCTAGTCCATCTACAGGAGCATTGAGAGGCCGGCCTAAAAGCGAATTAATCGTCGTATCTCCGCCATTGCGTCGGTAGTGGTCATAAGATTTTTCAGGATTGTCCAGCCAGGTCAGAAACATATACTCATGATTGCCAGAAAGACAGATAGCTCCTTCTTGGTCCACTAGGTCCTTGACCCGCTCCAAAACTGCTCGGCTGTCCTCACCACGATCTATCAAGTCGCCCAGAAAGACTAGTTGGCTGCGACCATCCCAGTGCTGGAGCAACTCATCTAGCATACCGGCCTTGCCATGGACATCACCGATTGCAAAATATTCTGTCATACGCGCCACCTCCTAAAGGAGACCGAAACACTAGTGTCTCAGTCTCGCTTGTTTATTTTTTTAATAATTCTCTGGCTTGAGTCAAAGCAGCCTCCGTCACATCTTCACCAGCCAGCATCTTAGCGACTTCCTGAACACGCTCGTCAGCCGTTAGTAGGCGAACCGTTGAGACGGTCGAATTCTCATCCGAAATCTTCTCAATAAAGAACTGATAATCGGCAATAGCAATGACCTGCGGCAGATGGGAGATAGCCAAGACTTGGCCATTGGAGCCAATCTTGTGAATCTTCTGAGCAATAGCCTGGGCCACTCGACCAGAAACGCCCGTATCCACTTCGTCAAAGACAATACTGGTCTTGCCTTCCTTACGAGAAAAGGCAGACTTGATAGCCAACATGAGACGGGAGAGTTCCCCGCCAGACGCAACCTTCACCAAAGGTTTGAAATTCTCGCCCGGATTTGCTGAGATGTAAAACTCTACTTGTTCATTGCCTTCACGGTTGAACTTGCCCTTACTGAACTGCACTTTAAAGCGTGCCTTTTCCATATAGAGGTCTTGCAGCTCTTGCTTGATTTCCGCTTCCAGCTGGGCTGCTAGGCCGTGACGAGCCTGACTCAGCTCCTGGGCCAGCTCTACCAGCTCTCTCTCCAAGGCCTTTAGCTCTCGGTCCATATCCTCTGAGGACAAGTTACTTCCAGTTAAAAGGCTGTATTCTTTGGAAATCTGAGCAAAGTAATCCAGCACATCATCTACTTGGCCGCCGTATTTACGCGTGATGCTGTTAATCAAATCCAGACGACTCTCCACCTGCAACAGCCGATCTCCGTCAAAGTCCAGTCCATCTAAAATGTCCTCTAGGCGCTTGCTGACATCTTCCAAGACATAATAAGTCTCTGACAAGCTGCCTGAAAGTTCCTTGTAGGCTGGATCGTAATCCTCGATAGACTCAAGGTCATTCATAGCTGATCGGACATTGGTCAGACTGGAAAAATCTTCATTATCCAGCATGGTATAGGCGTTCGTCAGCGTATCGGCAATGAGCTTGTGGTTGAGCAAGCGATCCCGCTCCTGATGCAGAGCAGTATCTTCACCACTTTTGAGGGCTGCGCTCTCAATCTCCGCCATCTGAAACTCCAGCATCTCAATTCTGGCCTTATGCTCCTGCTGATTTTTCTGTAGAGTCAGCAATTGCTTACGTAGACTTCGATAGCGGTCAAAGGTTTCCTGATAGCGACCCTTGAGATTTAAAAAGTCTGCTGTTCCAAACTCATCTAGCATAGCGATATGAAGCTGGGGTCTCATCAATTCTTCCTGATCGTGCTGACCATGTATATCTACCAAATGCTGGCCAACAGCCTTTAGAACAGACAAATTAACCATCTGGCCATTGATACGACTAACACTGCGGCCGTTTTGCAGAATTTCCCGACGGATAATCAGCTCATCGGTCAGCTCCCAGCCCTGCTCCTCAAAAATCTCTCGCAAAGCTCTGCTATTTTCCAGCGAAAAAAGTCCCTCTATCTCAGCTTTGGGTGCCCCATGACGAATAACATCCGTCGTAGCACGGCTGCCCAGCATCATGTTCATCGCGTCAATAATAATAGACTTACCGGCTCCGGTTTCTCCGGTCAAAACCGTCATACCTTGCTCAAAATTAAGGGAAATCTCCTCAATAATGGCAAAATTTTTAATCGAAATTTCTAATAACATAGGCTTTCCTACCAATGGTGAATGATGCTTGCAATCCTTGCAGCTGCTTCCTCTGTCATCATAACCATCAAAATACTGTCGTTGTCTGCCAAGATACTGAAAATATCCTCAGCAAATTCATTCCTAAGATGGCGCTTGACCAGTGCTGTGCTCCCCGGTACCAGACTGAGATTGATCATGTTTCCCAAAACCTGACAGGACAGGATATTATTTTCAGCCAAGCCCAGACTGCTAGTCATGGTCTTAGGCAGCTCGTAGATATAAGTGTTATCCTTGAGCGGTATCTTGACAATGCCCAGTTCCTTGATATCCCTAGAGACCGTAGCCTGGGTCGCTGTAATCCCAGACTCCCTGAGATGTTCTACAATTTCCTCCTGTGTGCCAATGTCATAGTCACTGACAAAGCGTCTAATCTTTTCTAATCTATCCTTCTTATTCATCCTTAAATTCCTTGTGTGCTGCCTCTACGACAGCTGTTATCATTACTGAATCAAGAGGCTGCGGCTCTGTGCTCTTTTCTAAATAGGCCAGAAATTCTATATTGCCCTGACCGCCCTGAATAGGCGAAAAATCCAGTCCCCTGACAGAAAAGCCAACCTCCATCATAAATGCTGTGACCCTTTCCAGAACTGCCAGATGGACCTTTTTATCCTTGACAATCCCTTTTTTCCCAATCTGCTCGCGGCCTGCTTCGAACTGGGGCTTGATCAAGGCGACCACTTGGCCATCCCGAGCCAAAATCTCATGCAGAGCTGGCAAAATCAAGCTCAGCGATATAAAGCTAACATCAATACTAGCAAAGCTAGGCTCCTGTTCAAAGTCAGTCCTTTGGGCATAGCGAAAATTAAACTGCTCCATGCTGACGACCCGCTCATCCTGTCTAAGCTTCCAAGCCAGTTGATTAGTACCAACATCTACTGCATAGACCAGCTTAGCTCCGTGCTGTAGCATGACATCTGTAAAACCACCAGTCGAAGCTCCGATATCTAAGGTCACTCGGTCAGTGACCGAAATATCAAAGACTTGCAAAGCCTTTTCTAGCTTGAGGCCGCCTCGGCTGACATATCTAAGTTTCTCACCTTTTAAGCGTAGCTCTGTGGCCGTGTCAATCTTTTCACCTGGCTTGTCAAAGCGCTGGCCATTGACCGCAGCAATAACCAGTCCAGCCATTACACCACGCTTAGCCTGCTCTCTGGTCTCAAAGAGCCCTTGTCTGTAGGCCAGCACATCTACTCTTTCCTTAGCCATTCAATCTCAAACTTTCTATTATCTGTTGAATTTCTTCGCCTGAAAACTCTGTCTTTTCTTCCAAGTCTTTCAGAATGTCCACAGCTTCATCAAGGGTCTGATTGAAAAAGTTCTTAGCTCCATCCAATCCCATAAAGGCTGGATAAGTCGACTTGGCCGCAGCTAAATCTTTCTGCGGGGTTTTACCCAGCTCTTCAAAGCTGGCTGTCACATCCAAAATATCATCTCGCACTTGAAAGGCCAAGCCCAAGAGCTCTCCAATCCTACGAAGCTTGTCTTGAATAGACTGTTGGGCCTGAACAATCAAACCAGCTGCGACAAAAGGATAGGTCAGAAGTTTTCCAGTTTTATTGGCATGGATGGTTTTTAGATCTTCTAGACTAATCGCTTGCCTTTCGCCTTGCATGTCCAGAACTTGACCAGCAACCATACCAAAGCTCCCCGCTGCCAGAGACAACTCAGAAATCAAGTCCACTTTGACCTGACTAGGCAGCTCAGCTCTTGCCAATAGTCCATAGGGGTCCAAAAAGAGAGAATCACCCGCCAAAATAGCCATATCCTCTCCAAACTTCTTATGGCTAGTCAAGCGACCTCGACGATAGTCGTCATCATCCATAGCCGGCAAATCATCATGGATAAGGCTGCCAGTGTGAATCATCTCAAGAGCCGCCGCAACCTGATAGTGAGCCTCGGCCAGCTCTAGGCCAAAAGCTTGAATCAACTCCAATAGCAGTAAGGGACGAATCCGCTTGCCTCCAGCCTGCACCGAGTACAAAATAACTTCTGATAAATCCGACGACACTTGCTGAGACTTATAAAAATCTTCAATCGTCAGGCCGATCTTTCCCAGTTTCTCGTTTCTTGTCATTCCATTTCCGTTTCTGTGCCGTCTGCCTGCATGACCTTCACTAAGGTCTTTTCTGCCTTGTCCAGACTTGCCTGGAGTTCCTTTGAAAGCTTCATTCCCTTTTGAAATTCCGCAATCGCCTCTTCCAGTGCTACATCACCATTTTCCAGCTTTTGGACAATGACTTCCAAGTCTGCTAAATTCTCTTCAAATTTCTTTTCTTTGGACATGTTTTACCTCTACTTCCAGCTGCCCATCCCGCATAAGCAGGGTCAGCTCATCTTTTTCTTCAATGCCTGCACTTGACTCGACAACCTTTTGATTCTTTTGCACAATAGCATAGCCACGCGCCACGATTCGACTGGTATCCAGCATAAGCAAGGCCTCGGACAATCTCCTGACTTGAGCTACCTTGTTATCATAAATGACCGCCATGTTGCTGCGCAGTAAACGCTCCAGCTGGGCAGTCTGCTCTTGAAAACGCTGAACTCGACTGAGCGGATTCAATGCCTCCAAACGATGCTGCAAGATTTTGGCCCGCTGTTGCTCTTCACTATAATATTCGCGAATTTTTTGCTTCAGTCGCAGGTTGAGCTGGTCTAACTTCTGAAGATGGCCATCGTAAAGCCGTTCTGGCTGTCGGAAGATAACCGACTGGGTCAGCTTATTTAACCTCTCTCGATAATAGCTCAGGCGATTGGAAATCGCTCGAGACATGTGGTTTTCCTGCTGCTGCAAATGGCCCAGCAGGTCTAGCTTGGTGACCGGTGTTGCTAGCTCAGCCGCAGCCGTCGGAGTCGCAGCCCTGCGATCTGCTACAAAGTCCGCCAAAGTCGTATCTGTCTCATGGCCGACACTAGAGATAACAGGAATCCGAGACTCAAAAATAGCCCGAACTGTTTCCTCTTCGTTGAAAGCCCAGAGATCTTCGATAGAACCACCACCTCGGCCAACGATCAGTACATCCAAATCCGACCGCTCATTGGCCAGTCTGATGTGGTCAGCAACTTGAGCTGCAGCCCCATCTCCCTGCACTTTTGTCGGATAAAGGACAATCTCCACTCCCGGAAAGCGACGGATGACCGTCGTGATAATGTCCCGGATGACCGCTCCGCTGGGACTGGTTACGACACCGATTTTCTTAGGAAATTGAGGTAAGGCTTGCTTGAATTTCTCTTGAAAAAGCCCTTCTTCTCCCAGTTTTTTCTTGAGCTGTTCAAACTGGATAGCCAAGGCACCGATACCATCCGGCTCCGCTTTTTCAATGATGATAGAATAGGAACCGCTCGGCTCATATAGCTGCACCCGACCAATGACATTGATTTTCATGCCTTCTTCCAGCTCAAAGCCCAGCTTCTGGTAGACACCAGACCAAATCGTAACCTGAATGACGGCTTTCTCATCTTTCAATGAGAAATACTGATGATTGGGGCGCCGGCGGAAATTGGACACCTGGCCAGTCAGATAGACCCGCTCCAAATAAGGATCCCGCTCAAACTTCATCTTCAGATACTTGGTCAAGGTCGAAACCGACAAATACTCTGGCATGCCCTTTTCCTTTCTTTTCTAGTTTTTCCGTAACTTTTATTATAACAAAAAACTGCATAAAAAACCGATTACAAAGTCTAAAAATCCCCTGAAAAGCAAGAAAAAAACTGGGCTTCCACAAAAGAACCCCAGCTGACTTAAAACCCAAGAAAAAGTCTACCGACTCATCTCCTTCATCCACCTTGGAATGACCCTGCTGATTGCCGTTGGCAGGACGACATAAGCTTCCTGACTCAGTTCATCTGCTATAAGCGAGTGAAGAAGGGTTGCAGCCGCAACTCGCTCAAAGAGACTGCTTGACTTAAACTGACCCGCAAATGCGGCAATCATACCGGCCAGCGTATCTCCCATGCCACCAGTTGCCTGATAAGGTCCGCCTACTGTCAGCTCAAAGACCTGCTCTTGCCCACTTTGATAGATGGTCGTTCCATGCTTTTTCTGCACGACAATACTGCCCAGAGGCAACTGATTGACCTCCGCCTGATTGGCTGCCGCTGTCTGATCTGACAAACTCAAACCCGATAAGCCTTCCCACTCCTTCTGGTGAGGGGTAAAAACTGTTTGGGCTTTTGGGAATGGCAAAGCTGCTTTGCTAAAGAGTGAAATGGCACCGCCATCCATGATAAGTATCTGCTGTTCTGCCACAGTCTGGATTACCTTTTGTAGGATATCTAGACCTAGTTGATTTTCCGCCAGTCCAGGACCAATCAAGACTAGATCTGATTTGGCCAGCTGCTCTGTCAATCGGTCTTGTTTCTCTAGGTCAAAGGCCATGGCCTCCGGTAGATGACTGTGTAGAGGGGCGATATTGTCTCTATCTGTAGCAACAGTCACCAGACCCGCTCCGCTATTGACCGCAGCCAAAGCTGCCATGATAATGGCGCCCCCATAAGGATAGGTCCCCCCAATCAGTAAGAGACGGCCGTAGTCGCCCTTGTGACTATCCAAGGGACGTTCCCTAATGACTCTTTTTAAAATATTTTCAGCGTTTTTTACCATGATATTCTCCTAGACCAACTTCATCCTGCACTTATCTCAAGATGACCAAACCTATCTTCATTATACACTAAAAGGCACCTAAACAGGTGCCTCGTATCGCAAGAAAGTTATTTTCTTCGGAAATCTGCAAATTTTTGTAAGATTCTTGCTGCGACTGCCTTGGGTAAATTTTCCTGAAAGGAAACCTGCTCATCCGCATAATCGCTCAAGCCTAGGAAATCCCCAACCTGCACAGCGTAGAGAGAATTCTTAAAGAGCTGGATATCATTTTGATCATTACCAAAAGCCACATAATCCGAACCGCAGAGTTCCTTTACAGTTGAAGCTTTATTGGTTTCAGCCGGATTGATATAAAAACATTTCTCATGTTCATGATAGTCTAGACTTAGATTGGGCAAGTTTGCAAAACGAGCCTGTAAATCGTCTAAGAGCTGCTCATGATTCCCCATGTAAATAACAAGCTTAATAGGATGCTGGAATTCAGTCAGTTCCAGCTGTCTTGCCCGCTTGAGAGGATCTACACTGGCAATAAAAGGGATTTTTTCTAAAATCTGGCCACTGTAATCAAAAGTATTATCAACGAAAAAAGGCAAATTATAGGTCAAACAAGTATCTAGAATGGCTTGATAACTTGACTGATGCAGCTGGCGCTCAAACATCAGCTGTCCATTCTGATAAGCTACTCCGCCGTTCAGGCCAATCACTATCTGCTGGCTCAATTCCGAACCTAATAGTCCCAGACAATCTCGATAGGAACGCGCCGAAGCAAACAAAACTTCATGCCCAAACTGAGGAGCCGTTAGCAGAACCTGCTTAATCTCCTCATCAATCGTCATATAATCAAAGGACAAGGTCCCATCCAAATCAAAAACAAATTTCATGATTCAAGACTCCGTTTAAAGGCTTGGTAGGTCTGGTCCATCAGCATAGTAATGGTCATAGGGCCAACACCTCCAGGTACAGGTGTAATCAGGCTGGCAAGTTCAGACACTTCATCAAATTTAACGTCGCCAATCAGCTTGCCATTTTCATCTCGGTTCATACCAACATCAATGACAACAGCTCCTTCCTTGACAAAGTCCTTGGTCACAAAATGTCCACGTCCGATGGCCACCACCAAAATATCTGCCCGTTTCGCAGTCTTGGCTAGATTGTGGGTCCGCGAATGCGTCAGTGTCACAGTCGCATTCTTAGCTAAAAGGAGCTGAGCCATGGGCTTACCGACAATATTACTCCGCCCGATGACAACCGCTCGCTTGCCTTCCAGTTCAATACCATATTCATGGAACATGGCCATAATGCCTGCAGGAGTAGCCGGAATCATAACAGGATGACCGCTCCATAGCTTGCCCATATTAAGCGGATGAAAGCCATCAACATCCTTGTCTGGATCAATGGCCAGCAGCACAGCTTCATCATCGATATGCTCAGGCAAGGGCAGCTGGACCAAAATCCCATGCCAATCAGGATTTTGATTATAAGTTTCAATCAAGCTCAAGAGCTCTTCCTGGCTAGTCTCTTCTGGCAGACGTTCTACCTTACTCCGAAAGCCAGCAGCCAAGGCTGAGCGCTCTTTATTACGCACGTAGATTTGACTGGCTGGATTATTTCCCACCACAATCACTACCAAGCCCGGTACCTGACCTGTCTTTTCTTTGAGGCGAGCCGTTTTTTCAGCTAATTTTTTCTGAAGCTTCTCTGCCAAACCTCTACCATCAATAATCTGGGCCATGTCATTCTCATTTCTTTTTCATTATCTTTTTCATTATACCAAAAAAATCTGTGCCCAGCCTATAACTTTTTCTTATACAAGGTTATAAAGCGGAGTTTCATTGGCACCTAGCGGTAAAATTTTCAGACCTACCAAATCTTTTTCAAAATAAGATAAAAAGGGTAAAAATAAAAAGCAGCAAAGTGCTTTTTAGTAGAGTAATTCATAAATTTCCATTGCAATCAAATCGATGCTGTCGAAAGTATAGGTCTCACGCGCTGCAACGTCACGCAAGGTGAAGACAGAGCCGTTTTCTTCGTCGTAACTGTAAGCTACTTCTGCTACAACCACTCCTTCACGCTCAAAATTACGTTTCAAATTTCCGCCATCCTTAGCCATAGCTTCTAAGCGGTTAATAATTCTAACTAAATGTGATTCCATTTTGTTTCTCCTATTTACTTAGTTCCCTCTTATTTTACCATAAATAGCGACTGAAATACCACTAAAAGCCAATTTTTTGTAATTTTTCAAGAATTTGTTTTCATTCTGCTCGGTCTAAGGGAGGATTTTGTAGTAAATTCTTGCAAAGTTCAAGAATACTGATATAATGAAACTATAAAACTTTGACTATTTTTGACCTTTAATTATTCCTATAAATAGCTTGCACACTAAAAGAAAAGAGGTATCTGCATGCTTTGTCAAAATTGTAAAATCAATGAATCTACGATTCACCTTTATACCAACGTAAATGGCCATAAACAGCAGGTGGATTTGTGCCAAAACTGCTACCAAATCATGAAAACAGACCCTGAACATTCCTTGTTCGGTGGAATTGCCAATGCCAACAATCATGGTACAGATCCTATCGATGACTTCTTCAACAGCCTCAGCAATTTTCAACAGCCTCAGGAACCAACTACTCCTCCTACCCAATCTGGCGGAGCCTATGGAGGCGGTGGCGGCTACGGTTCCAATCCCAGCAAGGGAGGCCAGCCTCAGCCAGCTCCGCAAAAGCCAAAAGGCCTGCTGGAAGAATATGGTATCAATGTGACTGAATTGGCTCGTCGAGGCGAGATTGATCCTGTTATTGGTCGTGATGAAGAAATCGTCCGTGTCATTGAAATCCTCAACCGCCGCACCAAAAACAATCCTGTTCTCATAGGAGAGCCAGGAGTCGGAAAAACTGCCGTGGTGGAAGGTCTGGCCCAGAAAATTGTCGATGGTGATGTGCCTCATAAACTCCAAGGCAAGGAAGTTATCCGCCTAGACGTTGTCAGCTTAGTACAGGGAACTGGTATCCGTGGCCAATTTGAGGAGAGAATGCAGAAGCTCATTGATGAGATTCGTTCTCGTCAGGATGTCATTCTCTTCATTGATGAAATCCATGAAATTGTCGGAGCAGGCTCTGCTGGCGATGGCAATATGGACGCTGGGAACATCCTCAAACCAGCTCTGGCTCGCGGTGAGCTCCAGATGGTCGGAGCGACCACCCTCAATGAATACCGTATCATCGAGAAAGATGCTGCACTTGAGCGTCGTATGCAGCCAGTTAAGGTAGACGAGCCGACGGTAGAGGAAACGATTACCATCCTCAAAGGGATTCAGAAAAAATACGAGGACTACCATCACGTCAAGTACACAGATGCGGCTATTGAAGCGGCTGCGCTTCTCTCCAACCGCTACATCCAAGATCGCTTCCTGCCAGACAAGGCTATTGACCTCTTGGATGAGGCTGGTTCCAAGATGAATCTGACCCTCAACTTCGTTGATCCCAAGGTCATTGACCAACGTCTGATCGAAGCAGAAAACCTCAAGGCTAAAGCAACCCGTGACGAAGATTTCGAGAAAGCGGCTTACTTCCGCGACCAGATTGCCAAGTACAAGGAACTCCAGCAGACAAGTGTGCTAGACAAGGACACTCCGATTATCAGCGAGAAATCGATTGAGCACATCGTAGAGCAAAAGACCAATATCCCAGTTGGCGATCTAAAAGAAAAAGAACAGTCTCAACTAGTCAATCTCGCCAGCGACCTAAAGGCCCATGTCATCGGTCAAGACGATGCTGTAGATAAGATTGCCAAGGCCATCCGCCGCAACCGGGTCGGACTAGGAAGTCCTAATCGCCCAATCGGCAGCTTCCTCTTTGTCGGACCAACTGGTGTCGGTAAGACTGAGCTGTCTAAGCAACTAGCCATTGAGCTCTTTGGTTCGGCTGACAGTATGATTCGCTTTGATATGAGTGAATACATGGAAAAACACAGCGTGGCCAAGCTAGTCGGTGCCCCTCCGGGCTATGTCGGCTATGATGAAGCTGGTCAATTGACTGAGCGCGTCCGCCGCAATCCTTACTCACTCATTCTGCTGGATGAGGTGGAAAAGGCCCATCCCGATGTTATGCACATGTTCCTGCAGGTTCTAGATGATGGCCGCCTGACTGATGGCCAAGGACGGACTGTCAGCTTCAAGGACACCATTATCATCATGACATCCAATGCCGGAACTGGCAAAGCTGAAGCCAGCGTTGGCTTTGGAGCAGCGCGTGAAGGACGCACCAATTCCGTCTTGGGTGAATTGGGCAACTTCTTCAGTCCTGAGTTTATGAACCGCTTTGACGGCATTATCGAATTCCAGGCGCTCAGCAAGGACAATCTACTACAAATCGTCAACCTGATGCTGGACGATGTCAATCAACGTTTGGCAACCAACGACATTCATCTGGATGTTACAGAGAAGGTCAAAGAAAAATTGGTTGACCTGGGCTACGATCCAAAAATGGGCGCTCGTCCACTGCGCCGTACCATTCAGGACCATATCGAAGATGCTATTACTGACTTTTATCTGGAAAATCCAAGCGAAAAAGATCTTAAAGCTGTCATGACCAGCAATGGCAAGATTCTCATCAAGTCAGCAAAGAAAACTGAAAGCACAGAGTCAGTTAATTCATCACAAGAAGAAAAATAATTGTCGATAAAATAGAGCAGAAAACAGTTAGTTTTCTGCTTTATTTCTTTATTGATCTTTCTGAACCTTGTAGCGTAGAATTGTTTTCAGCTTGCTAGGGTCTGTCCGATTCAAATTATTGAGATAGATTTCTCTATGAGTGTGTGAAATCCGTGTCAGCTGGTGATTCTGGCAAAAGGCATCCATTTTAGCGAAGGATTGAGGTTCTTCGTCAAAAGGTCCTAGGTGCAACACGGTGACACACGATCCCTCCGTCATTTCTTCAAAGCGAATCTCGTCATAGAGAGGATTAGGCTTTTTGACACGGACTTGTTCCAAGGCCTTTTTCACCATCTCTCCAGTGATAAAGTCCGGCTGCCCAATCATAATAGTATAGATCAATTCTTCTTTAATGAGTTCTCCTGCTTGCTCTTGCTGCCAAAGTCCTTCCAAGGGATAGACTGTAAAATCTGTAAATTCTTTCTCGGCCGCTGTCTTTTTGTAGTTCATCTTGATAGCATAGGCTAAGCTGTACAGAGCACCAACTCGTTCCGAAAAGTCAGCAGCATTAGGATTGCCCTTGCCGTCAATCATGATAAAAGACTGGGCAGGAAGATCTATGAGACAGGGTTCAGACTTGATTTGATATATTTCTCGATTGGCTTTTCTCCATTCATATTTCATGAGAGAGCCCTCCTTTCTTTACTACAAACAGTATAGCAAAGAAAAGCTGACAACCTCTGTCAGCTTTTATAAATATCGGTAATAGCTTTTAACTTTTCTTTGAATTCTTCTCGTAACCGAGGCGGCTCTATGATTTCAACTCCATCCAAAAAGGATAGCAAGTAGGCATAAAGACTATCGTGACTCGGTAAATGCGTTTGGACATAAAGGCTCCCATCACTCTCCTCTATCTCTGCTTCTGAAAACTCCTCGTACACTCGAAAGGCATGCTTCCTGTCAAATTTCAAAAAGACTTTTACAATATCTCCTAGCCGCTCCTCAGGACTAAATGTCTCATCCAAGACTCTCTGCTTAAATCGTTCCTCTAACATCTGACAGTCTCTCATTCTGTTAAGTTTAAAAAAGCGCGGGGCTTGTCTTAAACGACAAAAGCCAGCAACATACCAGTTTTGGCTTTTAAATACTAACTTCAGCGCCTCTATCTTGCGCTGCTCTCTTTCTCCACGCCCATTCAAATAAGAAAAAGACAAGACTCTTCTTTGCAAGATCGCCTGCTTAATGGTATCAAACAGTTCTTTCTGATCTGCTTTCTTGCGCCAGTCAGTGAAATCCACCTCCAGCCAGGAAGTCGCCTGAACTTGAAACAAAGACTGCAGCTTAGCTAAGGTCTCTACTTGCTCGCCATCTGTTAAAATCTGCAAGCCTTGAAGAGCAGCTAATAGCTCATCCCTCTCAGACTCTGAAAATAAGGCCTTGTCTAAGACAAAATCCTTCATCAGAAAAATACCCCCGCCCTTGCCTGGGCTGCAATAGACGGGTATTCCTGCCAAACTCAGCTTGTCCACATCTCGATAGATGGTTCGAATAGATACTTCAAATAGTGAGGCCAATTCGGGAGCTGTTGCACGGCCTCGCTCTAAAAGAAGATATAAGATTTTAAAAAGTCTGCTTTCTGTCATATAACCACCTCGCTACTATTATAACAGTTTCTTCTATAAATGTTTTACCATTCCTATAAAGAAGAGTTTTTTAAACGATCGGAGGAAGGAATTTATTATTTGAAAGAGATTTCTTTCAAAGACTATCATTCTTTTTCTGTCCAATAAACCGAGTAAATTCTTGACAGTTGGTCCTTAGTCCATTATGATAGATAGTAAACTGACTAGAGATTGAGGATATTAGAATGACAAATCCAACCTTTGGTGAAAAGGAAGCAAATGTAGAATATGTGACCCGATACGGAGTCTATGCCGTTATCCCAGACGAAAAGAAAGAAAAGATTATTTTGGTCCAGGCGCCTAATGGGGCTTGGTTTCTGCCCGGTGGAGAGATTGAAGAGGGGGAAAACCATCAGACTGCCCTTGAACGCGAGCTGATGGAAGAACTTGGATTCACAGCCCAGCTTGGCCGCTATCTTGGACAAGCTGACGAATATTTTTACTCCCGCCATCGCGACACCTACTTTTACAACCCAGCCTACCTGTATGAGGTCACCTCTTTCAAAGAAGTCCAAAAACCGTTGGAAGATTTCAATCAGCTTGCCTGGTTCCCAGTTGAAGAAGCTATTGAAACACTCAAACGCGGCAGCCATAAATGGGGTATCCAAGCTTGGAAAAATACGCTTAAAGCTTAAAGAAATCATTCACAATTTATAGCAAACATGTTATAATAATAGCAGGTATAAAGCAGGAGGAAATCGTATGAAGCTTATTAATACAACAAACAGTCATGCTGACCTTGTCAAAAGCCAATTGGAAAGCACCGATGCGATATTAGTCGAAGTTTATTCTGCTGGAAACAGCGATGTTGTTTTTACACAAGCTCCTCTTCACTATGAAATTTTGATTTCAAACATGCACCGTGCTGTACGTGAACAGGAAATCGAAAAAATTAGAGAATTTTTCTTGAAGAGAAAAATTGATGCAAACGCTATTGATAAAGCTGCTATCCGAACGATTTACGCTAATAATCTAATCGAAATTTCCATTCCTGTTAAACAGTAAAAACTAAGGCCAGGCCTTAGTTTTTTATTGTTTATAGATCATGGTAATGTGAGGCGTCGATTCAAAAATAAAGGGTTGGCCAACCGATTTGAAGCCATACTTTTCATAGAGAGCAGCCACCTGATCCTGAGCCTCTATTTCAATTTCCTTTCCTGGCCATTTTTCAGCACATAATTGCAAGATTTCTCTAATAAGCTGTCCTCCTAATCCCTGTCCTCTTACAGACTGAGCTGTGACTACTCGACCAAAGACTAAATGCTCTCCCTCTTCAAAGACCCGAGCATAAGCATCAATTTTCCTTTTTCATTAGCATGGTAAACGTGCACTGCTTCTAGGTCCTTCTCATCCAGTTCATGATAGATGCGCTCCTGCTCCACCACAAAGGTGTCAATGCGCAATTTTAAGATTTGATAAAATTCTATTGGGTTCAGCTCTGTTAATTTTTTCCTAGACCACATACTTGTTTCCTCTAACTTTTTAATGTATAATAAGTGCAAATGCAACTATCAAGGAGTTCCTATGGATTACCGTCAACTTTTCCGTCAAATGGGCTTTATTTCTAGACAGGCTATGATGAAAATGAATCAGAAAGCCAGTAACTACGGCCTAGACAATAATTTATTTCTACTACTCATTCGTATCGTCGAAAATGAAGGTCTCAGCCAGTCACAACTGGCAGAACTGGTGCAGATTGACAAGACTACTCTCAGCCGTTCTCTAGGAAAGCTGGAAGATAGAGGCTTGATTATCAAAAAGACCAAAGCTCAAAACAAGAAGTTCAAAGAGCTCTATCCTAGCAGTCAGGCTCTCAAACTCTATGACCAACTGATTGGCTTTGAAAATACCTACGCCAGTCATGCGCTGCAGCAACTGACTTCCTCTGAGCTCTTTCAGCTCCAAAACATTTTGGCTAAAATAAGCACTCCTAAGTTATAAGTAGTATAACAGAAAACAGTTGCAAACGCAACTGTTTGTGTTTTCTAATTTAGTTTTAATTTAACAAATTAACAAATTTTCAAATCAATCCATCTATCTAAAAAATGGCTTACCACTAAAGGGTAAAGCCATTTTTTATTTTGGAAACTTACTTGCTCTCAAAGCCTTCTGCAACTGCTTCCGAAAAGTTTTCTTCTAAAATTTCTGCACAGTGGTCACAGACAAGGGCTTGATAACTGCGCTCTTTAACTGTTGTATCAATGCGGCGACAACGATCACATACTTGTCCCTGAGCATGCTCCACTGTAAAGGCTACATCTTCAAAGACGACAGCGCCTTCTGGAGCAGGTCCTTCAGCAATCGTTAATTGTGAAACGATAAGAAGCTGAGCCACATCACTGTTGACTGCCTCAAGCAAGGTCTTGATGACTTCATTTGGATAGACAGTCAGGTGCGCTTCCAACGATTTCCCGATAACCTTCTCATTGCGGGCTTCTTCTAAAGCTTTCTGAGCTTGACTGCGGAAGTCCATAAAGGCAGACCAAGTGTCCAAAATTTCTTCTTGATTTGGGAAAGTCTGAGCTTCAGGCAGTTCGGATAACTGAACAAATTCTTCACCTTCATGCTCCAAGTAAGACCAGATTTCTTCTGCTGTGTGTGGCAGAATTGGTGTCAACAGCTTGGTAATCTTGACCAAAATATCATAGAAGACAGTCTGCATCTGACGACGTTCCAATGATTTTGCTGCTTCGATATAGACGACATCTTTGGCAAAGTCCAGATAGAAAGCGGACAAGTCAACAGTCACAAAGTTGACAATCGCTTTATAAATAGTCAGAAACTCAAAGTCCGCATAAGCCTTACGAATAGTTTCTACTAATTGATTAAAGCGGATAGTCATGTATTTATCAACAGATCGAAGTTCTTCGTAAGCTACGGCATCCTCAGCTGGATTAAAGTCAGAGGTATTGGCAATCAAGAAACGCAAGGTATTCCGAATCTTACGGTAGGTTTCAGAAACTTGGCTCAAGATATCCATAGAGATGCGAACATCGTTGCTAGAATCAACACTGGTTACCCAGAGACGCAAGATTTCCGCACCAAATTGTTTTTCCACGTCACTTGGAGCAATTGTATTTCCAAGGGATTTAGACATCTTTTCCCCCTTACCATCTAAGGCAAATCCTTGTGACAAGATTTGTTTGTAAGGGGCCACGCCATGGTTGGCAACTGAAGTGATGAGGGATGAGTTGAACCAACCTCGGTATTGGTCTGAACCTTCTAGATAAAGATCAGCCGGGTAAGTTAACTCAGGACGGTTAACCACTACACCATTCCATGATGAGCCTGAGTCAAACCAAACGTCCATGATGTCCGTTTCCTTGGTAAATTCGCCGTTTGGAGAACCTGGATGAGTAAAGCCAGCTGGAAGTAAGTCCTTGGCTTCACGCTTCCACCAGACGATAGAACCGTGCTCCTCAAAGAGCTGAGCTACGTGTTCGATGGTCTCGGCCGTCATGATTGGTGTTCCGTCTTCGGCATAGAAGATTGGCAACGGCACACCCCAAACCCGCTGACGAGAGATAACCCAGTCACCACGGTCACGAATCATGTTGTAGAGACGTACTTTACCCCATTCAGAATGGAATTTAACCTTTTCAATTTCATCTAAAATTTCTTGACGGAATTTAGAAACAGATGCAAACCACTGTGGTACTGCCCGCCAGATGATTGGCTTCTTAGTACGCCAGTCAAATGGATAAGAGTGAGAAATTTCTTCCTGAGCAAGGAGCAAATCATCAAGCTTTTCAATAACAGTCGGCACAACCTTATCATAGAACTGGCCTTCAAAGTCAGGACCAGCATTTTCCATCATGATACCGCGCTCATTGACTGTCACAGCAACTTCCAGTCCATTGGCTACACCGACATGGTAGTCGTCCTCACCAAAACCAGGCGCTGTATGAACGATACCGGTACCAGAGTCAGTCGTAACGTGGTCACCCAGGATAACAAGTTCATCTACAGCAGTATCCCATGGGTGAACTGTCACGATGTGGTTTAATTCTTGACCACGGTAGGTATCCAAAACTTGAACATCAGTCCAGCCAAATTTCTCTGACAGACTATTCAACAATTCTGAAGCAACCACAAACTTACGAGATTCACCAGCTGGTTGAACGACTACGTAATCAATATCTGCTCCAACAGTCAAACCACGAGAAGCTGTAATAGTAAACGGAGTTGTTGTCCATACGACGATGTAAGTATCTGTGTCCAGTACCCCTTTTCCGTCTTTAACACGGTTAGCATAGTAGAGAGAGGTGGAAACCAAATCATGGTATTCAATTTCTGCTTCAGCAAGAGCTGACTCAGAAGACCAAGACCAATAAACTGGCTTAGCACCACGGTAGATATAGCCTTTCTTAGCCATTTCGCCAAAGACACGAATCTGAGCCGCTTCATAATCAGAAGTCAAAGTAACATAAGGATTATCCCAGTCACCAGAAACACCCAAACGCTTGAAGTCCTCTTTTTGCTTTTCGACTTGGCTAAGCGCATAGTCCCGACACATGTTGAGGTATTCTACCAAGTCCAACTCTTTGCGCTTAACGCCTTGTTTTGCCAATACCTGCTCAATCGGAAGACCATGCGTATCCCATCCTGGAATGTAAGGCGCATAGTAACCAGCCATAGACTTTGAGCGAACAATGATATCTTTGGAAATCTTGTTCATAGCATGGCCGACATGAATATTCCCGTTAGCATAAGGAGGGCCATCATGCAGGATAAAGTGCGGCTTGCCTTCATTCAGTTCCTGACGACGCTGATAAAGCTTAGCTTCATCCCATTCCTTCTGCCAGATTGGCTCCTTATTTGGAAGACCGGCCCGCATAGGAAAAGCAGTTTTTCCAAGGTTAAGTGTTTCTTTCAGTTTCATTCTATTCCTCTTTATTTTTAAAAATTACAAATTAAAAACCGCAAACTTCTCCAAAAAGGACGAAAATTCGCGGTACCACCTTTGTTTAGGCAAGACAATAGCATAATGCTCCTCTTGCCCCTCTTTGTCCGTAACGTGGACTGCCGTCTCATCCTACTGATTTCAGACGAAAGTTCTGTAAAATGATAGCCCAAGCAAGATGGACTGCAGATCTCTCACCATCATCTGCTCGCTGAAAGTATTTTGCTTGGTCTGTGTTTTTACAATCTTAGTTTCTTTAAAAATTATAAAATATTTACTGGAACTTTTTGTTCCCCATTTGTATCATCATCGTGATGGTCAGCTTCTGAGTTTTCCTCAGCTGCATGAGCTTCTATATCTTCATCGCTAAGCGGAGAAAAAGCTTGGGTCGCAGCTAATTCACGGTTAGCAGCTTCAATGCGCTCTTGCAACTCAGCCATTTCCTCTGGAGAAAATTGACGAGTAACATCCACTTCTTCCTCGCGGATAACTGCCTCTTCTCCCAGTACTTCAGATACAACTTCCTTGAAAGCTTCATCGCTGGTCTGCAGATAAGTAGCTGTCGGACGAAGGATTTCTTCCCATTCAGACGAATCTACAATGCTGAGTTGGCTCTCAATGGTTGATTTCAAACGTTGATGGAAGACACGTGTTTTGTTTTTCAGTTCTTCTGTTTCAATGGCTACTTTCTTAGCATTGTCAGCTGCCTGACGCAAAATCTCATCAGCCTTGTACTTAGCTCCATCCAACAAATGCTGCGCATCCTGCTCTGCCTGACGAACAATATTCGTAGATCGCTCGTTGGCAGCCACTTTAACACGCTCAGCCGTATCCTGAGCAATCAAGACAGACTGGCTAAGAGAGTCTTTCATCTCATCAAAATATGTCAAACGTTCTTCCAGATTACGAATTTTTGCTTCTTTTTCGTGGTTTTCACGAACCAAGTCCTCATAATCGCGGACAACGATGTCAAGGAATTCATCTACCTCTTCAACATCATAGCCTCTAAACTTGGTTCCAAAGGATTTATCTTTAATTTCTAATGCTGTAAGTGTCATAGTTCCTCCTCATTTACTAGCTAATAATTCAACGGTTAACTTATGTTTTCCATTCTTGGAAAGGCCATTTTCTCTTAAAACCTTAAATCTTCCAAATCGTCTAACGCTTATCAAGTCTTCAAGCCCGACCTGCTGGCTGGGATTGTCATTAACAGCATAGTTCATTTTCACATGCTTGCCAGAAATCAGCTGAGCAGCCTGGCTCCTTGACAACTTAAAGGTACTGGCTACCAACTTATCCAAGCGAAGGCTAGATGCTAAAATTTCTCTGGTAACAGCCTGCTTCTGTTCTTTCAGCTGCTCTGCAAAAGATACTTCCTTTAATTTGACAGGCATCTTTGCAATTTTAGAGACATGATCTATAAAATACTGGGCTAGTCTTTTATCTACAAAGAGCTGAGCATGGTCTCCAACTACAAGAATATCGCCAAAGGCTCGTCTTTCAATCCCTAATTGATTGAGAAGAGTGCCCATAATCTGCGAATGACTGATTTTATAAAATTTGCTTGCATAGGAAATTTCCAGCAAGCTCAATTCAAAATCATCCATATTTAGTTGGTAATAAGAAGGCGCCACAAGAACTCTTGCCAGTTCACTTGGAAAATAATCCGAACTAGCAAAGACTTGCACATCATATTGCTTGCCAATATTCTTCAGGATTGAGACCTGATGGGGATTCAGAAAAGATGTTGTTTCAAAGGCATAGGTATCTTGAACCCGCTGAAGCAACTCCAGACTCCTATCAATAAACTCTCGATCCTCATGCGAAAAGTGTTGATATAAATCTTTCATCATAATAACATTAGTAAGACGCTTATTAAATAAAAGACCACACGATTTAAAAGGTTTAAAGCCAGAATTGCAACCCAAACGGTAAAGTCCAGCCCTGCAAACTGCAAGGGAAGACGGCGGAAAAGTTTTAAATACGGTTCTACAATTCGTGTTAGAAACTCTCCGAATTTGGTTTGATAGGCTCCTGGAAACCAAGATAGAAGTGCATAGACAATCAAGGCAATGCTATAAAGATCGAAAAGATTAGAGATGGCACGAATTACAAAATATAACATATCTCTTATCTACTGCGCTTCATATCAAAGTCGAATTCGCTGATTTCAACATCGTTTGGCAAGCGGATATCTTCCACATTTACCACTACATTAATCGGAGTCAGCAAATACATAGTGCTTGCAACTTTTTTCAAATTTCCAGCCAAGACATAACGAGCACCATCTAAGTAGTCTAAACAACGTCGAGCCTGTACCTCAGTCATATACTGGAAGTCAATCAGGATGCTTTCATTGGCCAAAAGCAGGTCAACAATTTCAGTCGCCTCCTCATATCTCCTCGGATAACGAACATCAATCGTAATCTTCTCATCCGCATTTGCACGGTGCTGAGCCAATTCCTGCTGACGTGCATGCAGTCTGGTAATATTCTCTGTAGAAGATTTCTGTTGTGGCTGTGGTTTAGGCTGTGGCTTCGCCGCAGCAACCGGACGAGGAGCTGGCTTGCTCTCTCTGACTGGCTTAGGCTGAACCAATTCAGGCTTCTGCTTAACAGGCGCCGCAGGTCTGCTGACAGTCTGCTCCTGAACCTCAGTCTCATCTCCATCTTCTGTAAAATAATCTATAAATTTATCAAATCTATCTTTTAATGACATATTTCTTTCCTATTTAAAAAATGCTGTACCAATTCTGACATAGGTCGAGCCATGGGCAATTGCTTCTGGATAATCACGGCTCATTCCCATGCTTAATTCAGAAAAGGGCATATTATTTAACTGTTTCTTTTTTAATTCTTTTTGTAGTTGATGAGCCTTTTCAAAAATTTGGTTCAGCTCCTCATGACTAGCTTCAAACGGAGCCATTGTCATCAATCCCACAATTTGAACATTCTCTAATTTTTCAAGTTCAGGCAGGACAACTTCAAGTTCTTCAATCAAAAAGCCATGCTTGCTCTCTTCTTTAGAAATATTCACCTGCAGAAAACATTTAATCACATGTTCAGCCCGTTTGTCAATCTCCTTGGCCAATTTTACAGAATCTAAAGCGTGAAAGTAATCAACATAGTTAATCACATCCTTGACTTTTCTCCTCTGCAAACTACCGATCAGGTGCCAGGTCAGATTCTCATCTTTCAGAGCATGGTATTTATCTAGAAATTTATCTACCCGATTTTCTCCGATATGCTGAATACCTGTACGAACAAGCTCCTGAGTTGTTTCGCAGTCAACATATTTGGTAACTGCAATGATATTTACTGAATCTTTCAAACGCTGGGCTTGCTCCGCCGCTTGAGCGACGGATTGAAAGACCAACTCTTTATTGTTCTGCAAATTCATGATTTAGATTAACGATTTCTGAAGAACGGAGGTGTTTCCAACTCATCATCATCTTCATTAGTTTCTGCATAGCGCTCCACGCGGGCTGACGAACTTGGTTCAGCCTGACGAACAATCGCTTCGCGGCGAAGATCCCAATCACCAAAGGCTGAACCTTTAGGTGTATCCGTTCTTTGACGGCTTGGAGCCGGAATATCAACCGTTTCAGTCATATCAAAATTTCGTTCAAACTGCCCTGAGCGAACTTCGCGATTTGGCTCAACTTGCTGCGGACGGCTTGGGCCAGTAGGCTGCTGTGTCTGACGAATACCGCTGACCTTTTCAACCTTGTCCTGACGGACACCAGTAGCCACAACAGTCACGCGGATTTCATCCTTCATAGACTCATCAATAGCAGTACCGAGCCAGATGTTCACCCCATGACCTGCTGCTTGGTTGACAATTTCTGAAGCTTCTTCAGCTTCAATCAAGGTCATATCTAGGCCACCAGTAACGTTGACAATTACGTCCTCTGCACCATCAATGGTTGTTTCCAAAAGAGGTGAGTAAATAGCTTTGCGAGCAGCTTCGATAACGCGTTCTTCACCGCTACCAACACCAATTCCCATCAAAGCATTACCCTTGTCTGCCATAACTGTTTTCACGTCGGCAAAGTCAAGGTTAATCAGTCCTGGGCTGGTAATCAAGTCGGTAATCCCTTGGACACCTTGGCGAAGAACATTATCTGCTTCACTGAGTGCTTCAAGGAGCGGAGTCTTCTTGTCTACAATTTCAAGCAGGTTGTTATTTGAGATAATCAAGAGTGTATCTACATGCTCGCGAAGTTCGTTGATTCCTTCTACTGCAAATGTTCCACGCTTGCTTCCTTCAAAACCGAAAGGACGTGTAACTACAGCAACAGTCAGAGCACCAACATTCTTTGCGATACGAGCAATCACTGGAGCAGCACCTGTCCCAGATCCACCACCCATACCAGCAGTGATGAAGACCATATCTGCTCCTTGCAGAGCTTCAGTCAGGACTTCTTCGCTTTCTTCAGCAGCCTTGCGGCCAACTTCAGGCTGACCTCCGGCACCGAGTCCGCGAGTCAACTTAGGACCGAGCTGAATAACTGTTTCAGCTTTGGCACTGCTAAGAGCTTGAACATCTGTATTTGCTGCGATGAATTCAACACCAGCAACACCTTCATCAATCATTCGGTTGATGGCATTACCGCCACCTCCACCGACACCAATAACTTTAATTACTGCGCCTTGTGCAGCAGCAGCGTCAAATGAAAATGTCATATTCTCTGTATTCTCCTTAATCAAACATTTTGCCAATTAGGTTGCGCATCCGATCTGTAATACCGGTTTTTGGTTCTTGGTTTGGCACATCAGCACTGGCAACTGGAATTTCTTGGACCGGCTCCTCAGGGATCTCATCAGCTGGTTGAGGTTCAAAGCGTGGTACTGACTGAGCAGGACGCTCAAAGGATACAGGTCGATGGCGCAGTTGCTCATCACCATGAACAGCAACCTGAGCCAGCATATCCACATCTGTTAAGTTTCCGGCATACTCTGACAGGCTGATAACATGTGCAAAGGCTGGATTGCGAATGCCGATTTGATTTGGCACATAAAGCTTGACATTTACGCCAAACACTTCCTGAGCCAGTTCAACTACTCCTGGAAGAATAGCTGCTCCACCGATAATCACAATGCCGCCTGGCAACTCGAGAAGATGCCTTCTATCCAAATCGCGTTTGATTTGCTCAAAAATGTGTTGGATACGAGCAGAAATAATCTCAGCCAGATACTTTTCAGTTACTTCAACCGGCTCAATCTCGCCAATCACTTCTACTTGGAAGGACTCTGTACCAGCTTCAGGAACATAAGCAGAACCATAGTTAAACTTGAGACTTTCAGCCAACTTTTGCGAAGTCTTCAAAACCTTGGAGATATCCTTGGTTACATAGTCGCCGCCTTCTTGATATATATTCGTATATTGAAGTTCTTGACCTCTAACAGAAGCTACTGTAGTTTGGCCGCCACCCATATCAATAACAGTTGCACCAAACTCACGTTCCCCTTCGTTCAAGATTGACTTAGTCATAGCCAATGGGGAGATAATAACATTCTCAAGCTGAACTCCCGCACGCTCCACTGTCTTGCGGAGGTTGTGGAGAATAGTCCGTGGTCCAGTGTAGAGAAGTCCCCGCATTTCTAAGCGAATCCCCATCATACCACGCGGATCACGAATCCCTTGGAAACCATCCACTACAAACTCTTCTGGGATGAAAGTAATCACTTCGCGGTCAGGAGTCATACTCTTAGTCAGAGCAGATCTAACAACATTCTCTACATCTGTATCTGTGATTTCCTTAGAATCACTAGTCACAGGAATCATACCCTGAGTAGGCTCAATCTGTAAGAGATTAGCCGGAAGTCCGACATTGACTAAACCAATTGAAATGCCTGCCTTTTCTTCTGCTTGAGAAATAGCTGTCTTAATGGCAGCAGCAGCAGCCTCAATATCAACAATAATTCCATCTTTAACGCCAGCACTTTTTGCGTTGCTGACCCCAATAACATTCATTTCATCGTTGATGTGCTCTGCCACCAACACTTTAATTGAGCTAGTTCCTATATCTAATCCAGTAAAAAAGCCGTCTCTAGCCATTACACCAGTCCTCTCTATCTTCCATGTTTCCGGTCTATACTAATAACACTAAAAATTAGAGTTACCCAAGCTTTATTATAACATAAAGAAAATGAAAATGCGCAGTTTTTCTACATATAATTTAGCGATTTTCGGTATTTCCCGGGTTTTCTGTTGAATTTTGTGGCTCTGCAGATTCTTGTTCTTGACTTTCAGTCACCTGCTCAGCCACTTGTTCTGTTGGCTGTCCCGTCGGGTCCTCTTCTGTTTTCTGCTTTTCTTCGTCAGAAGAAGACGGCTCGTTTTGAGCTCCTTCAACATAACTAAAAATCCCTGCTTCCATATCTACAACACTAGGTACCCCCTCTTCCAGCTGCGATTGGATTCCCTTGTAATATGGCAGTTTTTTGGCAATATGTGAAATTGGTACCAAAATTTTATTGCCATCATGCATGGTCAGCGTAACCAAGTCCGGTGTCACCTTGCTTGGAGTCAACTGAACTGTCTTAATATTTTTCTTGACCGAAGCCGGTACCTTTTCAATTTGAAGGGCAAATTCCTTAATCAATTTTTTATCTGAAAACTCTATCGAAATATGGGTTTCCGGCATAGAATCTGCAGCAGTCGGGTCCGAAATAATCTCCCCATTTTTCAGAACAGGATAATACTGACCACCCTCATGCAGATAGGCTAGAACTCCGTACTCCTTGACCTTTACCTGAAAAGTAATCGGAAACTGATAAGCCATCTCCAGGTTGTTAATCCAAGGACTAGAAGCTTTCATATTGCGGATATGATTGCCGCCATTGATAAAGGTTGTTAAAGTATAGTCCTTCTCATCAATCTTACTGCTTTTGAGCAGATCTTCCTGACTGACCATTTGATTCCCTGAAAATTCGATTGTCTTCATGGTCGCCAGTGGCGTCAAAAAATAAACTGACAGGAGAAAAATCAAGCCACTGCCCAGCAAAACCGGCAGTGCTCGATAAATATGAACCTTCGAGATATGCACCTTATCGGCTTCTTTTTCTGCCTTTTTCTGAAGTTTCTCCAGTTTTTTGCGCTCTTTCTCGCTCAATTCGGTCTCTAGCTCAGGTTTAGATGAGTCATCTTCCAAATATTCTGTTTCTTCCTCTTCATAAAATGAGTCATCTTCTTCCGTCTCTTCAGCTATTTCTCCGCCTTCGATTGAGTCCTCAGCTTCCTTTGCTTCCTCTTCTTCTAGCTCCTTTTGTTTGCCGGCCTCTTCCTGAGCCTTCTTTTCAAGATATTCTTTATTTCGTTTCTGCCATTCAGAGAGGGGCTCACTTACCTCTTCCTTTGGCTCATCGTGGTTTTTCTTGCTCATTTCTTTCCTTTGTCAATATCCGCCTTCAATAAAGCATAAAATTCATCTACAGACTTGATTTCCTGAGAATTCTTCATAGCTTGATGATAAGAAGCTTGATTAGCCAAAAGGTCATCAAGGGCTGTCTGTAAATTGCTCATATCCAGCTGTTCCTCTGCCAATTGCTTGGCATATCCCTTTTTCACAAAATAATCCGCATTTTCAATCTGATCGCCGCGGCTGGCTTCGCGTCCCAGAGGAACGATAATGTGCAGCTTAGCCATGGCCAAGAGCTCAAAGATTGTATTGGAACCGCCGCGTGTCACCACTACATCTGCCAAGTCCATCAAAGGCTGGTAGATGTCGGTCACATAGGCTCTGCGAAAGAGACGTTCAGACAGAACATCCAAACTTGCATCGCCTGTCAGATTGATAACGTTATAACGCTCGGTCAGCGCAGCTTGATTCTGGCTGACAAAGTCATTAAAGACCTTAGCACCAGCAGAACCACCGACAAAAAGCAGAGTAGGCAGCTCTTTATCAAAATACTGACGGATTTCTTCTAGTTCCTGCGGTGGGACTGACTCTTGGTTACCGACCTTGGTCACAGCTCCGACATGCTCAATCTTGGTCAGACTGGAACTTTGCTCAAAGGTCGCATACATCTTGGTCGCACACTTATAGGCGATTTTATTGGCCAAGCCAATGGATAGATCCGACTCATGAACATATACAGGCACTCCTGACAGTCGGGCTGCAATCACGGGCGGAACGGACACAAAGCCTCCCTTAGAAAAGAGAGCCTGCGGCCGTACCTTGAGCATAATACCAAGCGACTGGAAAATACCCCAGACGACCTTAAAGCCATCCAGCAGATTCTGCCATGAAAAGTAGCGGCGAAGCTTGCCCGTAGCTACCGAATGGAAGGTCACGTCTAGTCCAGACTTTTGGATTTCCTGATACTCAATCCCATGCTTATCACCAATATAGTGGACCTGCCAGCCTTCTTTGATAAATTTCGGAATCAGGAGAAGGTTGAGGGTTACATGCCCAACTGTTCCTCCGCCTGTAAATACAATCTTTTTCATTTTAACCTTTTAATTCTTCAAATGCAGCGAGAAACTCATCGCCACGGACTTCAAAATTACTATACATATCCCAGCTGGCATTGGCAGGACTGAGCAAGACAATGTCTCCTGGCTTCGCTTGATCAAAGGCCTTATGAGCTGCATCCCGGACATCAATCGCATCCAGATAAGAAACACCAGCCTGATCAGCCGCCCTCTTTACACGCGCAGCTGATTGTCCTAAGATCACCATTTTCTTGAGCCCTTTGAGGTCAGGCACCAACTCGTCAAATTCATTGCCACGATCCAAGCCGCCTGCAATCAGAATCACCTTGCTATTGTCAAAACCAGATAGGGCTTTCTGTGTTGCCAGAATATTAGTAGACTTACTGTCATTGTAAAAGGCAACCTCATTTACACGCCCCACATACTGGAGACGGTGCTTAACGCCCCCAAAAGCTGACAAGACTTCTTTGATCGTCTGATTGTCAATGCCACGCAGTTTGGCCACAGCAATCGTAGCCAGAGCATTTTCGACATTGTGACTGCCAGGAACACCGATTTCAGTCGCCCTCATAATCGCTTCTCCACGGAAGGTCAAGACATCACCATCAAGATAGGCACCATCCACCTTTTCAGTCGTTGAAAAAGGGACAACAGTAGCCTGAGTTTGACTAGCCATTTCCTTTGCCCAATCTTGATTGAAATTCAAAACCAGATAATCATCAGCTGTCATGTTTTTCTGGACATTCCACTTGGCAGCTGCATATTCCTCAACAGAGCCGTGATAATCCAAATGAGTCGGCATGAGGTTGGTAATAACAGCGATTTGCGGATGAAAAGCCTCAATCCCCATCAACTGGAAGGAAGACAGTTCCATGACCAGTGTATCCTTGCTGCTGGCTGTTTGAGCTACTTGACTGGCAGGAAAGCCGATATTACCAGACAAGAGACCATTTTGACCGCCAGCTGTCAAGACTTGCGCAATCATGGTTGTGGTCGTCGTCTTACCATTTGAACCCGTAATACCAATAATCGGTGCTTCAGAAATCAGATAAGCCAACTCGACTTCAGTAATGACTGGAATCTTCTTCTCCAGAGCTCGAACGACCATGTCATTGTCATAAGGAATACCCGGATTTTTCACCATCAGTTCAAAGTCTTCGTCCAGCAACTCCAAAGGATGACCTCCTGTCACCACTTTTATACCTTCTTCTAGCAAGGATTGGGCAGCAGGATTTTCCTCGAAAGTCTTCCCATCGTTAACTGTCACGATAGCTCCTAATTTATCTAAAAGGCGAGCAGCTGACTCACCCGACTTGGCCAATCCTAGGACCAAGACCTTCTTATTGGCAAAATTTGCTATATTTTTCATAAGCAACCTCTTCCATTCATACTTCATTCTATTTTACCTTTTTTTGTGAAAATAAAAAAGTCATAGGAGTCTTTTATTTTCGACTGTAAGCAAGTTTTGAAAAAAATGATATGTTTTCATCTATTTGAAATATTTTGTAACATAAACCTATTATTTTTGTAAAAATATAGATCAACAAAAAAGCAAGATCTCAAAAAGTCTATCTAGCTTTCTAAGTTCTTGCTCATTTATTATTCTTCATCAAAATTCTTTTTTGATTTCTTAGGCGGCTTGAGGCGATTGATATCCCGCAAAGCCAAGACAGTCACTACGGATAGACCGAAACCTACAAAATATTCAGCCGGCAACTGGAAAATTTTAAAAATGCCTAAGCCAAATAAGATAATCAAGGCTACAATCAGTAGCACCATGGTCACTGCATTAACAGTCCCTTTAATACTGGATGGAACAGCAAAAATGTAGAAAAAGAGGATTAAAATCCCAATGATAAGATAAACCATTTTGCTGCTCCTTTCCCTTTTGCTTATTCAGCTGCAGCTAATTTTTTCTTTTTATTGGCTTTTTCGCGTTCTTGTTTGTTCAAAATTTGCTTACGCAGACGAATAGATTCTGGTGTTACTTCCATGTACTCATCGTCGTTCAAGAATTCCAAAGATTCCTCCAAGGTCAAGATACGTGGTGTCTTGATAACTGCTGTCTGGTCCTTGGTTGCAGAACGAACGTTGGTCATTTGCTTAGCCTTGGTTATGTTAACAGTCAAGTCATTTTCACGAGAGTTTTCACCGATGATCATTCCTTCGTAAACCTCAGTACCTGGGTTGACAAAGATAGTACCACGTTCTTCGATAGACATGATTGAGTAAGTTGTAGCCTTACCAGCATCGATAGAAACAAGGGCACCACGGTGACGTCCACCAATTTCCCCTGGAATCAATGGCAAGTATTGGTCGAAGGTATGGTTCATGATACCGTAACCACGAGTCATTGACAAGAACTCAGTTGAGT
>NZ_CAURVL010000003.1:0-148498 GCF_963528215.1 uncultured Streptococcus sp.
CGTCTGCTAATTTCTCATTGTTGTGAGGGTCAATGTAACGCAGGTAATACCAGCTGGAACCAGCCCATTGAGGCATGGTGTTGGTTTCGCGGCGTCCTTTGACCCCATCTTTGCGAGTCACTTCCAGCCAGTCAGTCAGATTAGCCAATGGACTTTCACCGGTACCTGACGGACGGATATCCTTGGTTACAGGCAAGACAAGCGGAAGTTCATTTTCAGGAACAGCCGTTGAGGTGCCATCTTCCCAATGAATAATTGGAATTGGCTCACCCCAGTAGCGCTGACGGCTAAAGAGCCAGTCGCGCAGGCGATAGGTGACTTTTTCGTTTCCGACACCTTCTGCTTCCAGCCAAGAAACCATCTTGTCAATAGCGGCAGCCTTGTCTAAGCCATCTAGGAAGCCAGAGTTAATGTGCGACCCGTCTTCTGTGTAAGCAGCTTCAGCAACATTGCCACCCTCTAGAACCGGAATAATCTCTAAATCAAACTGCTTAGCAAACTCCCAATCGCGCTCATCGTGCGCAGGAACAGCCATGATAGCCCCTGTTCCGTAGCTTGCAAGCACATAGTCGGCAATCCAGATGGGGATTTCCTTGCCATTGACAGGATTGATGGCATAAGCTCCTGTCCAGACACCAGTCTTCTCCTTAGCCAAATCAGTCCGAGCCAGGTCGGATTTGAGGCTGGCTGCATGTTTGTAGTCTGCTACTGCTTGGGCTTGTTCTGCACTTGTAATGGCATCGACGAGAGCATGCTCTGGAGCCAAAACAGCATAGGTCGCACCAAAAAGAGTGTCCGGACGAGTGGTAAAGACGGTGAAGTCCTTGTCTGTGCCCTTAATCTTGAAGGTTACATTGGCACCGGTTGACTTGCCGATCCAATTACGCTGCATATCCTTTATAGACTCTGGCCAGTCCAGTTCCTCTAAGTCATTGAGCAAACGTTCTGCATAGGCTGTGATTTTCAGCATCCACTGACGCATGGGTTTACGAACGACTGGATAACCACCGCGCTCAGATGTGCCATCCGGCAGAACTTCCTCATTGGCGATAGCCGTTCCCAGCTCTTCAACCCAGTTTACTGGCACTTCAGCTTCATAAGCCAGGCCTTTTTCGTAAAGCTTGGTGAAAATCCACTGGGTCCACTTGTAGTAGTTGGGGTCAGTTGTATTGACCTCCCGGTCCCAGTCATAGGAGAAGCCCAGAGCGTTGATTTGACGCTTAAAGTTGGCAATGTTTTCCGCTGTAAAGTCAGCTGGGTCATTCCCTGTATCCATGGCGTATTGCTCAGCTGGCAGACCAAAGGCATCCCAGCCCATAGGATGAAGGACGTTATAGCCCTGAGCCCGCTTGTAGCGGCTGAGGATATCTGTCGCCGTGTAGCCCTCCGGATGCCCTACATGGAGCCCCGCTCCTGATGGGTAAGGAAACATGTCCAGCGCATAAAAGTTAGGCTTGTCCTTGTCCGTACCTGTCTTAAATGTATGGTGCTCCGCCCAGTATTTCTGCCACTTGGGTTCGATTTCTTTGTGATTATAATAAGCCATTCTTTTCTCCATTTTTTGTACTGTTTCTATTATACCATTTTCAAGGGATTTTAAAAGACAGAATTTCATGACTGCCAGATACATCAGCCAAGGGGTCTCTCCACCAAAAAACAAGCCACGCTATCAGTCCTGCGGTTGAAAGGTGGCTTGTTTTATATTTTGCTTTTATTTATCCAAATCCCTGACATATTGGTCAACCGCTAGGATGGCACCTGCAATGTCAGAAGCTGAAATCTCAAATGGCATCTGATGGATGGTTTCGCCCTCAATCGTCGCTTGCTGACCAACTTTGAGCAAATCTTCATAGCTAGCATTTTCTAAATGCATTTCTTTCAGAGTGGTCGGCATACCGATCTTTTGATAGAAGCGAATATATTTTTCCAATTCTTCTTTAGGTCGGTTTTCTAAGAAGAGTTGGGTCAAGGTTCCATAGGCAACTTTTTCGCCGTGGGTCAAGTGATGAATATCGCCTGTTAGAGCTGTAAAGCCGTTGTGGATAGCATGGGCTGCCGCTAAACCGCCGCTCTCAAAGCCGACGCCGCTGAGAAGGGTATTGGCTTCAATGATATTTTCCAGAGCTGGAGTCACGACTTTTGCTTCACAGGCTGCAATAGCCTGCAGGCCATCTGCAAACAGTGTTTCTTCACACTTCTTCGCAATCGCTACACCAGCTAGACTCTGTCTTTGTCCCAACATGGTAGTGCCATTTTTCTGCTGGACAGCACGCGCTTCTACCCAAGTCGCTAAACCATCTGCAATCCCAGAAGCCAGAAGCCGTTTTGGCGCTCCAGCAATCACTTTCGTATCCACCAAGACAAGTTCTGGGTTTTTACTATAGAAAATGTACTTTTCAAAGGCTCCATCTTCTGTATAGATAACAGAAAGTGCTGAAGTTGGGGCATCTGTAGAGGCAATGGTTGGCGCAATGACCACAGGACGTCCTAGTATATCTGCAATCGCCTTCGCACTGTCAATCGTTTTCCCACCGCCTAGACCAATAACTAAGTCTGCTCCGTCTTTTTCAGCCAGAGCAACGACCCGATCAATTTCAGCATCTGAAGCTTCTCCGTTAAAAGCGACATGCAGCACATGAAAACCATAACGAGTAAGGTAGTCATTGAATTTTTCCCCAACAATCTGGTAAACCACATCATCACAAAGCAAGACTGGATGGCTTCCTAATTGAAGAATCTGTTTTGCATTTTCAAACAGAGCGTTTTCTCCCTGAATATAACGAGACGGACTTGCAAAAATTCTCATAGAACACCTCTTTCATTTATTCATAAATAGAGCATTAAATATGCCTTTTAAATGTATTCCTGATTGTGAATTGCTGACCAGTCAGCAGCAAAGTCATCCACTGCCTTAGAGATAGACGGCATGGCAAAGGCTGCTGCAAAGATATCTGGTCCTGCTGTAATGGCTTGGGCCCCATCAGCAAAAGCACGATTAATTTGGCTAACATTCTTAAAGGACGCTGCCAATATTTTGCTGGCGGAATGTTCCCGCTCAATCGCTTGAGCCAGCTGGCTAATTACAGCATCTGAATCAATATTGAGATTTTCCATGCGGTTATAGTAAGGAGCAAGATAGTCAGCCCCCGCTTCAATGGCTAATAGCCCTTGAAAGGTTGTATAAATGGCTGTCGCTGTAATCTTGTAGCCCTCTGCTTTGAGAGTTTTGATAGCTGCCAGCCCAGCCGGTGTGACCGGAACTTTAATGTAGACAGCATCGCCGCATTTTTTTCGAATTTCAGTAGCATCTTTCAAGATTCCCTCATAATCCTTGGCAACAACCTGCACATGGATAGATGGACCTTCTCCTATGATTTCCCGAACAGTGCGAATCCGTTCGAAGAAATCTATTTTCCCTTCTTTTTTTGCGATGGTCGGATTAGAAGTCACTCCCGCCAAGGGGAGGACTTCCGACCATTTTTTTATCTCCTCTAAATTTAAGGTATCAAGCATGAATTCCATAAATTGGACCTCTTTTACAACGTGTGCTCCGTACGCCCGATAATATCATCTTGTGTCGCCTTGGAAAGCACATTGAAGAAAGCAGAGTAGCCTGCAACGCGAACAATCAAATCGCGGTGTTTTTCAGGATGCTTCTGAGCATCAATCAAGGTTTCCCGAGAAACGACATTGTATTGGATATGATAGCCATGCAGACGGTTAAAGAATGTACGAAGCAAGGCAATTAGTTTCACTTTATCTTCCTCTTTAGACAAAGTCTGAGGATTGACTTTTTGATTGAGCAGAACGCCTCCTACGATTTCATCTGTCGGCAATTTGGAAACAGATTTCAATACAGAGGTCGGGCCGTTCTTGTCCATATTATGGGATGGAGAGCAGCCTTCAGCGAGCGGTGTTCCAGCATTGCGACCATCTGGTGTCGCCAAGGTACCGCGACCTTGACCGACATTGGCTGAAATAGAAGATGTTCCAGAGTAGCGGATACCGCCAATTGGACCACGGCCATAACGGGTATTTGGATATTTAGCGATTTCATCCACATAAATATCGTAAGCATCTGTCACTAGCTTATCTGCGTAATCATCATCATTACCATATTTTGGTGCATCATGAATCAGCATCTCTTGAATTTCTTTACCACGCTCACCTGCATAGTCTGTTTCAAGTGCATGCCAGAGTTCAGCCGGAGTCAGCCTGCCTTCTTCAAAGACCAGCTTCTTGATGGCCGCCAATGAGTCTGATAGATTGGCAATACCGACTTGAAGGCCAGAAATATAGTCATAGACAGCTCCACCCTCTTTCAAATGCTTACCACGTCCGATACAATCATCTGTTAAAGCTGAGCAGAGGATATCCGGCACTTCTCTTTCAAGAGACAGGTCGATAGAATTTTCCACGATGACACTCATGCGAGTCAAATGGCGCAAGGTCTTGTCCCAAGCCGTTTGCAGCTCAGCAAAGCTCTTCATATCTTTAAAATGACCGAAGCTTGGCGCAAAGCGCTTGCCAGATGCTGGATCAATCCCATCGTTCATAGTGATGAGGAGCACCTTAGGGAAGTTCATGTAGCTCATGCCTGTACAACGGTAGCCCCATTTACCAGGCACAGCAGTTTCCACACAGCCGATAGCACTATAGTCGTATGCATCTTCTTCTAAAACGCCTTTGGCGATAAAGGACGGAATGATGATTTCATCATTATTGAAGGCTGGCATACCGAAACCAAGCTTCATGACTTCGATACACTCATTCATAAAGCGAGCATCCAAGCCTGCATGATAACGAACGGTCAGATTCGGCTGAGGAAGATGAGTTTGAGCTACAGATTTCAACACAAGGTAGGAAAGTGGGTTGACTGCATCTCTCTTATCTCTCGTTTGACCCCCGATTGTCACATTTTGATAAAGGGGACTGCCCGCTGATGAGAAGGTATGAGCCTGACTGCGCACTTTATTAATGGTAATCGTCTTAATCCAGAGATTGGTTAAGCGTTCTACAATGCTAGCCTCGGTCTCACGTCCAGCTTCCAAATCTGCCTTGACATAAGGATACATGTACTGGTCAAAGCGGCCATAAGAGAGCGAATGTCCGTTGGACTCGATCTGAAGGATACACTGGATAAACCAAACAGACTGAACAGCTTCAGCAAAGGTTGATGCTGGCTCATACGGAACTTTAGAACAAATTCTAGCGATTTCTAAGAGCTCCTGACGGCGCTTAGGCTCTGCTTTTTCAGCCAGCTGATTGGCCAAAGCAACAAAACGCTCCGCATAAGCTTTCACAGCATCCACAACGATGAAAATGGAATCATAGAAGTGGTATTTGTCAATACTAGTCGGATCGGTCAAATCCAAAGCTTCCTTAGCTGCGCGAGCTTTTTCTTCAAAACCTTTCAGTCCATAAGCCAAGAGTTTTTGATAGTTGACCGCCAAGTGGGCGTCCCCAGAGTTCATCTTTCCTTCCATACCAAAGAAGCCAGTTTCCATATAAACCTGAACTTCTTCTGGAAGTAGAGCCCCTGCTCGAGCACGGAGGTTATTGTTTTCCCAGAAAGGAGCAATACTACGGAGCTGCTCTTTGGTTTCCTCTGTGATGTAGAAGACGTCTCCGTCCCGCTTCTCAAAAAGATCTAGTTCATTGAGTACAAACTCTAAAGTATACTCTGGGAAGATAGGCGCGTCTTTATTAGATGAAGCCTGATTACCGACAATCATCGTTTCATCTTCGATATAAAGCGTCATATTCTCCAAAATCTCTTTGAGCATGTAAGCACGCTTCAACACATTTGGCTTTTCCTTATGCTTATCATAAGCCTTGGTAGCTAGGACAGCACGCTCTGCGTCAATATAGGGCTTTTTATTTAAAACATCTTCCCGATATTTATTCATCCGCTCTGTTAAGCTGCCAAAATAGTCTGTTTTTATTGTTGTTTTTTCTACTTCTTTTACTTGGATCATTTGGTCACGACCTTTCTTATGAAATTTAATTTATTTCTTTCGTAACTATTGTAACACGCAAAATCCTAGAATTCAATCATTTATAGGCGATTACTGAATTAAAGATTTTTTGCACATTTGTGCCATCTGAGCCAAGAAACTTTTGTGTTTTTATCCATCAAAGTCAGATTATTCTTCATTTTCCAATTCGTTATTGTAGGCAATCTTATCCTGAAACTTCACAAATGGGAAATAGACAAAGGCGGACATGGCTAGGATGACAATTTGAATGACTGCCCCTTGCCAGCCAGCGACCATAAAGCCAGAAATGATAGCCGGTGTACTCCAAGGCAAAGTCACACCCGCGAATGGCTGCATAAAGCCAACCGCAATCGCCATGTAGACAATCAAAGCGGCCAGAACCGGAACCAAAACGAAAGGTAGAAACATGACCGGATTCATCACAATTGGAAAACCAAAGACAACCGGCTCATTGACATTAAAGATTGCTGGGAAAGCAGCAACTTTCCCCAGAGCCTTATACTGCTTGGACTTGGCAGCAAAAAGCATGGCTACAACCACTCCGAAAGTAATACCGGAGCCTGACAAGATAAGGAAACTATCCAAAAATTGCTGGGTCACAATATGAGCGCCTTGACTGACAGAAAGCTTATCTGCAGCAAGCAGGGCCTTATTGGCATCCAGATTTGACAGCAGCAAGGCTGTTACGACACCATTGACAACAGACTGGCCGTGGACGCCGAACCACCACAGGAAAGAAATGAAGAAAGCAATACCGATAGCTCCATACAGAGAGCCCGTCAGACCTTGCAGAGGCACCTGAATGACATCGTAAATCATCTCAATAAAGGTACCGCCACCAGTCGCTATCTTGGCAATAATATAAACAAGCATTGACAGCAAGAAAATAACGAAAGCTGGAATCATGGCTTCAAACTGCTTGGCAATCGCTTGAGGAACCTGCTCTGGCATTTTGATGACAATATGCTTTTGAATGAAAATCGTATAGATACTGCCAACTGCCAAACCAATAAGAATGGCCCCAATGATTCCTTGACCGCCAAACCAGACCTTGGCAATCGCATCTCCAATCGCTTCACCCTTTTCTGGTATGTAGGAGGATTTCAAAAGGATAAAGAAGGAAGAAAGAGACAGCACCCCTGCCGGCAGAGGCTCTACACCGCTGTTCTTGGCATAAGAATAGCCGATTGAAAAACAAGAAATCAGCCCCATAATGGCAAAGGTCCCTGAATAAACCTGCATAAACGGTTCTGTCCAGTCTGCCCCAAACACACCAGCAATGGCTTGATTTAAACCTTCAAACGGTAATTGCCCTACAATCAAGAATAAACTTCCCACAACTGTAAGTGGCAAAATTGCCAACATACCGTCTTTTAAGGCGATAATCCCGCGCATATTGACAAACTTCATAATCGGCGCAATGATTTTTTGAGTATCTACTTTAGACATAACGAAGCTCCTTGATTTTAATGTTTATCCAACAAACTCAAAGCGAGGTTTAGCACTTTTTTACCATCTAGCATACCGTAATCAGCCATCGGAATAACTGCAATCGGAGTATGGCAGCTGTCGCAAATAGCTGTAGATTTGTCTAGTGTATAGGCTACCTGCGGGCCCAATAAAGCGACATCCAAATCCGCTGCATAATCAGCCAGCTTAGCCTGAGAGTATGCTTCAATCTCAGCCTCCACCCCTTTTTCAGCTGCAGCTATCTTCATGTTATTGACCAACATTCCTGTTGAAAAACCTGCCGCGCAGAACAAACCAATCTTAACCATCTTTTCATCCTCCTGATGATTTATTTTTTCCCTTGTAATTCTCTTCTCAAGTCGATGATTTCTTTGATGAGGTTAATCTCTGTAATGCTAGTCATCAAATGATCCTGAGAATGAACAAACAGCGCTGTGATCTCTGTTTTCGTTCCTCCAGCTTCCTGAGCTAGGAACTTGGTCTGCAAGTTATGGGCCTCTAACAGCGCCTTATCTGCAAGCTCAATCTGCTCATCGCATTCTGAAAACTTACCATCTTTAGCTAGTGATAAAGCTTGATAAATATGCTGCTTAGCATCACCAGCGTCTAAGATAAGGCCCATGATAATTTGATCTGCTACAATCATTTCCATATGTTACAACCGCTCCTATCTTTATGATTAACAAAAACTTGTTCTTTTGTTTGAAAGTGAATTGTTTTTGTTTGTAACTAGAATGTATCACCTTTATCTCAGTCCGTCAATATATTATAGAACAAATTAGCTTATTTATTTTTTTTAGCACATTTGTGCAAAAAGACTCCTCCACAAAAAAACAACTCCTATACAGCTGTATTTATCTGCGAATCAAAGGCACTCTATTAGATACGAACGATAAGCAGATTCGACACAAAAAAAGAAGAAGCGGCTATTTGCTTCTTCTTCCTCATATTGTGTTATGTTAAGAAACCGAAACTTATCTTTTTAAACGGCTTTCTCAATTTCCTTTGCTATTTTACTTTTCCGCAATTTCCTCTGGAAGACGTATTTCAATAAAACAGCAGGATTCAGACTGTAGGATAATTGCATTTTAAAATAATTCACCCACTCGATGACAGCAAAAAACCAAATTGCTAAAGAGATTATGAATGTGGAAAAATCACTGGAATTAAAAATGATTATCAGGGCTCCCAATCCCAATAAAATAAGGTCTAAGCTCTTTAGTATCCTGTAAATCTTGCCTGTATATCTTTCAGCAAATCTTGGATTGGAAATCCTTTTTATCAAAATCCACCAGAAAACAGAGCCCTGTATCAGAATAAAACTCAGTACAAACAAGGAGAAAGAAATAGAAATCAAAGCCCCAGTAATAAGAATCCATCTTTTGAGCAGGAAAAAATTCATCCAAAATACTAGCACAGCGACTAGCTCTCCTGTGGCTAAACTAGTCAATTTTTGTTTCATCGGCTTTTTCAAATCAACAATCCACCTCCATACATAGCTGCTAATCCACTATTAAAAAATAGAAGCCCTAAATTCCGTCTTGGAAATCTCTTGCACCTGAGATGCCTCTACTATCAAGAAGTGAGGAAACTCCTATCTCCATCCAAGTCAAGCATTTTTAGAATCGTCGCTTCATCCGTAACCAAATGATTGACATAGCCCGCTCGCAAGACAGCTAAGATAGCAGCAGATTTTTGACTGCCATAGGCAAAGGCCAAACTAAGCGGCACCTTTTTCAAATTTTCCAACGAGATGGCAATCGTTCGATTTTGCAAATGCTGGTAGACCATCTCCCCTTTTTTATTAAAGAAGCGACAGCAGATTTCTCCGACAGCATCCTGACTCTCTAGAGCAAGAAAATCCTCTGAGGTCAGCATGTCCAGCCATTGGCGATTTCCCGTGTCAACCTGCCCTCCAATACCAACCACAGCCACATCCAGCTCCTGCCAGCTGCTTTTTAGATCTTCAAAGTATTTAGACGCCAATATTCCATTTGTCAGTTGCTCATTCTCCTGAATAATCGTGGAATTCATAAAACGGCACTCCCCATGGTATTTTCCAGCCATGCTATAGATGAGGGTATTCACATGGTAGCGTGCATGGATATGACTGGGACCACCGGCCAAAGGAAAGAAATGGACATTTGTCAAATGCTTGCTGCTAGAGTGCTCTACTAAAAGGCTCAAGCTCTTTCCCCAAGAAAATCCCACTTTATCATTGTCTTTAATCAGGCCGCGCAGCATACCCGCAGCAGCTTGCGCCAATCTCTCTTCCAGATCTGCTGAAGATTCATCCACTAAATTACTGACAATCTCGATTCCCTTGAGCCCGTATTTTTCTTTTACATAGTTTTCCAAGTGGAACAAGCGGGTATCAAAGTCTTCAATCTCAATCTTTACAATGCCCTCTTTTTTCGCTTCTGCCAGCATTCGGCTAATGGTGGTGCGATAAATCCCTGTCTCAGCCGCAATGTCAGACTGGCTTCTTTCTTCGATATAGTAGAGATAAGCAATTTTTGCCAATAGTTTTTTTCTTTCATTTTTCATCTTATCTCCTTCTCTGCTAGATCAGAGTCAGCTTGATATCCGCAGCTTTCAAGCGCTCAACAGCCTCTTTAGGAATCGCCTTGTCAGTCACCACTTGGGCAATCTGCTTGAAGCCGAATCTCTTAACCGTTCCTTTTCTGGTAAACTTGCTTGAATCCGTCAAGACAATCATCTGGTCGGATGCCTCTGACATATACTGTACAACCTCACTCCGCATCAAATCCTTGCCTGTAAAACCTAGATTTTCATCGTAGCCATCTGTTCCGACAAAAGCATGTTCTACGTGAAAAAAGCGAATCATTTCCTTGAGAAGAGGCCCCACTGTCACCTGCGAATCTTTCTGAAATTCTCCGCCCAGCAAGATAATTTTACAAGAATCAGCTTGCTTTATATAATCCGCAATAAAATAAGAATTGGTAATAATCTTGACATTCTTCTTCGTTCGGCAGATTTCCTCAGCTAGTAAGGCACAGGTCGAGCCTGATTCGATCATAATGGTTTCATTATCCTGAACGATTTTTGCTGCTTCCTGAGCAATCCGGCGCTTGGTATCATAATGAAAGGAAAGCCTGACATTCAGATCATCGCCGCTATTTAAAACAGCATAGCCATGCTCTCTGCGCAACAGACCTTTGGTTTCCAGCTTATCCAAGTCTTTGCGAATCGTTACTTTGGATACTTTTAAGCGGTCAGACAAAGTATTGACATCGATTCGTTCAAATTCAGATACTAATTTAACTATTTCATCTAAACGTTCCATTCTATCACCTCTGCTATTATTGTAACAAAAGACGCCTTAAAAATAAAATAAAAATAACTTTCATTCGTAATTGTTTTTCTTTCTAAAATAAGTTATAATGATTGTATCCAAAGGAGGCCTGAGTATGGAAACAAAAAAAGGAATTATTTTTAACATCCAACATTTCAGTATTCATGATGGACCAGGGATTCGTACAACGGTTTTCCTCAAAGGCTGCCCACTGCGCTGCCCTTGGTGTTCTAATCCAGAATCTCAACAGCCTAAACCCGAACCCATGCTGGATGCGACTACGAAAAAGAGCATCACCATGGGAGAAGAAAGAAGCGTCGAGGAGATTATCAACGAAGTCCTAAAGGACAGAGATTTTTATGAAGAATCTGGCGGCGGCCTAACCTTATCTGGCGGAGAGATTTTCGCCCAGTTTGAATTTGCCAAGGCCATTCTCAAAGCCGCTAAGGAAAAAGGGATTCATACCGCTATCGAAACAACTGCCTTTGTAGAACACGAAAAATTCGTGGATCTCATCCAGTACGTTGATTTCATCTATACCGACCTGAAGCATTATAACTCTGTCAACCACCGCAAGGTGACTGGAGTAAAAAACGAATTAATTGTTCAGAATATCCACTACGCCTTCACTCATCAAAAGACGATTGTTCTGCGCATTCCAGTCATTCCAGATTTTAATGACTCTTTAGAAGATGCGGAGCAGTTTGCGACCCTGTTTAATGAACTATCCATCGATCAAGTCCAGCTGCTGCCTTTCCATCAATTTGGCGAAAATAAATACAAATTACTTGGCCGAAAGTATGCCATGGAAGATGTCAAGGCCTTGCACCCTGAAGACTTATTTGAATACCAAGATGTCTTTTTGAAGCATGACATTAATTGTTATTTTTAGTCTTTAATTTTCAAACACTAAAAAACAAGCTACGCTTTCAGCCCTGCGGTTGAAAGGTGGCTTGTTTTGTTTATTCTCCAAATAGTTGGAGTTTGCATTCAATTTCCTGATAGACCAAGCTGGATTGCATGCCGACAGCTGCAGCGCTGTCGCGACAATACTGGAGCAGGAAAGTGTAGTATTTGTAGTAGAAGCTCAGGTCATAGCCCAGCTTACCTAGAATGGCTAGCTGCTCCTCAAAACCTACAATCAAGTCTCGAAACCACTGCTCATTCCAAGTCATGGAGATGCTATTTGGCCGCAAGCGATAGTAATAGAGCGGTTCATTGAGGTAGATTATCTTCTCTGACTGAAGGTACAGCTTATAAGTCGTGAAGGCATCTTCGGCCACTCGGCCGACTGGATAGCGCACTGTATCAAAGAGCTTACGCTTATAGAGCTTGGCCCAGGCACAGAGAAAGACACCGTCTACCATGCGTCGTTTAGGGTACTCCTCGATTATCTCTTCTCGCGTATAGAGGGTTTCAAAATGCTCTGTCGAATAGTAGAGGAAGGCTGAATCCTCAGCACGGAAACTACAGTGGTGACCAATGGCAATGTCCGCATCATACTCTTTCAGCTTTTCATAAAGACGGGCAACATGCTGCTCAGGCAGCCAGTCATCTGAATCAACAAAAATCAAATAGTCTGCACTAGAGTGCTCAATCCCTGTGTTGCGGGCACCGGACAAGCCTTGATTGTCCTGATGAATGAGACGAATCCTCGCATCCTGGTCAGCCAGCTCTTGGCAAATCTGGCCAGAAGCATCTGTTGAACCATCATTGACTAGAATAATTTCCAGATTTTGATAGGTCTGACGACAGACGCTGTTCACACATTCTGCTAAATACTGCTCAACATTGTAAACAGGGATGATAACACTGATTAATTCCTGAGGCATAATAACTCCTATTCTTTTCCTGTCTTTTTATTATACATGATTTTTTAGGTTTGTGAGGTATTTTTAGAAAATAAGTTTTTAAAGGATAGTTTCCGTTTTTTAGACACATTTTTGTTAGTTGTTCAATTGCTGTGTTTTTACACTTATAAAAATCTTTCGTTCTTTATTTTGTGCTATACTCGAATTAGGGATTTTAAGGGAGATTAGGAAATGTTTGGATTCTTTTTCGTCGCATTTGTGGCTGTCTTTGGCATCGTCTTTTTTATTAGTTATAAGCTACTTGAAGACAGGGAAGATACGGACTCGGATTGGTCATCCAGCCAAAGCCCAGAGCCTGACTATTTCCAGCAAACCCAGACTGCCCCTTGGGAACTCAAATACAACAAGGGAAAACAGGGAGAGTACCAGCTTGGTCAGGTCTTGAACCAGCTCTATGGCTATAAAAAGATTTTGTACAATCTCTATATCTTCAAAGAAGATGGCACTACTACTGAGATTGATGCCCTGCTAATTCATCCATCTGGAATTTACATTTTTGAGTCAAAAAACTACAAGGGCTGGATCTTTGGCTCAGAAAATCAGCAATACTGGACTCAGGTTCTTTCTGGTGGCCGCGGAAAATCTTACAAACATTCTTTTTTCAATCCCGTTATTCAAAATAAAGTTCATCTCAAATGGCTGAGCTACTATCTCAACCAATACACGCCAAACCTATATTCCTATATCGTCTTTGGCAATGACTGTCAACTTAAGGAAATCCATCTAAACAGTGATAGGCATAAGGTTATTCAGACCTGGCAAGTGATCGGAGCAATTGACCGGCAGGCCTACCAAAGTCAAGTCTACCTGTCAACTGAGCAGATTGACGACCTCTATCGTATGCTCCTGCCCTTGACCAAGCGAAATCAGGTCATCAAAGAGCGCCATATTAACAGCATTGCTCAGAATAAACAGCGTAGAGAAGCAGAAAAGATCTGCCCTCGCTGCCAGCATGGATTGGTGCTCCGTACAGCAGCCAAAGGTTCTAGGGCTGGTCAAAAATTTTGGGGCTGCTCCAACTTCCCAAGATGCCGCTTTACTCAAAAATACCAGGAGCCCATCTGCAGTCCGCCCGCTGCGCAAGCACCTAATTTTGGACAGCCTGTCGTGCAAAACCTAACTCAAACACAAAGCAACAGCTAGAAACTGCTGTTGCTTTTTTGTAGATTATTTTTTTCTCTAGCTTGCAAAGCTAAGATTTTTTCTTCAAGCCAAGGAAGCCAGCTCCCAGCCCTAAGAGTCCGAGCCCAAGCAGATTGGTCAATAGACTGCTTTGACTGCCGGTCTTAGGCAATTGTTTGGAAGAAGCTTGCTCAAGAGTTGGCTGTTGAGACGCTGCTTGAGGGTCCGTCTGGCCGCTTGCTTTGTAGGTCAGATTTTCCACTTGGCTCCCCTTTGGATCAGGTCTTGCAGGAGTTGGCTGCTGGGCTTGATTTTGGGGAGCCTGCTCCATATCGGCCAGCGGCACGATACTCTTCATAAACTCATCTTGTGAAATGGCCCTTTCTTCGACTGCATCTTGAATACCAGTGAGGCTTACAAAATAGTAACGAGCCCAATCCTTGGTCAGTCGCTGAATACCAGCCAAACCAGCTCCTGGATACCAGAGCGGCTTACTCACTTCTTCAGCAAATTTCCAGTCACCGCCAACTTGAATACCAAGCTTGGCATCTGGGTCAGATTTTTCAGAAATACGCGCTTCGACAGAAACCAGAACAGCCCGAATGGTCTGAGGATTCGGAATATCACGAGCCTGATCAGAACCCCAGTGGGCAACCCTATCCTGCTTAGGTAATACCTCAATAGCTGTTCCCCCGCCAGCCAAGGCTTCCTGCCGCGCATCTCCTACGTAGCTGGACATATTCCCCTTGAACTGAGCAACCCATTGAACCCCTTGAGGGTGATCCACAATTTTCTCCCAGACATTGGAGTCCTTCCGAAGGACGAAAGCCTGCATGTTACGAACATCTGCCCAAGCATTGCTGGCCTTATTGTCCGTCATTTCCATCACAACACCCCAAGGATCAAATTCATTCATCCATTTACCGCGTTCCTTGTCAAAGACAGCCTGCGCTTCTTCGTCGGTCATCCCTTCGCCTTTATAAGCTAGGTAGTACCAATCAGCTGCGGGGTCATAAGTCGGACGACCGCCTAACACAACGGCTCCGCCATTAAATTGGCCGGGGCCGCCATTAGGACCACGCTTTTGACGCTCCCCATTTTCTTCAACGACATTTTCCTCCGACCAAACCCAGACATCCCCTTGATTGGCTCCCATCTGAGCAATGGCGCGCTGCTTCTGCTCATCGGACATGACCTGACTGGCTGGCAACTCGCTAGCAGCTGATTCGGCCTGACTTGCAGGAGCTGCTTGGGATTCAGCCACAGCTGGATTTTCAGCCTCAGGACTTGCTTGGGCTGCTGGAGAAGTAGGCGTTTCAGCTACTGCGGCAGGGGCAGGCGCAACATCTTCTGCTTCAACTCTTGAGACGCACGTCAAAGCTGCTAAGGACAAGAGGGAAGCACATAGCAGCAAGCCGCTTCCATACTTGGCAGCAGAAGCAGATTTTGCTAGCCCTTGCCAAGAAAACTTATTATTCATATCATTCTCCTTTCATAAGGTGCAGATTCGAGGTTAATCAATGAAGTATGCAGACTGATTCACTGCTCTTAGCATTCATTGATTCTGAATAACAAATAATCTCCCTGCAAAAGAAGCTTAGGGCAGAGGATTCCCTGCGCTCTTGTATATCTTATACCAGTCAGCCCGAGAGAGCTCAATATCAAAAGCAGCCACCATTGAGCGAATTCTCTGCGGATTCATGGAGCCAACAATTGGCTGCATCTGAGCCGGATGACGCAAAATCCAGGCCAGAACTAAGGCTTCAAAAGAAACTTGATAGTCTGACGCAAAGGCATGCAGAGTTTCTGTAAGCTGAGCATATTTAGGATGTTCCATAAAAAGTCCCTGGTTCAAGTCGACCTGAAATGGTGACCAAGGCTGAATCGTGATATGATGCAATCGACAATAGTCCAATACACTACCATCCCGAACGATTGCTAACGGATTTAGCATATTGGCATTGAGCCCAGCATCCAGCATCGGAGTATGGGCTGGACCAAACTGCAGTTGGTTGGCAATCAAGGGCTGCTCCACACTTTTCTGCAGCAGCTCGATCTGATAAGGATTTTGATTGCTGACTCCGAAATAGCGGACCTTACCAGCTTGGTGTAGCTGTGAGAAAGCTTCAGCCACCTCTTCCGGCTCCACAAGAGCATCTGGCCGGTGTAGGAGGAGCACATCCAGATAGTCTGTCTGCAAACGCTCCAGGCTGCCTTCAACCGAACGAATAATATAATCCTTAGAAAAGTCAAAATGGTAGTTGGTGTGAACATCCCGCAGTCCGCACTTGGACTGGATGAGAACTCGGTCTCGGGGAATTTTAGCTGAGCGAAGAGCCTGCGCAAACTTGGCTTCAGATTGCCCACCAGCATAAACATCTGAGTGGTCAAAGAAATTAATTCCCACTTCTAATGCTGTTTCAAGAACGGAAACGACCTCTTTAGGATCGTGCTCTGCCAATCGCATGCAGCCCAAAATCAGCTGACTGGCTTCTTTCAGTTCATTCCCGACTGTCATATATTTCATCGCAACACCTCATTTCTTATAGACCGGATGATCAAGCAAGGTCAACTCTTCAATCTTGACATTTTCAGTTTCAAAGACGATAAATTCATTCTTTTCCTTAAGTAGGCCAGACGGCACATAGAGATAGTGAATTGGTCCTTCATTCCAGTAGCGGCCAAGGTTGAAGCCGTTGACCGAAATACAGCCCTTCCCATACTTAGAGCAGTCAATGAAAGTATCAGCGATATCATCTAACTCTGCTTCAAAGCGATAGAAGGTCGGTGCTTTGACTCTTTCAGGTGGAGCTGAGTAGCAGTCTAGCTTGGCCAGCATTTCCTGGTCAAACTTGAGCGCATAATGCTTCCAACCCTTGCGGAACTGGTGGTTAATCATGATACCACCCTTGACTCCCTTGGATTGACTGGGTGCACCCAGCTTGTAACCATAGTTGACCCGCCCCATATTTTCCACCAACACATCAATCTGAATCCGTTCGGTGTCAGCTGAGAAGAGCATTTCATCACCGATTTCTTCCCGATACTGGGTAGCTAGGTGCTCCTGATTGACATAGAAATGGCAGCGATCATGAGTCTCCAATGCCTTGAGCCTTTCCTCATGGTATTGATTTTTGATATCGGAACGGTAGAGAATATAGCCATGATTCTGCCCAATCTGCTCCATAGGCTGCGGATAATCCAGCTGAATTTCCTCTGTGATGTCCGCTACAACATCCAGCAGATTTGCAGTCCCAAGCAGCGGAAAACTGCCATAGGCCTTAGCCTGTCGGCTAATAGGCTCCATCTGCTCAAGCTCTGGAAAGACCTCGTGGGTCACCCGCTGAACAGCGTAGTATTTCTCTGTTGCCTGCCCCCACTCAGTAATCGGAGCATCAAAGTCATAGGATGTAATCTGCGGCAAATCCTTGGTCTTGCGGGCTGAACAACCGCTGATAAAACCAAAATTGGTCCCACCTCTCAGTAGGAAAAGGTTCATGCTGCCTAGCTGCAGCATTTCTTTGACATCCTGAGCCAAATCTTCTGCCTCTCGCCGAACGATTTCCTCGCTCCAGCGGCTGAACCAGCCATCCCAGAACTCCGTACACATAAGCGGCCATTTCTTGCCATAGCGCCCCATGAAAGCTCGCAGATTATCCGTGTTTTCCTTGGGCTGAGAGCCGAAATTCCCCGTCACAAAAACATCGTCTTCAATCAAGGTGCCAGACTCCAGGGCCTCAATCCAAGTCCCATCAGAGGTAAAGAGGGGAACCGTAACTCCACGTACCTTCATCATCTGCGCAATACTGCGCATGTAGGCCTTGTCCTCGGCGTAAGAACCGTATTCATTTTCCACCTGCATCATGAGGATAGGTCCGCCTTGATCACTCTGATAGGGCAGAAGCTTGGGAAAGAGCCAGTCATAGAAATGACTGACCTTTTCCAGAAAAAGCGGATGATTGACCCGCAGGCGCATTGAAGGATATCTCAAGAGCCAAGCCGGCAGGCCGCCAAAGTCAAACTCTGCACAGATGTAAGGCGTCGGACGGACAATGAGATAAAGCCCCATCTCCTCAACCAACTTGAAGTATGCTTCAAAATCCAGCATGCCCTCTGCCTGAAACTGACCTTCCTGAGGCTCATGCAACGCCCAAGGAATATAGGTTTCTACCGTATTAAAGCCTAAAGCTTTAAGATTGTAAAGGGTATCTCGCCACTGGTCCGGATGAAGCCGGAAATACTGAATAGCTCCCGATAAAATCTTAAAAGGTTTGCCATCCAGGTAAAATTCTTCTTTAATTTCAAATTTTGCCATCTATCCAAGCTCCTCCTGTTTATCTGCCATCTTGACAAAGGGCAAATATATAGCGGTCGAAATAGCGATATTAACAAGCGAAAGAATAATTGCCCGCCAGTCGAAGGCTGTCGCAAAGAAACCGTAGAGAATCGGCGGCATTACCCAGGTAACGTTTTGAGTAACCGGCGCAACCAAGCCCATAGAGGTTGCAAAGTAGGCTACTGTCACCATGACCATTGGCGTCAGGACGTATGGAATAAACATAATTGGATTCAAAACGATTGGCAGACCGTACATGACCGGCTCACCGATGTTGAAGACCATTGGGAAAATTCCTAACTTGGCCACCTCGCGATAGTGCTTATTTCGAGATTGCCAGAGAATGGCAATGGCAACCCCAATCGCATCAAACCAGACAAAAGCACCAAAAGAATTATCCGTCCACATGTAAGGAATCGCATGCCCAGCCTGATAAGCTTCCAGATTAGCCAGCATGGTCACACCAAAGAGACTGGCCATAACTGGCGCCAGCACATTACCACCGTGCAGTCCGAAGAACCAGAAAATCTTATTGAGAAAGACAATGAGCAGCACAGCCCAGAAGCTTTGAGACAAGCTGAGAAGCGGTGCCTGAAGAATCTTGTAAATCCAGTCAATCAACAGCTCGCCTGTCACCAGATTAAAGAGATAGGTCGCAATTCCCACGACATACATGGCAATTGCAGCCGGAATGATAGACAGGAATGGCTTCATGATAGCTGGCGGAACAGAATCCGGAAGTTTGATGGTCCAGTTACGATTCATGACCTTACAAAAGATGATGACAGATACAAAACCAATCAGAATGGCAGTAAAATAACCACGCGCACTGATCTGGTCACCTGGAATGATACTGTTAATCGTCACAGACAGGTTACTGCCGTCAAGTTTTAGCTCTGAAAGTTTTGAAATCGCCTTGCTCAGCCCTGGTGTTTTGCCAGCTAACTCAAAGGTTTTAGTAACTGATCCACCAATGGTAATGATATAGGAAGCAACAGCTACCAGACCAGCAGACACCTTATCAGTATTGTAAATCTTAGCGATATTGACCCCGAAGGTAAAGAGGAACAAGAGGGTAACGATAGGAATACTGCCCTTAAATACCAGCCAGTTAATATCAATCAGCCACTGGAAGGTAGAGGAAATCCAGGTCCAGCCGAACTGTCCTGGCAAGTCAGATAGAAAAGCATTGACCATGAGGGCGAAAGAACCCGTCATAATCACAGGCATGGTTCCGATAAAGGAATCCCGCAGGGCAACCAAAAATTTTTGGTTGCCGATTTTATTGGCAATAGGCATGAGACGCGCTTGCCATTTATCAACCAAACTACTCATCTGCAATTCTCCTATTCATCAAATTTTTTATGCAAATCAACAATCTCCTTTGCCAAATCAACAAAGGCGATACTGGTCATGAGATGATCCTGCCCATGTACCATAAATAAACTAAGTTCTGTCTTTTCTCCTTGTGCCTCCTTGCTCAGCATTTCAGCCTGAGCGTGATGGGCTTGCAGCAGGGCCTTCCGAGCCTGACTCAGCCTCTCCTGAGCTCGGTCAAAATCCTGCTTTTTAGCTGCTGCAATGGCTTCGATAGCACAAGACTTAGCCTCTCCGCCATACATAATGAGGGTCATAGCGACCTCTAAGGAATCTTTATTTTCCATAGGAGCACCTACTTCATGAGCGACTCTGCCAGATCCAGGACCTTATCCCCCTTCATCATTCCGTAGTCCGTCATAGGGATAACATCCACCGGAATGCCTTTTGAAGCTAGTTTTTCCTGTAAATTCTCCAGTAGATAGCGGACCTGAGGCCCCAGCAAAAGGACATCAACCTTTTTCTCGCTCAGATAGTCTTCTGCTTCTGACACTGGCACCGCAAATATCGTCGCAGCTAAACCTCGCTCCTCTGCAGCTTTCTGCATTTTATTGACCATGAGACTGGTGCTCATCCCAGCTGCACAGACTAACATAATCTGTTTTGTTTCCATCGGCATCCTCCTTTATGAATCTGACCTAGCCTGCAACGACGCTTGCCATTTATTTTTAATATATAAACAAAAATCCAAAAATAGAATATTTTCTACTATGTTATTAATATTCTATAAATATTATAACTATTTTTCTGTACTATGTCAACGCTTACATTTGAGATTTCTAGCTTTTTTTGATAGTATAGCAGCAGAGGAAACAAGATGACACGAACTAGAAAACAAAACGAGCTAAGGGCAACTGTTCTGGATCAGCTCTATGCCAAACGACCGATTTCCCGGATTGATATTTCAAAAGAAACTCAAATTACACCAGCCACGACCGGCAGCATCATCAATGAACTGATCAAGGAAGGCTTGGTACTGGAGCTAGGCGAGCTCAATGATGAGAGCGTAGGCCGCAAGAAAACCCTGCTGGATATTGCGCCTCGTAGCCGCTACTATCTAGGCTTTGAGATTTCTGAAAAACAGCTAGCCATAGTCATCGCTGACAATACCGGTGAGATTGCAGAAAGCAGCATTCGGACTTATCAGATTGAGGTGACAGGCGGCCCGTCTGACCAGGAAATCATCCGGCTGATTCAAGATTTTCTAAAAAAGAACAGCCAATACTCTATCTCAGCGATTGCCCTCGGGCTGCCGGGGCATGTGAATCTCTCTGAGAGTGATTTTATCATTTCTAAAAATCCCCACTGGGGACAGATTAACCTGCGGACTATTCAAGAAGCCTTTGACCTCCCTGTCTACTTTGCCAATAAATCCCACTGTTTGACACTGGCTGAACGCCTCTTTAGTTATCATCCGACAGACAGTAATTTTATCGTCTATCATGTCGCTAGAGGTATTCATTGCTCCTACATGTACAAGGGCAGTATTTACAGCCAGGAAAATTATCTTATCGGGGAGGTTGGGCATACTGTCATCAATCCTGAAGGCGAGCGCTGTCCTTGCGGCAAGCACGGCTGCCTGCAGGTTTATGCCAGTGAGAGCGCTCTGATTGATAAAGCAACTATCCTGTATCGGGCTTCCCAGACCTCGCTCTTAAAGACCCTTGTAGAGGATGCTAATGATATTGATTTGACAAGTCTGATGACCGCCTATCGCTTAGGAGACTTGGGCAGCATTGAGTTGATTCATACTGCCTGCCGCTATCTGGCCATTTCCATTTCCAACCTCTGCCAGCTTATTGATAGCGAAAGGATTTATCTGGACGGTCAAATATTCTCCTATCCGGCTATTGCCGAACAGGTTCTGGCTCAGTTAGAGCATGAAGTGCCTCTCTTTCCAAAACAAAAACAAGCAGAGATTGTCATTATCCCCTACTCTAAATACAGCATTGCCCGCTCTGCAGTCAGTCTCTGTGTCTATCATGAATTTTTGGATAAAAAAGGAAACCTATAAAGTCCGAGGTAACAATCTCGGACTTTCTTTTATAAAAAAACAGAGACAGGCCTTCTAGGAGCTTCCCCCTAAAAGTCTGTCTCATTTTACTATCTATTAATCGAACGCGAAATCATGGAAATGGTGTGGCGCTGGCCTCTGAGAGCCTTGCTCATGGCAAAGATATTTTCCACCGGAGCCAGACAGCCGTAGCCGGAATCTCCGATATGCTGGATATCTACACCGCAGATTTTGTTACGGATGGCCATTTGCTTGACAATATCCTCATCAGCACTCTCTTGGCTGGTACCGATAGCACTCATAACCAGAGCCCCCTTTTGATGAGCCAGTCGGACAATCTGCTTCAAGTCCTGCTCGTCAAAGCCCGGCACACTGCCGACTGCCGGTGCTAGGACAATATCAACTCCAGCCTCGATAAATTGAGCGATTGCTTCCAGGTCTGCTACCGGCTCATCCACACCTGAAGCATGCATTTTACCTGCAATCAGGAGGCCTGAAAAATTCTCCTTGACCACTCGAATAGTGTCAATAATAGCCTGATTGGTGACACCAGTTCCCGGATTACCCGTCAGGCAGATAAAGTCAACGCCCAGCTCTTCTGCTCGCTGAATGGCTGCTAGACTAGCCTGACGCCCCTCATCGATGATTAGGCGTTCTCCTGCCATCTGGGCCTGGCTATCCACCGGCTCTAGATTGATACCGATAGGACGGCCAACCAAGCGGTGCAGCTCCTCAACAAAATCTTCCTCGGCGTCCAGACCAGCTACAAAAGGCTGGAAGATATCGATCCCATTCAGCAGAATCAAGTCAGCACCAAAAGACCGAGCAATCTCTGCATTGGTCACATCACCGATATAAGATTCTTTGAAAGCTACGTTTTCAGACAGGATAACGCGGCCCTCACTGGCCTTGATGCTCTGTTTCAGCTCCGGCGCAGTCATACTTAAAATTTCTGAAGCATTTGAACTAATGAATCGTTTTACCATAAGAACATCTCTTTTCTTTATTATTCATTAATAAACACTTTGAAATCTATTCTATTTGGATATTTTGTTTATTTTTTGTTATCAACTACAGTATAGCACAAGGCTAGAAAAATGTAAACGCTTTATGTTTTCTTTGATAAAATAGTCTGCTTTCAAAACCAAAAGCAGACTATTGAAATGAACTCGATTATTTTTGATTTGAGCAAGATTCGATAAGCGTCTTATCTCGGCATCACCAGATGACCACCCGCTCTTCTGGACTCCGCCACATGCCGTCTCCCTCTTGGACATCAAAGGTCGTAAAGAAGTCGTCAAAGTTAGGCAGCTGCACATTGGTCCGAAGCTTGGCTGGAGCATGGACATCGACGCTTGCCAAAAGCTTCATATACTCTTTGCGTCCCTTCATTCGCCAAATGCGGGCAAAGTTGGTAAAGAATTCCTCAGCAGAGAAATCCGCTTCTTTCTTGGCTGCTTCTAGGGCTGCTGCAATACCGCCCAGATCTGCCACATTTTCTGAAACAGTCAGCTTGCCATTGACCTTAGCACCATAGGAATCCTGCCCTTCGAACTGGTCAATGACCTTTTGAGTCCGTTCGGTAAAGGCTTGGTAGTCATGCTCCGTCCACCAGTTGTTGAGGCTTCCATTTTCATCAAAGGAAGCTCCGTTAGTATCGAAAGCATGAGAAATCTCATGGGCGATGACCGCTCCGATACCACCGTAATTGGCTGATGAGAATTGGTGCAGGTCATAGAAAGGCGCCTGCAGGATAGCCGCTGGAAAGACAATCAGGTTTTTCTGCGGATTGTAGTAAGCATTGACCATATGGGCTGGCATTCCCCATTCCTTGTAATCCACCGGTTGATTCCACTTGCTCCAGCTGTAAGCAATATCAATCTGGCTCAGCTTCTGAGCATTTTCAAAGAGAGTCAGCTTTTCATCCACGACCTTGCGGGAATAGCGCTCAGGCAGCTCGTCAGGATAGCCAATATAAGGCTTGATGACATTAAGCTTGACAATAGCCTTGTCCCGAGTTTCTGGTGTCAGCCAGTCATTCTGAGCCAGGCGATTTTTATAAACTTCAATCATCGTCGCCACTTTTTGCTCCACATCAGCCTTGGCTTCTGGAGAGAACTTCTGACCGGCATACCAGAGACCAACAGCTTGATTAAAGGGACCTTGGGCCAGATAAAATGCCGCTTTTTTCTTGTCTTGAGCCTGAGGAGTCCCTGATAGAGCACGATGATAAGCTCCTGCCAAGACACGGATGTCATCCGTTAGATAAGGTGTCGTATTGCGAACTGCAGAGAGAATCAGCAGAGCATGGAGTTTATCCCAGTTAGCTGCTGTATAAATATCCTTAGCTGCCTGCCAAAAACGCTCTTCTGGCACAATGACTTGGTCGGGTTCTTGACCGATTAACTTGGTAAAAATATCCGCCAAAGGCAACTCTGGTACCAAGGCTTTGAAATCGTCCCACTTATAAGGATGGTAGAGCTTAGCATACTCAGAACTCTCCTCATTAGAGAGAACATACTGGGCAAAAACAGCATCCAACTCCAAGACCTTATCCAAAAGATCCTTGATTTCCTCTTCAGTAAAGTCAAATTTTGCTAGTAGATCTTCCTGGGCCTTGCGCCATTTTGCAAGCAGGTCTTCCTTCTGCGGATGGTCTTCTGCATAGTAGGTCGTGTCTGGCAAAATCGTTCCCGGTCCGTCTGCCCAGAGGACATTGATTCGGGCATCCATAAAGTCAGGCGCTACACCAAAGGGGAAATAAGTCGGCTTGCCAGCCAGCTCGAAGTCAGCAATCTTAGAAGCATAGTCTTCAAAAGATGTTAGGTTGCGAATTTCATCAATGTAAGCACGCGCAGGCTCAATCCCAGCTGCTTCCCGCTTGTCATAATCCGCTGCCAAGCGATGGTAAGCAACAAAGTTCTGCAGAATGGCATCTTCTGGCACTCCATCGCCAGCTAGCCATTTGTCGGTCGTGGCGAGCATAAGTTCCTCAATCTCATCTGCCAGATCCATGAAGCCACCCGTCACTGGCTTATCATCAGGAATGACCGCCGTCTTGGCCCACTCACCATTAACTGCATCGTAGAAATCATCTTGTAGTCGTGTCATCTTCTTCTCACTTTCATGCTTTTGATATAACCTTATCAAAATCTACTTGTTTTTTCAAACATTTCTTATATTAATTTTAGAGATTTATCAAAAATTAACTTGACTTAATTTTTATTTTAATGTATATTAAACTATAGAGGTGTATGAGATGATTACGATTAAAGATTTGACTGTCAGCTATCAGGATACGCTGGCTCTTGAGCCCCTTTCATTAACCATTAAGGAGCCAACCATTACTGGGATTATTGGTCCTAATGGGGCCGGAAAATCCACCCTGCTCAAGGGCATTCTAGGGATTATTGACCACCAAGGTCAGACTCTGCTGGATCAAAAGCCGCTGCAGAACTCTCTCCAACGGGTTGCCTATGTGGAGCAAAAGATTAATATTGATTATCATTTTCCTATCAAGGTCAAAGAGTGTGTCTCTTTGGGACTTTACCCGCAGCTCAAGCTCTTTCAAGGGCTTAAAAATTCCCATTGGGACAAGGTAGCTGAGGCATTGAAAATTGTCGGTTTAGAGGACTTGGCAGAGCGGCAGATTAGCCAGCTATCCGGCGGGCAATTCCAGCGAGTCTTGATTGCTCGCTGCTTGGTTCAAGAGGCGGATTGTATCTTTTTGGACGAGCCCTTCGTCGGGATTGACTCTGTCAGTGAAGAGATTATTATGTCGACTTTGCGGAGTCTCAAAGCCGCAGGCAAGATCATCCTGATTGTCCACCATGACCTGAGTAAGGTGGTTGATTATTTTGATCAGGTCATCCTGCTCAATCGTAAGCTGATCGCTTTCGGTCCTACTGAGACCAGCTTTACCAAGGACAATATGAAAAAGACTTACGGCTCCCAGCTCTTTATGAATGGAGGTGCCTAGAATGATTTTAGAATTTTTCCAAGGGCTGCGGGACTTTCACTTCCTGCAAAATGCCCTCATTACAGCCATCGTCATTGGGATTGTTGCTGGAGCTGTCGGCTGCTTTATCATTCTGCGCGGCATGTCGCTCATGGGGGATGCTATCTCTCATGCGGTTCTGCCCGGTGTGGCCCTGTCCTACATTTTAGGGATTAATTTCTTTATCGGAGCCATCACTTTCGGACTTTTGGCCTCGATTATTATCACCTACATCAAGGGCAATTCCATTATCAAAAGCGATACGGCCATTGGGATTACCTTTTCTTCCTTCCTAGCTCTAGGTGTGATCCTGATTGGGGTTGCCAATAGCTCCACTGACCTCTTTCATATTCTCTTTGGGAATATCTTGGCTGTGCAGGATATTGATATGTGGATCAGTATCGGAGTCGGAATAGCTGTGCTCTTAATCATCATCCTCTTTTTCAAGCAGCTATTGATTACTTCCTTTGACCCACTGCTGGCTCAAGCCATGGGCATGCCGGTCAGCTTCTATCACTATCTGCTGATGATTCTTTTGACCTTGGTCTCTGTGACAGCCATGCAGAGTGTGGGAACCATTCTGATTGTCGCTCTCTTGATTACACCGGCAGCAACGGCCTACCTCTATGCCAACAGTCTGAAAACTATGATTCTGCTGTCCTCGGGTTTGGGCGCTCTGGCTTCTGTACTGGGGCTCTTTATCGGCTATAGCTTTAATGTCGCTGCAGGATCCAGCATTGTCCTGACCTCGGCCCTCATCTTTCTCATCTCTTTCTTTATCGCCCCTAAGCAACGCTATTTAAAACTTAAAAACCGACCTAAACTAAAATAAAATTTGATGGAGGACTCCCATGAAAAAATTAGGTTTTTTATCCCTGCTTTTGCTAGCAGTCTGCACTCTCTTTGCCTGCTCCGGTCAGAAGAAGGCGTCCAGTGACTCGTCCAAACTCAAGGTTGTTGCGACCAACTCAATTATCGCTGATATTACCAAAAATATAGCTGGCGATAAGATTGACCTGCACAGCATTGTACCAGTCGGCAAAGACCCCCACGAATACGAGCCCCTGCCCGAAGACGTCAAAAAGACTTCTCAAGCAGACCTCATCTTCTACAATGGTATCAACCTAGAAACCGGCGGCAATGCTTGGTTTACCAAGTTGGTCAAAAATGCCAATAAGGAAGAAAACAAGGACTACTATGCTGTCAGCGATGGCGTTGACGTCATTTACCTTGAAGGGCAAAGTGAAAAGGGTAAGGAAGACCCTCATGCTTGGCTCAATTTGGAAAACGGCATTATCTATGCGCAAAACATTGCCAAACGTTTGATTGAAAAAGACCCTGACAATAAGGCCACTTACGAGAAAAATCTCAAAGCCTATGTGGAAAAGCTAACCGCTTTGGATAAGGAGGCCAAGGAGAAATTCAACAACATCCCAGAAGAAAAGAAAATGATTGTGACCAGCGAAGGCTGCTTCAAGTACTTCTCTAAGGCCTACAATGTGCCATCAGCCTACATCTGGGAAATCAACACCGAAGAAGAAGGAACTCCAGACCAAATCAAAAGCTTAGTTGAAAAACTACGCAAGACCAAAGTGCCATCTCTCTTTGTCGAATCAAGTGTGGACGACCGTCCGATGAAGACCGTTTCTAAGGACACCAAGATCCCAATCTATGCCAAAATCTTTACCGACTCAATCGCTGACGAAGGTGAAGAAGGCGACAGCTACTACAGCATGATGAAATACAATCTAGATAAAATTTCTGAAGGCTTGGCAAAATAATGATAAAAGGTTAGGAAGACAAAATCCTAACCTCTTTATTTTTGGAGAAGGAGCTTCACATGGAGTCAATTTCAAATTTCCGGTCAAATTATTCGAAAAAAATCACTATTCGCTGTACAATGAAGCTATCAAACATGAATGGAGACTTCCTATGACAACTTTTCTCGAAAATCCTGTAACCTTTACTGGAAAGCAACTGCAAGTCGGCGACACAGCCCACGATTTTAGCCTGACAGCTACTGACCTTTCAAAGAAAACTCTGGCTGATTTTGCTGGCAAAAAGAAAGTCCTGAGCATCATCCCATCTATCGATACTGGTGTATGCTCGACTCAGACTCGCCGTTTCAACCAAGAGCTCTCTGACTTGGATAATACCGTTGTTATCACAGTTTCAGTTGACTTGCCTTTTGCTCAAGGCAAGTGGTGTGCTGCTGAAGGCATTGAGAATGCTGTCATGCTTTCTGACTACTTCGACCATTCTTTCGGCCATGACTATGCTGTCCTCATCAATGAATGGCACCTTTTGGCCCGTGCAGTTCTTGTCTTGGACGAAAACAACACTGTGACCTACGCTGAATATGTAGATAATATCAACACTGAACCTGACTTCGAAGCAGCTATCGCCGCAGTTAAGAGCTTGTAAAAGATAAAAATACGGATTTGCTAGTCCGTATTTTTTTGTGCGAAAAACTTCTGCCAAAACTGACGAAACCAAACCCAAGAACGTAAGAGAAAGGATGGTCGATTCAGTAATTTCTTGAATTGAGCAATCTCTGCCTTTACCTGTTTATGAGCACTCCGCCCCTTTCGAGCATAAGGGCTCTTAACTGAACGATAGCCCAGCGGACCACGATTATTCTGAGGTGATTTGAACTTGCGGCCGCCATTTTCAATGGCAAGCCTGCGAAAGCGAGGATCCCATACAGCAGGCGTTTTGACATCGTAGCGAGTATGAGAAGCCTGGTTGACCGGACGATTGCGCTCACCGTAGTTAAAGCTGGCACCATTCACAATACCATTTTGGCTAGCCCCCTCTGGATCGATAATATTGAGAAAGCGACCTCTCTGATCCAGAATAAACTCTGTATGAAAATCAATCAGGATTTTTATATTGGCCTGACTAGCTTGACCATCCGGATAGATAGCTTGCTCTGACATCTTATCAATATAGGCTTTATTATGCAAGCGAGAGGATTCTTGAAAGCTATAAGGCAGCGCTGGAAAAGCCTTTAGATAGGAGGCCAAGGCTTCTGCATCTGTCATGCCAGTCTGACGATAGTGTTCTCTGACCCACTGGGCCTGCTGGCAGGAAATGACATAGCGAAACTGATGCAGCTGTCTTTTGAGCTTTTGATTACCATCCCTTTGGCTAAAATCATCTGCCGGGAAAGCCTGGCGCAAGGTCTTTGAGAAAATTTTCCAAAAGCAATCATGCGGTGTTAGGTCTGGAGCAATTCGAGCCAGTAGAAGATTCGTCTCTGACTTATCTCCACTCAGTTCCTCAGGCATGCCGACAGCTTTCATAGCTAGAACCAGCAGTTCCTGAGCTCCTAACCTGCTGTTCTGAACCTCCTCAGCTAGCCAGAGCTTTTGAAAAAAGGGACCGCCAAAAAGCTGAGCCTCCTGCAGGTAATCTCCTTCTTCTGACACTGTTTTTCCTTGCCCGTTATTGAACCCTGCAAAAACTTGTTCTAGCACCTCCTGAGACCAACCGATTGATTGCAATTGCTGAAAAAGCTGCTCTTTTTCTTCTTTCGGATACATGACTCCCCTCCTTTCTATTAGCTCTAATAGTTCAAAACTGTAGAGATTATAATAAAAAAATTAATTCACATAGAACAATTAGATTTTATCACAAACTCACATGATGACAAAGAACAAAATATGAATCCTTGGACTATTAACAATAAAGATGTTCTTAACAAATCACTCAATAAATAAAGAGAAGACCAAACCGGCCCTCTCTCAGTATGAGTTTTGTTTAAATGAGCTGTTCCAACTTTTCACGATTGGACAATTCATCTAGAATTCGATTTTATTAATAAATGCTCTTAAGCTTTACGGCGTTTTGCAAAAGCCAGTCCCAGCGTAGAGAGCAACCCCAGACCTGCAAGTGCTAGAGAAGATTCAGCAGAACCTGTTTTTGGAAGAGCTGCCGGAGCCTGATAGGTCTGAACTGGTTTCTTTCCGTGCTTCACTCCCGTTGTAGTGACTTTCAGAACCTTTCGCTCATTCTTAGAAACGAGGTTGGTTGGGTCGTCTGTCTCTAGGGCTGCAAGAGCTGCTTTCAAAGCTTCAAGTTTGGCATTTTCGACTCTATACGTTTCTTCCTTACTTGCCAAGTTTGCTTTAGCATCATTGAGAGCCGCTTCTGCTTCTTTTAGAAGAGCAGGGGCATTTTGCAAGCGAGAAACGTAGTCTTTAGCAGCTTGAACAGAGCGTTGAGCCTCTTCCAGAGCTGTAGCCGCAGCAGCTGCCTTTTCTTGAGCATTTGCTGTAGCTGCTTTCAATTCGGCAAGTTTGGCATTAGCTTCCTCAGCTTTTTTTTGCGCACTTGCTTGGGCTGCTTCTTTTTCTTTCAAGCTTGCTTGAGCCTTAGCTAAAACTGCAAGTTTAGCCTTGGTTTCTTCAGAAGCTGAGTTCTTGCTATTTTCGAGTTCAGTTTGGTAAGTACGTTCCGCCATGGCCAACTTGTCCTTAGCAGTTTTCACAACCTCACGCAGTAATGGTGCTGTTCCCTGCTTGTTCTGAGCATTTGTCAACGTACGTTGAGCAGCGTCCAATTTAGCTTGCGAAGTCGCTAAATCTTTACGAGCTGCATCAGCCTCTTGATTATTAGCATTTGGATTAATCAAGGCTGGTGTGATTTTGGAAGGGTCCTTAATATCGTTGTCGGTATTTGGAAAAAGAAGGAAGTTAATTCGGTTAATAATGCCATTGTTGCTAAAGTTAACAGCGACATATGCACCTTTTTTCTGACTTTCAAGATGCCCAACTACTTTTTGAGCATAGATAGTTCCTCTAGTTCTATATGCAATGTTATCTCCCAAATCAAATAATTGGAATTTAATATCATCATAAATTGCCTTTTTTAAGTAGTCAACAGAGACATTCTCTTGACTAGCAAGGATAGGATAAGGACCAAGTTCATTAGTACTTGCTACTCTATGTCCAAACTGATCAAGTCCAAATTTAGAAACTACATCTTTAGGGATAGCTACATGTAGCGTTATAGGTTCTTTTGATTGGTATTTATATTTTTCTTCACGAGCTGCTTGGCTTAGCGCTGCTGCATAATCCATACCATTTTGTGTTAATGTTACTGGTGCTGTTCCTGCTTGCTTACGGATTTGATTAATCAAATCTTGTGCATAGTAGTTGAGTTCCATCAGAACATCATTTGGAATAGCATTGATGTTAACCATTCGCTGCGCATCTTTTTGACTGCCAATGTAGTTGTTGCTAGATTTTAGGGTAGCTGCTTCTTTAGCAAGGATTTCTTGTGCCTCAGGTGATAACTTTGCCGTACCGTTGATATTATTGCTTTTAATTGCATTGATGTAAGCTTGTGATAGGGTAAAGGTATTATGTACTTGGTCCTGGGACGAAAGTTTCGCTTCTTTTTCCTTGATTTCTGCTTGAGCTGCTTTAATATCTGCTTGGGCTTTATCAATCACTGCTTGGCGTTTGGCATCTTCCGCTTCAGCCGTCTTCAACTGATCTTGGTAAGAAGCTAAGTTGTTTTTAGCCTTGTCAAGCTCAGCCTTTGCCTTCGTTACCTTTTCGCTTACCAGTTTGTTGTCCACATCTTTTTGAGCTGCATTCACAGCATCTTGGGCTGCTTGGGTTTCAGTTTGTGCCTTAGCTGCTTGAGCTTGAGCTTCCTGAGCTACAGCTGCCTGTGTGTCTTCTGCTTTTTTATCTGTATCAAGAGCTGCTTGAGCTTGATTGGCTGTGTTTTCTGCTGGAGCAACTTTTTTCTCAGCTTCTGTCACAGCTGCCTGAGCTTCGGCAATTTTTTGTGCACTTGTATCAGCATTGTCTTTCTTGGCTGTTTCAACCTTAGTCTCAGCCGTCGCAACCTGTTCTTTGGCTTGGTCAACAGCCGCTTTCGCTTGATTAACCTGCTCAGTTTGCTGTTTAAGAGCTTCTGGACTTGCAGATAGAGACTTATCTTGGTTTGCAGGTGCATTTGCATCCACTGGAGTTGTATCTGCAGCTACAGTGTGAGCAAAGCCAGTACTAGCAAGAACTGCTGCACCTAGAATGACATGTTTTTGGATTTTTTTCATGGTTTTCCTCCTGATATGTTAATAGTATAATGAGAAAAGCTTTGTTTGTCAAACTATTTACATGTTTTTTTGAGAACTTTTATCGCAAATATGTCCAAAAAATAGAATCTCATCTCACTTGCTTGCAAAAAGCTGTTGTATCACAATAAGCCTATGATAAATTTTCCTCTTACTGACTTTGTGAATGATAAACTCTTGAACGAGTACAAGTATACTAGTCATAGAATGCAGAAAACCGCCCGTCAAGCAACGAGCGGTCTTCTTATTCAGGAATTTCTTATCCTTTGATGGCAATAAAGGGTGATCCTTCTGTATTATCCGTCGGATCGACACTCTTGACTCCAAAGAGATAGTCTACTGGATACCAGCCATTATTAGCTGCGTTATAAGGGTCACGGACATAGGTTTTTCCATTGTCATAGCCTTTGAGAACCAGCTCATGAGTGACTGGATAATGGGCAAAGATGCTGGTACCAACGGCACCTAGAACATGATGCCCCTGCGAAAGCACTTCTTTGACTGCAGAAGCTGTAAACAGGGTCTCAGTCGTCAGATCCCAGTGCTGGGCAGCTCGGACAATACCACGGCTGCTGGTGCCAAATCCATCTTTATTAAATTCATTGGTATGATTATATAGGTAATCCGCAACGGTTGTCGGAAGCACTTCTGTCCCAGTAATTCCAGAAATAACCATGGCTAGCGTTGTCGGCACGCATCCTGTCGCATCCATGCTGTAAGGACCATACTTCCTGCCACCCCAGCGACCATCACGCTGTGAGTAGTACGGAGTATTGTAAACCGCTTTTGATACCTGGGTCGTAGTAGCATCAACAGCGATGAGCTGACCATTGTCCTGCTTATAGTAAAGATGTATCTTGTACTCGCCGGTAGAAAGCTTATGGTCACTAGCTCGGACTGTGATCTTATAGGTACCATTCGCCTGCTTTTGAGCTAAATACCACTTGACATCATCCTGATCCTTATCTGTTGACCAAGTTGGCAGATAGACTGCTTGAATTCCGCCTGGATTGGAGACATTTGTCACAACTACATCAAAAGTTCCTGTTCGAGCATTATTATTTTGGATATTGATTTTTCCAGTTGCACGGATGTTCTCAGGTGCTACAGAAACCATCAGTTTCTCGCCACCTGCACCTTGCATCTGGCCATCCTCGTTCAGATAGTAAAGATGAACCTTGTACTCACCCACTGAAAACTTATGATCCTGAGCTCGGACATGTTTTTTATAGGTTCCGTCAGCTTGGCGCTCAGCGATATACCACTGCACATCGTCTTGGTCGTTAGCAGCTGACCAAGTCGGCAAGTATACGGCTTTCAGACCATCCGGAGCGACAATATCAGAAACGACAATATCAAATTCACCTGTCTGCGGATTGTTGTTCTGAATGGTGATTTTTCCCTGTGGCTGCGCGCGAGTAACCACCGTCTTTGCTGAGCCTGCACCCTGAAGCTGGCCTGCATCATTCACAAAATAGAGGTGGACATTGTACTCGCCCAGAGAGTTCTTATGATTGCGGTAGCTGACATGTTTGAAAAAGGTCCCATCAGCGCACCTTTCGGCTGTGTACCACTGCACATCATCTTGGTCGTTAGCGGTGGACCAAGTCGGCAGGTAGACCGCCTTCAGGCCATCCGGTGCGACAATATCAGAAACAACAATATCAAATTCACCTGTCTGTGGATTGTTGTTCTGAATGGTGATTTTACCCTGTGGCTGGGCGCGAGTAACTACCGTCTTAGCTGAGCCTGCACCCTGCAGCTGGCCTGCATCATTTACAAAATAGAGATGAACATTATACTCACCCAGAGAGTTCTTGTGGTTGCGGTAGCTGACATGTTTGAAATAGGTCCCATCGGCTCGTCTCTCAGCAGTGTACCACTGCACATCATCTTGGTCGTTAGCAGCTGACCAAGTCGGCAAGTAGACCGCCTTCAGGCCATCCGGTGCGACAATATCTGACACGACAATATCAAATTCACCTGTCTGCGGATTGCTGTTCTGAATGATAATCTTACCTTGAGGCTGCGCGCGAGTAACCACCATCTTAGTTGAGCCTGCACCCTGCAGCTGACCTGCATCATTCACAAAATAGAGGTGAACATTATACTCACCCAGAGAGTTCTTGTGGTTGCGGTAGCTGACATGCTTGAAATAGCTTCCATCAGCGCGCCTTTCGGCTGTATACCACTGCACATCATCTTGGTCGTTAGCAGCTGACCAAGTCGGTAGATAAACAGACTTCAGACCATCTGGGGCTACAATATCAGAAACGACAATATCAAATTCACCTGTCTGTGGATTGTTGTTCTGAATGGTGATTTTTCCCTTTGGCTGCGCGCGGGTAACCACTGTCTTAGCCGAACCTGCGCCCTGCAACTGACCCGCTTCATTCAGGAAATAAAGGTGAACATTGTACTCACCCAGAGAGTTCTTGTGGTTGCGGTAGCTGACATGTTTGAAATAGGTCCCATCGGCGCGTCTTTCGGCTGTGTACCACTGCACATCATCTTGGTCGTTAGCAGCTGACCAAGTCGGCAAGTAAACTGTCTTCAGTCCATCCGGGGCAACAATATCAGACACGACAATATCAAATTCACCTGTCTGTGAATTGTTGTTCTGAATGGTAATCTTACCTTGAGGCTTTTTGACCTCTGCTGCTGCCAAGGGGCGCTCTGTAGCAGAAGTTGGTGGCGCTGGCTGATTAGAAGCATCTCTTTTTTCTGAGTTCTCAGTCACAGCAGGTTGATTTTCTGTCGAAGCTACAGTATCACTTTTCGGCTGGGCATTTTCTACAGGATCAGAAGAAGTAGACTGAGCACTGGTATCGGAAGACGTAGGTACCTGACCAGCTACAGGACTAACAGCCTCCGGTGCTGCTGCAGCCTTATCCATGCTTGACAGGGTGGTTTCTGTCACAGTCGGAGTTGCAGCTGTGCTAGCTTGGTCCTCCACAGCCTGGCTGACAGCGACACTGTCAGCTGTCTGACTAGGTGCCAGCTGATCTGCCTGAACCGCTCCACTTCCAAGAAAGGCCAGACCAGTCGCAATCGCTACTGAGACTGCTCCCAGACTGCATTTGCGAATGCCAAAACGAGTAAACTTCTCTGCTCGAGACGTCATCATTCGTCTTCTTTTCATAATAGAATTCTCCTTTTGCAAAAAAGTAAAAAGCAAGCCAAATTTTTGCAAACCTGCTAAAGAATTTTTACTTTTTATTTTTTAAATCGTACGCTTTGATTATATAATAATCGCAAAACGATTACAAGCGAATGAAGAAAATCTAAACATCAAAGAAAGGCTTAGACACTGTATTCTTGCAGCGATTTTTGTTATACTAATGATAGAAAGTTCAGCGAGGATGCAAGATGACCCCAAATAAAGAAGACTATCTCAAGTGTATCTATGAGATTGGCAGCCGCCACAAAAAAATCACCAATAAAGAAATCGCCCAGCTCATGCAGGTTTCACCTCCGGCTGTGACGGAAATGATGAAAAAAATGCTGGCGGAAGAACTTCTGGTCAAGGATAAAAAAGCCGGCTACCTGCTGACTGATTTGGGGCTAAGACTAGTTTCTGACCTCTACCGCAAGCACCGGCTGATTGAAGTCTTTCTGGTCAACCATCTCGGCTACTCGACTGATGAAATCCATGAAGAAGCCGAAGTCCTAGAGCACACTGTTTCTGAGCGTTTCGTTGAGCGTCTGGATACCATGCTCCAGTACCCCAAAATCTGTCCTCACGGAGGCACCATCCCAGCCAAGGGAGAGCTTCTGGACGAAGAAAACCAACTGACTCTGGAAGAAGCTTCTGCGCCTGGCGACTATATCATTAAACGGGTGCATGACGACTTTGACTTGCTCAAATACTTGGAAAAATACAACCTGCAAATCGGCCAAACCATCACCTTCATCCAATACGATTCTTTCGCTCAGGTCTATCTTCTCAAGACAGAAACCCAAGAAATCCAAATCAATCCTATGATTGCCCAGCAGATTTATGTGGAAAAACTATAAACAGAACCCAGTTCGGACTTTTTAGTCTAAACTGGGTTTTTATTGACAAAAATAAGATGTCGGATTATAATAAGTGCACTTACAAAATATCTAGAGGAAAAGCTAATGGAAAAATCGCTGTTTAACTCCATCTACAAGGATGAATACAAAAAATCAACCGGTCTGCTCTTTATCCGTGCCTACCACAAGTGGCATGGGATGATAAAAAACAAACTGAGAACGATTGATTTGACCCATCCCCAGTTTGTCGTTCTGACCACTCTTGCAGCGCTTGTGCGTCAGCAAGAATGGGTGAGTCAGACCGATATTGCCCGATTTTCTGACATGGATGTTATGACCGTATCCCAAATCATCCGCCTCTTGGTCAAGAAAGGTTTGATAATGCGAGAAGTCCATCCCAAGGACAGCCGCGCCAATATCATACTTCTAACGGATACGGGGCTGCAAAAGGTCAACCAAGCCCTTCCTCTAGTAGAAGGCATTGATCAGGCATTCTTTGGAAAATTAGAAGATAAAACAGAAATATTAAACCAACTCTTAATAGAACTGGAGGCAGAAAATGACTAGATTTTGGATTGGTGTCGTATCAAAAGAACATGTACTAAGAGGTGTAGAAGGTGGATTTTGCCAAGTCTGCCATGGAAAGAAAGCACCGCTAAACCGAATGAAAAAGGGGGACTATCTTCTGTACTACAGTCCCAAGTATCAACTGAATGGTCAGGAAAAGCTGCAAGCCTTTACAGCAGTTGGCAAGATTCTAGATGACACTGCCTACCAAGTAGAGATGTTCAAAGGCTTTGTCCCATTTCGGCGAGATGTCAGCTACTACCAACCCGTCAAAGACTGCCCCATTGACCAAATCCGACAACATCCTCAGTGGCGCCAGTATGCTTCTCAGATAAGATACGGACATTTCGAAGTTTCGAAAGACTTCTTCCTTTATGTTTTTGAGCAAATGAAACTAGACAGCCCTGCAAATCAGTAAAAACAGCTTCGTTTGACTTACACCTAAACCTTTGCTCACCTGCCATCAAATCTAAAGTTCTGATTCTCAAGGAAAAACGGAACCTTTTGATTTGAAGTGAAATTATCGATTTATCAAATCAGCATAAAAGCCGATAAAGTACCCGTAATCACATTGGCTAAAGCATGCATAATCCAGCTGGGTAAAATGGAGCCATCAGATTTCTTTTCATTGACAAAACCCATATAGACCGCGATGCCACCCGTACACAAAATGATGAGCAAGGTTTGCTGCCAAGAGAGCACTGTTATAAACATCAACCCATGGAGCAGACCAAAAAGAGCAGCTTGTATGGTGTTGGCTACCACAAAGGATAAGCGGCTAGCCAATCTCTTTAAAAGAAAACCTCTGAATAGCAGTTCTTCTGGTAGAGCAGTTTGAAACAGACTATAAATCAGAACAGCTGGCAAGGCTTTGAAGCCGAGGCCTGAAAAGTTTGAAGTCGCTGTCTTAAGACCTTTTACAGTAGTATATAGTAGCAAAAACGAAAGAAGCAAGAAAAATAGTGAACCCAACAAAATCCACAGCCAGATCTTCCAGTTGCCAGTATCTTTTAGTGATTTTAAGCCAAGCCATTCTAAAAATGGACTTTTTCTTCTAGCACTTATCAACCACCAAACAAAAGGAAGAAAAGCAAACAAAGCAATTTGAATCAGAGCATTCAGCATCTGTTGAACTAGATTTCCCATGGTAAGAGACTCCTTTCTTTTCTTTAATATGATTATACAAGACAAACTTCAAGAATTTATAAAGTAATTCTAAAATATTTCTAAAGAATGAAAGAAATCATAAACATAAACAAATCAAGGATTATCTCCACTTCCACTTGCCTACTATGCTTATCATTTTTGGACTAAATGATATCCCAAAAAATCTTTAAAAATTTATCTCAAAATCTAAGAAAAGTTGCAAATAAAAATAAGGCGATGAGTTAAAGAAAGAAAAAGTCCTAAAATTTTATTACACAAAGTCAAATTTTCAGCCTATCTATCCCAGATAATTTTCTTTTTAGTCAAATTCTTCCAACTCTTGCTCATCCACTTCCTACTCCTCAGGGTTTCAATTTTACAGGCTCAGAACCATGCCAAAAGCTGTTTTTTCCTTCTTGCCAACCCGCTTACATTTTGCTACAATGATGTCAAAAATCAGTAAGGAAAAATTATGCCACAACAACTTTTTAAAGAATTTGCCCAGCTAGATCAAGTGGAAGCTATTGTTCTCGGTGGCTCTCGTGCTGGACAGCATTTTGACAAAGACTCAGACTATGATGTTTATATCTACTTGACAGATTCCATCGCTCCCCTAACTCGACGTGATATCCTCAGCAAGTACTGTTCCTACATGGAAATCGGCAATCAGTTTTGGGAACTAGAGGATGACTGTGTGCTGAAGAGCAAGATCGAAATTGAGCTCATTTACCGTACACTGGACAGCTTTGATAAAGACCTGCAGACTGTAGTCTTAGACCACCAAGCCCAGAATGCCTACACCACCTGTATGTGGCACAACCTGCTCCACAGCAAAATCATCTACGACCGAAATGGTCTCTATGAGGCACTTCAGATCAAGTACAGACGACCTTATCCAGCTGAACTGAAAAAGAATATTATCAAGAAGCAGCTCCTCTTACTCGATCAAGCCATGCCAGCTTTCTCAAAACAAATAGAAAAAGCGCTCAAGCGTCAGGACTTGCTCAGTATCAATCACCGTAGCAGTGAATTTTTTGCTTCCTATTTTGACTTACTCTTCGCCCTAAACGAACAGACTCACCCTGGAGAAAAGAGAATGCTAGAGTTTGCAAAAACCAACTGCACGCTATTGCCTCAACATTTTGAAGAAAATATACAGACCTATTTCCAAAAACTCTACACTGAGCCCGCTGAAGCCATGCTCCTTATCAATCAGCTAGTGACGACCATCAAACAAGTCATTCCTCAAGAAATTATTGGTAGTTTTTAGGAATGCAACCTGAAGCCACAGCCCCATTGCTGCAGAAGCTAAAAAAATTAGAGAGTGGGACAGAAATCGGTAATTCGTTAGAATTCGATTTCGTCGTCCCACCTCCGCACAGTTGAGTAGGGCTGTAAAAGCTGATGAAATCAGCGTAGTAGAGCCCACTCAACCACTGCGTCTTGCTCGACAATCCAAAGACAATTGAGAGGCTAGGACTTTTGTCCCAGCCTCTTTTCATTCTTCTTGTCTTCTCAGCGATTCCTTGTATCTAAGATAATGGTCACTGGCCCATCATTGACTAGTTCTACCTGCATGTCTGCCCCAAAAATCCCCGTCTTGGTCGGCACCTCTTGCTTCAAGGCAAGATTGAAGGCATCATAAAAATTGCTAGCCATCTCTGGCGGAGCAGCCTTGACAAAGGCTGGCCGATTACCCTTTTTGGTATCTGCATGCAGAGTGAACTGGGAAATTGACAAAATCTCTCCAGCAATGTCCTTGATAGACAGGTTCATCTTGCCCTCAGCATCAGAAAAAATCCGCATATTGACAATCTTCCTGACTGCATAATCCATATCCTCCTGACTATCGTCAGGCCCTACGCCTACTAGGAGCAGGAGACCTTGTCCAATACTGCTGTGCAGCTGCTGGTCAATGCTGACCTGAGCACGCTTCACGCGCTGAATCACTATTTTCATATCTTTTCCTTTGCTTTTAAACAAGTCACCAAGGGTAACTTACAGCTCGATAATGATTTCCGAAATAGATCAACCATTAGTCCGCTTGACCGAGTAGACCTCCGGCACGCTCTTGATCTTATCCACCACCGTCGTCAGCATGGACAGATTAGCAATGCCAAAAGAAACGTGGATATTAGCAAATTTCATATCCTTAGTCGGCTGAGCATTAACTGTTGAAATATTTTTAGTGGTATTAGACAGAACCTGCAACACATCGTTGAGGAGGCCAGAGCGGTTGAGACCATAAATATCAATGTGAGCCGTGTACTCTTTGGTCGTGTTGTTGTCTTCCCATTCCACATCAATCAGCCGCTGCTCGTAATTTTCCTGGGCCTTGAGATTCATGCAGTCCTGCCGGTGAATGGCTACACCTCGTCCTTTGGTAATATAGCCAACAATATCATCACCCGGTACAGGATTACAGCACTTGGCAATCCGGATGAGGAGACCAGACGCCCCCTGAATGACTACACCGCCTTCGTGCTTAACCTTGAGGGTGTCTTTTTTGTTTTCAACCTTGACCTCGCCGCCCTTGACCAATTCCTCCGCTTCTGCTCTGGCCTTGGCCCGCTCTTCCTCACGGCGCTCTTTTTCTGTCAAACGGTTGAAAATACTAATGGCACCAATCTCACCGAAGCCAATCGCTGCAAAAAGCGCCTCTTCAGTCTTATAACTGGTCTTCTGCAGCACTTCTTCCATGTGCTTCTTGTCCATGTACTTATTGGCTACATAGCCATGCTCCTGAAATTGAGCCTGCAAGAGCTCCCGCCCTTTGGAGATAGATAGCTCCTTGTCTTGATTTTTAAAGAATTGACGGATTTTATTTCTGGCCTTGCTGGTCTTGACAATATTAAGCCAGTCGCGGCTCGGTCCGAAGGAGTTAGCATTGGTGATAATTTCCACCTGATCCCCTGTCCTAAGCTTGGTTGTCAGGGGCACCATGCGGCCATTGACCTTGGCTCCTGTGGCTTTCTCACCGACCTTGGTATGAATCTCATAGGCAAAGTCAATCGGGCCCGAGTCCTTAGGCAGAGAGCGCACTGCTCCATCCGGTGTGAAGACGTAGATTTCCTCAGCCAGATAGCTCTCCTTGACCGAATCAACGAAGTCCTTGGCATCATTGGATTGATCTTGAAGCTCCATCAGCTCCTTGATCCAGTTCATCCCGATGGCTGATTCTCTGCTGTCTACCTGTCCCTTGACACCTTTCTTGTAAGCCCAGTGAGCCGCAACCCCGTACTCTGCCACTTCATGCATTTCCTTGGTCCGAATCTGAAACTCAATCGGACCTTTGGGTCCATAAACGGTCGTATGGATAGACTGGTAACCATTGGCCTTGCGATTGGCAATGTAATCCTTGAACCGCCCCGGCATCGGCCGCCAAAGCTCATGAATGTAGCCCAGCATGGCATAAACATCACTCTGGGTATCTAAGATACAGCGAATAGCAATCAGATCATAAATCTCATCAAAACGCTTCTTCTTGTCCTGCATCTTGCGATAGATCGAGTAGATATGCTTGGGTCGGCCATAAATCTTACCATGCAGATTGCGCTCGCCAGCATAGGTCTCAATCTTCTGAACTACCTCTTCTACCAGAGCTTCACGCTCCCGACGCTTCTCCTTCATCATGTGGGAAATTTTGTAAAATTCCACTTCATTGAGATAACGGAAGGACAAATCCTCCAGTTCCCACTTGACACTGGAAATCCCCAGGCGGTGAGCCAAGGGTGCGTAGATTTCCATTGTTTCCCGGGAAATCCGCTCCTGCTTATCCTTGCGCAGATGCTTCAGCGTCCGCATATTGTGGAGACGGTCTGCCAGCTTGACCAAAATAACCCGGATATCCTCCGACATGGCCATCAGCATCTTACGGTGATTTTCTGCCAGCTGCTCCTCGTGGGATTTGTACTTGACCTTACCCAGCTTGGTAACGCCATCGACAATCACGCGCACATCCGTCCCAAACTCTCTTTCCAAATCATCCAGCGTCGCACGGGTATCCTCTACCACATCATGCAGAAAACCGCAGGCAACCGTTACTGCATCTAGCTTGAGCGTGGCCAAAATCCCTGCCACCTGAATAGGATGCACAATATAAGGCTCACCTGACCTGCGAAACTGCCCACTGTGACAGTCAATCGCATAGATCAAAGCTTTCTGTATAAAGGCCACATCCTCCGCAGCCAGATATTTTCTCGTAAGGGCCAATACCTGATCGCCCGTCAAATTCACTTCTTTTGGCATCTCGTCTCTCCAATTCCTGCCTACTATTTTATCACTTTTAACCCAATATGAAAACCTAGAAGACGGTCCATATAAAAACCCGCCTTAAACGGGCGGGAGTTATCCGGTGTGAGGCCGGTAAAAACAAAGCCTTACTTATTATCCTGCAATTCCTGAATACCACTTCTCTTTTGCTGGGCACTTTCTTTGACTTGATTAGAAAATTGACCGACCAAAACTTGATTTAAGCCACCTATAATCTGACCCACAGACCGATCCCAGTCTGTCGCAATAGTAGAGACGTTTTTTTTGACATCATCTCTTTCCTTCTGAACTTCCGCCAATGCTGCCTTACCTAATGTCTTAATCGTCCCTAAAGCCAAAGTTTTAAGGTAAGCGTCTATATCAAGTTTAGCAGCTATTTTACTTTTCCCCATAGATATCTCTCCTTATATGAGCTAATTCTTCATCATATTTATCTGACTTTTTACGAAATCGTTTATCCAAAAGTGAACATTCCTCTTCAACCCCTTCGCGCTCTTTACGGTATTCTATCTCAAGATTATCTTGTACTTGAAAAACTTTATCATAAAATTCATGGATAAGCTGAGCACCTTCTGTGGAACGTCTCAAGCAAGAAACTGTATAATCTTCCATATCTTGTATTTGCTGCCTTGCAGAATGATAGAGATCATCCGTTTCAGTCATTACTTCTTCGAAATTTCGCTTCTCATCTAAATATTTATCATACTCCGCATTATAGCGTTCTTGAGTACTCCTGAGCTGTTCATAAAGCTTATCCTTCTTATTCTCTATATGTTGCCCCATCTTTTGTACTCCCTAGCAAGCCCCTCATCCTTTTTCACTAATTCTTGGATTCCATTAAGAAGTTTAGAACTTAGTCCATCAAATTCTTCTTTAGTCTTGACGGCTTTGTTCCGCATATCTTTCAGCTCAGTTATGATGCTAGTTTCAACGGTATCCTTTGTAGCTCCTACTTGAGAAAGAGCATCTACCACCTCTGCTTCACTTAACAGTCTAGAGACATTCGGCATCGCCTGAGCTTGAGCTAACAGAGCATCCCACCTTCCACTGACTTTAGATACACCATAATCACAAAAAGCCATAATTGCTTCAGTCGAAATAGCTGCCAAGTTTTGCAAACTGGATGCAAAAGTTGTAGCTTGCTCACTATCTAGGTAAATCATTTCAGTTCTAGTATAACCAGCAGCAACCATTTTCTGATAGCGTTCACTCAATGCTTTTTTCTTAATATCAAGCTGCTCCATAGCTTGCTTGGCGCGAGCAAGGCGGTAATCCTGAAGATCTGACTCTCTCACATTTAAATAACCTGAGTCATATTCATAGCCACCCCACATATGCTGTTGAATCCAGTTATCTTTCCCCTTACTGTTAATTTTTACAAGTGTCCCAACAACTCCCTCGCTCCCCGTTTCTGGATACTGCATAGCAATGAAGTCTTTCGGATCAACATAGTTAAAAATTTTGTACTTGATTTTATCAACTTGCTTCCTCTGTTTATCAGTTAAAACTAGATAGGTATTTGGCCCCTCATATAGATAGGCCCCATCAATGCGCTGCAGATAGCTGTCTTCTAGACTTGCTAAAGCGACCTGGCCATCCATTGACCCCAGAGAGTGAGCGTAGAGACTAACTCGAGCATTTGGGTACTTATCCATCATTTCTTTAAGCCCCTTTGCTGCCAACTCCTGCTGTTTAGCCACTCCCATATTAGTGCCAAGGTACCGAGAACGCAAAATATTCACAGCCATCTGAGTATCTGTAATTCCCCAGTCATTTATCGTGCCTTTTGCACCTTTAATAGATGAGAAATCAAACTCAGAACCTTGAAATAACACGGTAATTTCTTTTACATCCTCAGGTTTAACATTTCCTCCCACCTCTTTATCTGTAATGACATAACCATCTAAACCAAACCGTTCCTCGTCCATCCTTTTGAATACATTGTTCAGACCATCTTCATTCTTTATATTAGTTCCAGTAGAATCACTAAAAATATCAGAAACATAGCCAATGGTAATATCCGAACCGTCACTTGCTTCAATTGTGATTTCTTTACCAATTTTATATGAATTCGCATTGTATTGCTTCCAGGCTATTTCATTTTTTTCCCTATCATCATAACTAATCATTAATCATCACTCCTCTAGTAACTTCTGAAGACCTTTCGATCTATCCATACCTACAGTTCGTATCGCCTCATTCTCCCCATATTTTCTAAGCCCTGTTGACCCAACAATATCAGGGTCATCATTAATGACAATATCAAACATGATGCCCCCCATCGGATTATGTTTGATGGTTCTATCATCAATTTTATAAGAACGAATTTTCCCCTTATCCGTCAAAGCATGAGGATCTAATTTTTTTAATTTCTTTTCTATTAGATTCTTCACTTCCTCACTGTGGACAATCTTTACCATCTCATTCTGAAATTCTTGATTTTTGTGAGCCATATACATTCCTCCTCCTAGACAAACAGCCACAAACAAACCGACTATAATTAGTATAATTTTATGCTTTTTCTTCATGGGACACCCCCTATTATTCTTATAATCTATTATATAACATAGGTTTTACAATTTCAATTAAAGCCAGAGATTATCGCTATAACTAGAATAGTGAATCACTTGTCATTACTCCCCTACCAAAGCTTGCAAACCTGCTGATTCATCCATACCAACTGAACTTAGTTGCTTACTTCCGCCATCTTTTTGAATTCCCATTTTCCCAACCATACTTATACTATCATTGACGATAATATCAAACATAATGCCTCCCATTGGATTATGACGAATACTTGCATCATCTATTTTATAAGAATGGATTTTCCCTTTCTCCGTTAAAGCATGAGGATCGATTGCTTTTAATTCCTCCATAATCAACTCCCTTACTTCCTCACTATGAACAATCCTGAACATTTCATTTTGAAATTCTTGATTTTTATGAGCTAGGTAGAGACCTACTCCTATGCAAACAGCCACAAACAAGCTGATAACTGATAAGATAATTTTATGTTTTTTCTTCATGTATTCACCTCTAAAAAAAGAAATCTTCTTATGGCTATTTGGCTGTCACTCCTCTAGTAACTGTTGAAGTTTTTCCGTAAGAGTGCCGCCAACTAAACTCATTCTACCATCTTGACTATATTTCCTTATACCAAATTTAAATACAGCATCCGAATCGTCATTAATTATAACATGAAACATAATGCCTCCCATTGGATTATGTTTAATGGAGCTATCATCAATTTTATAAGAACGAATTTTCCCTTTATCCGTTAAAGCATTCGGATCTTCTTCTTTTAATGCTTCTACAATCATTTTTCTAACTTCCTCACTGTGGACAATTCTTGTCATCTCATTTTGAAATTCTTGATTTTTATGAGCTAGGTAGAGGCCTGCTCCCAGCAATATCAATACAGTTAGGCCAATAAGCCCCATAATTCTATTTCTTCTCTTAGACATATAAACACTCCTCAATCTCTATTAGTTTCATTATATAGTATAAACTATTTTCCCAAAAGCAAAAACCCGCCTTAAACGGGCGGGTTGTGATGAAGAAAGTGATGAACTTCTTCCTTGATAAATTGACAATAAGCGTAGACAAGGTAGCAAGTAGATGTCACACCTAAAAGGGCGACAAACAACTCAAATAAGGCAGACATAGTCATGGCGAACCTCCTCTCCTTATCAGGCAAAGAATGCAAATACGCTTCCCAGCTTAGGCAGTCTGATTTTTTCTGTTTTATTTTCCTTTCCGACTTACCCAAGTGAGTTCATCACTATTATACCAAAATATGAAAACGGATACAATAGTGGTAAATCTTGGAGCATTCTGTTTTAGTTTATATTCTCATATTTGCAACTTATGAAGCTTCCAGTCAATTTTATTAAGTTTTAATTTATGATCTTCTCTTGATGAGAGCGTTTTAATATAGTATAATATAAGTCTGAAATTCATTTTAACAAAGGAGATATTATGTCTAAATCATCCCTTCAAAAAACGGTTGTGCTTTTGAGCGCAGCGGCTCTTGCGGCAGCTGTAAATACTGTTCAGGCTGATGAGAATACTGCACCAGTCACTGCTAATCCTGCTCCAGTAGAAAGCAGCGTGGCGGAAGCAAAACCAACGACTGCTGCAAGTCCTACTGAAGCTACTGCGACACCAGAGAGCACGGAGCCTAGCTCTGCTATTTCCCCAGAAAATACCAGTGGAAATACTGATGCTCTGATGGCTATGGCTCGCAATGTCGCGGCTACTGAGGATACTAAGCCCGTGGAGGGACAGACTGTTGATGTTCGTATCTTGGCAACGACCGACCTCCATACCAACTTGGTCAACTACGACTACTATCAGGACAAGCCAGTAGAGACCTTGGGACTGGCTAAAACAGCTGTGCTGATCGAGAAAGCAAAGAAAGAAAATCCAAATGTCCTCTTGGTAGATAATGGCGATACTATCCAAGGAACGCCGCTGGGAACCTATAAGGCCATCGTGGATCCTGTGGAGAAAGGCGAGCAGCACCCTATGTACGCTGCCCTGCAAGCTCTGGGCTTTGAAGCTGGTACGCTAGGAAACCATGAGTTCAACTACGGTCTGGACTATCTGGACCGCGTAATCGAGACAGCAGGCATGCCTCTTGTCAATGCCAATGTGCTGGATCCAGCGACTGGTAAATTCATCTATCAGCCTTACAAAATCATCGAAAAGACCTTTACGGATACTCAGGGCCGTTTGACGACTGTCAAGATTGGTGTTACTGGGATTGTCCCGCCGCAGATTCTCAACTGGGATAAGGCAAACCTAGAAGGAAAAGTGGTCGTTCGTGACTCCGTTGAGGCTATTCGAGATATCATTCCTGAGATGCGCAAGGCCGGTGCAGACATCACTTTGGTACTTTCTCACTCTGGTATCGGAGACGACAAGTATGAAAAAGGCGAGGAAAATGAAGGCTATCAAATCGCCAGCCTGCCAGGTGTGGATGCTGTCGTAACGGGCCACTCCCACGCAGAATTTCCAAGCGGAAACGGAACTGGCTTCTACGAAAAATACTCTGGCGTAGACGGAGTCAACGGTAAAATCAATGGCACTCCAGTAACCATGGCTGGTAAATACGGCGACCATTTAGGCGTCATCGACCTCAAGCTCAACTATACTGACGGCAAATGGAAAGTCACTGATAGCAAGGGCTCCATCCGCAGGGTAGATACCAAGTCTAATGTGGCAGATCAGCGCGTCATTGACATAGCCCAAGAATCTCACCAAGGGACTATTAACTATGTCCGCCAGCAAGTCGGCACCACGACTGCACCGATTACTAGTTACTTCGCTCTGGTCAAAGACGATCCATCCGTGCAAATCGTCAACAATGCCCAGCTTTGGTATGCTAAGCAAGAGCTGGCTGGCACGCCTGAAGCCAATCTTCCTATCCTGTCTGCAGCAGCGCCTTTCAAGGCAGGAACTCGTGGGGATGCAACGGCCTACACAGACATTCCAGCTGGCCCTATTGCCATCAAGAATGTAGCAGACCTCTATCTTTACGATAATGTCACAGCTATCCTCAAGGTCAACGGTGCCCAGCTCAAAGAATGGTTGGAAATGTCAGCTGGCCAGTTCAATACCATTGACCCTAACAATAGCCAACCGCAAAATCTGGTCAATACTGACTACCGGACTTATAACTTTGATGTTATCGACGGTGTTACCTATGAGTTTGACATTACCCAGCCGAACAAATACGACCGCGAAGGCAAACTGGCCAACCCAAATGCCAGCCGGGTCCGTAATCTGAAATACCAAGGCAAGGAGATTGACCCCAATCAGGAATTTATCGTCGTGACCAACAACTACCGGTCTAATGGTAACTTCCCAGGAGTGCGTGAAGCCAGCCTCAACCGTCTGCTCAATCTGGAAAACCGCCAAGCTATCATCAACTATATCTTGGCTGTCAAAAATATCAATCCAAGTGCAGATCAGAACTGGCATTTCGCTGACACCATCAAGGGACTGGACCTGCGCTTCCTGACAGCTGATAAGGCCAAGAACTTGATTGGTACTGACGGAGACATCGTCTATCTAGCAGCTTCTGCCCAAGAAGGATTTGGCGAATACAAATTCGTCTACGTCGCACCGAAAACTGAATCAGTGCCTATTGAGCAGACAAGCTCTCCGACTATCGCAGTCGAAGCAGCCAACCTGCAGCATAGCAAAGTAGACTTCCCTGTCTTGACTGCTGTTGACCCTAGCACAAACAAGCAAGCGTCCCACAGACAGGCAGGAGCAGAAAGCCTCCCAGCAACCGGAGAAAAGACGTCATCGCTCGGACTCTTGGGACTTGTTGTGACTGGACTTGCAGGAATCTTCACCTTTAAAAAACGTGAAAGACAATAATGATTAAAAAATCAGCAGCCAAAGTGGCTGCTGATTTTACTTTTTAAAGACTGTCCTTGCTCAATTCCAACAAAACACTGACTGCCGTCAAGGCATAAAGCGGAGCGGTTTCAGCCCGAAGGATACGTGGTCCCAAACCTGCTGATACAGCCCCTGCTTGGCCAAAGGCTGCTATTTCATCTGGCGAGAGACCACCCTCCGGTCCGAAGATAAAGAGCACTTTTGCGCCGGTTACCAAGCCCGACAGAGCCCGAACTAGAGCTGCAGATTCTCCTTCTTTGGCCGATTCTTCATAGGCCACGATGATACGGTCAAAGACTGCCAAGGCTGCCAGAAAATCTGCCTTTTTATCAAAGAGCCGAACTTCTGGAATTAGATTGCGCTTGCTCTGCTCTGCTGCTCCCTGAGCAATTTTCTCCAGCTTTTCGCTCTTTTTGACCAGTTTTTTGCCATCCCACTTGGCCACCGACCAGTCAGCTGGAAAGCCCCAGAGAGCACAGGCTCCTAGCTCCGTTGCCTTTTGAGTGATAAATTCCAACTTATCGCCTTTGGGAAAACCCGAAGCAATGGTCACTTGAACCGGCAGCTCGGTATTGTCTGCTAGCTCCTCCAAGATTTCCAAGCTCTGCTGGCCGGGGTCTAACACCCGAGCCAGCCGTTTCACGCCATCATCAAAGACTAGTGTAACTTGGTCTCCCGCTTTGAGCCGCATGACTGAAAACATATGTTTAGCCGTGTCCTTATCCGTGATGACCAGAGGAGACTGAGGAATTCCTTTTATAAAATACTGTTGCATCTAACCACCTATCACGCCTGAAATGTCCTGCGTTTTCCTAAAGACACAGGCATTCCATTCTCCCTGAATCATATGCGTTTCCAGGAAAAATCCTGCCGCTTCTGCTGACTCGCGCACCATTTCCCACTTCTCAGAAATGATCCCACTCATAATCAGATAGCCCTCATCCTTGACTAGACGATAAGCATCTTCTGTCAGATGGATGAGAATATCGGCCAAGATATTGGCAACGATGACATCCGCCTCGATTTCTACCCCTCGGAGAAGATCACCTGGTGCCACATGAATGTTCTCCATACCTGGATTGAGCTCAATATTTTCCTGAGCCACGCGCACTGCCACCTCGTCTAAATCATAAGCGTAGATGTCCTTAGCGCCCAAGAGAGAGCTGGCAATGGAGAGGACACCACTTCCTGTACCTACATCCAGCACCGTTTCTCCGCCCCGCAAGACCTGCTCCAGAGCAAAGAGGCTCATCTTGGTCGTCGTATGAGTGCCTGTACCAAAGGCCATACCAGGATCTAGCTTGATAATCTTCTCACCAGCTGTCGCCTCATACTCCGTCCAAGATGGCACAATGGTCAAGTCATGGGTAATCCGAGCTGGCTCAAAGTATTTCTTCCAGTTGTCCGCCCAGTCTTCCTCAGCCAGTTCCTGCCGAGTCAGCTGAATATCTCCCGTCTCCAAGCCGAAGCCATCCAGCTCAGCCAGACGCTCATTGGCCTGGGCCGCAATGGCCTCTATATCCACCGAATCCGGGTAGTAGCCGGTAATCCGGACCCGCTCGCTCTGCTCAACTTCTGGAAAAAGCTCACCATACTGGTCAACCTGCCCCAGATAGTCTGCGCTGTCATCGATAGCCACACCCTGACTGCCCAGCTCAATCAGAATATTCGAGGCTGCTTCCTCCGCCTCACGCTTCACTTCAATCGTTAATTCCTGCCAAGTGTCCATCATTAAAATACCAAGCCCGTAAAACCTAAGACCAAAATAGAAAATTCTCTGACAAGTCTTATGTCTAAGAGAACCTTATCTTTTTAGCACAGTGTTTAGGGCGGGTTCAGTTTGGAAATTTAACTGAACAATCCTTTCTTTGTTTATTTCATTGTCTTTGTCATGTAAACCATATCCATGCCCTCTTTTTCGGGCTCAGTATGGGTCTGATGATAGCCGTTTTTCTCATAAAAAGCTACCATGCCTTTATCTTGAAAAACCGTGCACAAATCCCATTGCATAACGGTGGAGAATTTCTCCTCTATCAGACCAAGCCCCTCAGAACCATATCCTTTATTCTGGTACTCTGGCAAAATCGCTACTGTTCCAATCCAGCCTGCTGTCTGTTCGTCATTTGTATTCAAGCGAATAAAGCCAAGAATCTTCTCGGCGTCTTTGACAAAATAATAAAAACTATTGGGCCGCTCAACCAGCTTCCAGCGAATCCGCTCACGCTCCTCCAGATAGGGGTCGTATTGATCCTGATATTTCTCATAAACGGCCTTAAAACTCGCTCGCTGAATGGCAATAATAGTCTCTAAATCCCCAGCTCCTGCCCGTTCAATATAAATCATGCTCGCACCTCCAAATAATCTCTCAACCTGTCCTGTAGCTGCGGAACAACCTTTTCATCTGATAAGAACTTGCTCACATCCATCATCTGATAAGCCTGTCCCTCATCGCCAAAGACGATACTGGCAAAATCTTCCTGAGTGATAGTCCCCACCATAAAAATAGAGGTTTTGTCTGGATCAAGCATTCCTGGATATGCCTTAACCCAGACAATAGCCGTTTCTTCAAGCTTCAAAGCAAGCTCTTCGAAAACTTCTCTTTGAACACATTCAAAAGGTGTCTCCTCACCCTCACGGCCACCTCCCGGCAGTTCCCACATATTGGGCCAAGGAATGGTTGAAATATCATCTCGCAAGATAGTCAGCAGCTTGTCATCACAGAGCAAGGCAATCTTGCAGCCAGAAAATTCCATCTGTTTGTGCAGTAAATCTAGTCCTTCTGCATTTTCCATAAGCGCCTCCTAATACCTCGGATAGGAATAAAAGTCAGTCTCAGTCAAATCTGCTCTGCCATTTTCAAAAGCCTCAGCATTCCAAGCCATCTCAAACTCTGCTGCCTCTGGATCTGCTAAAAAGTCCATGAGTGCATCGAGACCAGACTCAGCCGTTTGGGTTAGGAAATCCACGAAATAAGCCAGAAACTCCCGTGACAGCCCCTTCTTCGGCTCATAGGCCAGGGCAGCCAGATAGTCCTCGGCCTCAAAGCGAGACTTGGTCGGATTATAGAAAAGCACGGCTTCCTCAAAGTAAATATCCTCAGCCGAAGCATTGCCCTCAGCATCAACAGTCTCAATCCCACCTGGATTTTGCACCTCAAGGAGAAAGGCTACTTCTACCGCGTGATTCTTCTTGTCCCAGTTTATCTCATAGTCAAAAGGAAAGCTCTTCCCCATTTCCTCGTCCAATATCTCCAAAAAACCGTACTTAGCCATGATTTCCTCTTTTCATTGTGATAAAATATTACTATCTACAATAGTAACACAAAAAGCCAAGAAAAACACTTGCAGAAAGGAAATCTTATGCCAGAAAACCTCGCCCTGCGCATGCGGCCTACTGACATTGATCAGATTATAGGCCAGCAACATCTGGTCGGACCCGGGAAAATCATCCGTCGCATGGTTGAAGCCAACCGCCTGTCCTCGATGATTCTCTACGGGCCGCCCGGCATCGGCAAGACCTCCATCGCCTCGGCTATTGCCGGCACAACTAAATATGCTTTTCGGACCTTTAATGCCACTGTAGATAGCAAGAAGCGCCTGCAGGAGATTGCTGAAGAAGCGAAATTTTCCGGCGGACTGGTGCTCCTGCTAGACGAGATTCACCGCTTGGATAAAACAAAACAAGACTTCCTACTGCCGCTATTAGAAAGCGGTCTGGTCATCATGATTGGAGCGACGACAGAAAATCCTTTCTTCTCTGTCACCCCTGCCATCCGAAGCCGGGTTCAGATATTTGAGCTTGAGCCCCTCAGCAACGACGACATCCGGATAGCCATTCAGCTAGCCTTGACGGATAAGGAGCGCGGATTTGATTTTCCAGTGGAGCTAGATGATGAAGCTCTGGATTTCATTGCTATCTCTACCAACGGAGACCTACGCTCCGCCTATAATTCACTGGACCTAGCCGTACTCTCTACCCCTGAAGATGACAAGGGCATCCGTCACATCACGCTCGATGTGATGGAAAACAGCCTGCAAAAGAGCTACATCACCATGGATAAGGACGGGGACGGACATTACGATGTCCTCTCTGCTCTGCAGAAGTCCATCCGCGGCTCTGATGTCAATGCCAGCCTTCACTATGCAGCCCGCCTCGTTGAAGCTGGAGACCTGCCTAGTCTGGCTCGCCGCTTGACCGTTATCGCTTACGAAGATATTGGCCTGGCAAATCCAGACGCTCAAGTTCATACCGTCACAGCTCTGGAAGCAGCCCAACGAATCGGCTTTCCTGAAGCCCGTATCCTTATTGCCAATATTGTTATTGATCTGGCTCTATCGCCCAAGTCCAACTCAGCCTATCTGGCCATGGACAAGGCTTTAGCTGACCTAAGAAAGAATGGAAACCTCCCCATTCCCCGCCACTTACGAGACGGCCACTATGCCGGCAGCAAGGAACTGGGCAACGCACAGGACTATCTCTACCCTCACTCCTATCCTGGCAATTGGGTTAAGCAGGACTATCTGCCTGACAAGATAAAAGATGCCAATTACTTCACGCCTAATGAGAATGGCAAATACGAGCGAGCCCTTGGAATGACCAAGGATAAGATTGATGACTTAAAAAAATGATGACATCGTTTGCAAAAAATCACATTTTTCTCTTGAATTTTTCAAAATTTATGGTATTATAATTATAGAAACGCTGTGGTGTACGACTTCACACTTAAGTGTTGACCGACTATTTTTTGTATTATTAGGGAAACAAAAGTCTTCTAACAGCATGTAGGCCGTCTCACACGGAAACAGCTTCAGTTAGAGCGAGTTGCCCACCTGCTTAATTGCGCGGGTTCAATACAAATCGTGAAGGTCCGGCACCAATACAGCTTTTTCTATTGCCTCCTTAGCTCAGCTGGCAGAGCAGCGGACTCTTAATCCGTGGGTCGCAGGTTCGATCCCTGCAGGGGGCATTTTTTAGTGCCGAAAAAGCCTTATTTATAGGGCTTTTTTCATTTTTGTTCAAAATTTGTTCAAAGAATACTATGATACTTGTAGAAGACTTCTAATCAGGTTGTATTCCTTATCTTTCTTTTCTTTAAGTAGGTGTCCATAAGTTTCGGTTACCTGCTTGATGTCCTTATGTCCCAGAACAGTAGCTACTACCCAAATGTCAACACCTTTAGCTAATAGAATACTTGCGTAAGTGTGGCGAAGACCTGTAGCCGTCAGATTGTACGGCTTTATTTGCTGCTTCTTTAACACCAACCGCAAATACTTATTTACACCTGTATTGGTTGGAACACCATAAACCACATCATAGAACAGAAAGTTTTTCTCATTCTTTATTCCATGGTGAAATAGCGTCCTAGCTTGCTCATACTGAAGTTTTTTCAATACAGTAATAGTTTCATCATCAATCGGAACATGGCGGACAGAGGTTTCTGTTTTGGGTGGTTTCCATTGATAAGTGACACTGTCATAACGTCTGTAGGTATGAATAGTCTTGTCTTCCCAGTCAATGCAATCCCAAGTCAGACCAACGGCTTCACCAAAGCGCAAGCCTGTTTTTGCCTCTATAAAGAGCAAGTACGGTGTCACGGATCTCTGATAGTCCATGCGTCCTTTCAATTCAGACAGAAGTTTGTAATAATCAGCTATATTACTGATATACTTTTCATGTGCTGCTTTACTAGCACGCTTACCAGTGATAATAGCCCCCTCTGTAAAGTCCGTTATATCCAAATGATCCCGTTGGGCAAATTGGATAACTTTCCGCACTTCAGCATTCAGTCTTCTTACGGTGTCTTTGGTCACTCGTTCAGCGTATTTATTGAGTTCACGCTGATACTGGCTGAACTTTATCTGAGTGGCAGGTAAATCCCCAAACATCTGTAATAGCAAATCCCCGCGCCTCTGGTGTTTGGATAAGGTCGCTTCACTCTTATCTAAAGGACGAACACTAACATCAAGCCATTCTTGCCACAGCTCATAGAGTGAAGCAGATGAATTAACGGTTAGATGATTAGAAGCCTTTAGCTCTATTTGCATAGCCTCAAGTTCAGCTTCTTTTTTAGTAGAAAAGCCACTTGCGGTTGCAAGTAACTTCCCTTTGGTGTCAAAGACACGGTATGACCAAGTTTTATTTTTTCCACGTTGTGAACAGGAAATTGACATAATTGATTACCTCTTTCTAAAAGCGATAATCAAGGTTTTACCAAGATTATTGTACCATAATTTCATAAAAATTTTTCTCAAAGAAATCTTTTGTCTTACTAGCTAAGAAGAGGTAGCGCTCCCCTTGATTGGACGGATATTTGACAAATCCACCATTTGGATTCTGCTCAATATCAATCTTAGAGCGTATAGCAGGTTTATAGAGGACATTTTCAAGTAACCAAGGTCGAGATACTGAAAGCAGCTCTAAAACATCTGAAAGACTTAAATAGCGACCTTTACTACTTTGTTTGATAAGCTCATCATACTCATGCTGGGAGACGATACAGTAGGTATCGGGGAGTTTAATAGTAATATCTGAAATATCAACTTTAATTTCTTCCATCATAACTGGATTTTCCTTTCTCGTTATGAGATAATAGGCAGCAGGATAGGCTACCGCTTATCTCCATCTGCAACATCGCTCTCTTGCTTCTTGGCGGAATCTTTCGGAGTGATGTTGTTTTTTTGATAAAAAATTTGGAAAGCGTCTTCAAGGAAGTCTTTGAAATTGAGCTTGGATAGTTCGCTGCCAAATTTCGTTAACCACAACCGAACATCTGGATTGGGCGTGTAATTGATTTCATATTCTTGGACTAGCCTAATAATGAAATGATTTCGAGCCTGAGTCCCCCAAATCTCTTCTATTTTCTTAAGGAGAGGGAAGAGTCCGCTCCCTTTCATTAAGTAAGAAATAGTTGCTACAAGGTCATTGTTGCGAGAGTTTAGAGAATCTAGAGCTGGGAATCTACCGAGACCTCTGAGTAGATCACTGGTAAATGGAAGATCAGCTCCAGTATCGGTATCGTAAAAACAATACTTATCAATCATCTTATTGGCAATGAGCTTACTTAAATCTTGAGGAGTATCAATCGTCAACAATAAAGCAAGAATCTGATTGCTATATGTCCCTTTATAAGAAACTTCCATACGAAGCCAAGAATCACAATATCTGGTCAAGTGCTTATAGCGGGCTTGGTGGTTATCTAATTGCTCCTGATATTTGTTGTAAATACGCAATAAAGCATTAACGTTCTTTTTCTTACTACCGATATAAATGGTTTGCGCTTGACCATTTACTTCTTGAGCGCTAACCTTTGACAGATTCTTATGCGCCTTATGATTAGTAATAATGTACCGTTTATCTTTCAGACCTTGGTAAAGATCATTCACAGACATCGAGTAGTTAAAGTAATCAACAGCGAGGTCAATGCGCGAAAGGCGTAACTCATAATAATCATCGTCCAGCAGCTGTGCAATATTATGAACATCAACAGCCTCACTATAGTGATCTTGATAGGTAGCTTTATAGTGAGACAAGGCTGAAGCAGAAAATTTTATGACAATCCCCATAGTAAAGTTGATTTTATGCCACGCAATCGCAAAGTAATAAGGAAAGCGCTGAAAGGTAAAACCGTCTGTATATCCTGCCGGTGGTCTTTCCAGTGGGAGATAATCTCCAAATAAAACGGGTAAAGATAGTTTTTCCGCTACCGCTTCAGCGAGTGATAACGCAATTTGATACCAATTATCTGGGTACTCTCCTACAGTATCTTCTGTAGGTTTGATAACAAACGTTACCTCATCTACACTTGTCATAATGACTGGGTTGTGTTCGCTGTTATTATCAAGATAAGTTTCAATTTCGTTTTTACATGCCATGTTTTAATCCTTTCTATCCGCCTAAAAGAAGTTAATGCGGCGGGCTTCTTATGCTTCTATTCTCCTACAGTAGCAAGGGAAAAGCACCCTAAATTAAATGTTGTCAGAAAAACTTGATTTAACAGTATTTTAACTGTAGAATAAGTTTTTCCCTAAAGTGGAATATGTAAAATTTAAAATATAACAGGGAGTGGAACGGGGGTCTTTACAGTACCCCCATCTAGGCTACTTGGTCGAGGTTCGACGTTCGCTAGGCTTCGCCCGCTCCGTCTTCCTCGCCAAGCAGCGCCTGCAAAGAGTAGTACTTTGCCGTTCGTCGGACAGCCTGTAATATAGCTTGTTCAGCTTTAGCTACGTTATACTTAGGACAGACAATCTGCTCTGTGCCTCGCCCGTCGATGGTCACATATCCTATACCTCGTGGATTTTGGACTGTAACCTCTTCCTTATCATCAGGAAAGACCATATTTAAGACTTCTTTGCTTATTTTCCCAAGTACAATCTTGCTACCAATATTGTCCCGAGATTTACCAAAATATTCTGTATCAGGTCTTTGCTGAGATATCCAAACAAAAATATTAAATGAGCGTCCTAGCATTAGTAACTGAGAAAGTTGATGAATCCGTTCATCACGCTCTTTTTTGGTTAAGCTAGTAAAGTAAGCAGCCATTTCGTCCTGAAAGAGCACAATCGGGATACGCAACTGATCAACTCCTAATTGCCTATTAGAAAGTAGCTGCATACCTAAATCAAACCATCTCCCTACCTCTCGGTATCGAAAACAAAAGTCTTCATCTTTCAAAAATTCAAAGTCAATGTCGCTTTTATAGTCAGAGATGACGCAGCATGTGTTAAAATGCTTTGAAATTTTAGCCAACAACAACTTACTTGCATAAGTCTTTCCCGACCCAGACGTACCGAAGCAAGCCAAGTGTGGTGGAGAAATCAACGGCAAAGGGACAGGGGAATGAATCCCCAAATCCAAAGCCTTTTTGCTGAGAAATGCCTCAATCCCGTCGGAGTGCCGTCTTTTCCTAGAAATCATCGTCAACAGCCTCCTTCTCAACAGGAAGTGTGACAGGCTGAAATTGTAGCTGATTTTCCAATGAAAGCACGCTCTCATTATCAAATCCAAAGATAACCCGAATGACAAGGAACTCTACACCTAATGCGTCAGGCATTTCAGTTACGGAATGCACCTTAAAAGTATACCCACTTGGAAAGATACTCAACCCGTTACGAGACAACTGTTCGTTTAAATGCAGTGCGACCAATCTCTCCATATACTCTTTACGAATAGGGTTGTCGTTAGATTCTATGAGAGCATAAAGTTCAATAGCAACTGCACGCTTATCTCTCGTAATTGTAATTTGGCGATATCCCCAATAGTTGAGGTCTGGTAAAGTTGTGTGCTGTCCGAGCTCGCGAACTAAACTGCTAAAGCAAGCTCCGAGTGCTCCTCCATCATAGATGAAAGGTTGAGCACGAGGAAATAGCTTTGAGAAGTCCCCTTCAGCAGCTATTGCGGCAAGTATTACCGCTACAGCTACAAATGGGAATAAGTAGTTGGCGATAATTGCCAGTAATACAAGCCCAGTAATACCCAAGGCACTAAGAATTACTTTTGCTTTTAAGGAAAGCTGTAAAAATTTTTTAACCATTTTATTCTCCTTTTTGTTAAAAAGTACAGAGGGGGGATCGAAGAGACTCCCCTCTGTAGAACCATTAAGCGGTGATGACTGCAGCGCCTGCTTTTACAGACAAGGCGGCACGATTTCCGCTCATGTATGAAGTGATTGTGACATTGGTCAGGGTCAATTCCACTTGCTCATCAATCGATGATAGGTAATCCTCAACACTTGCACCAAGCACCTTCACACGTACTAACTGAAATTTACCGTCGGAACGGTAACCGATGTCTAAGGCAACTCCCTCGATACTATTGTTGTCATAGTTCTTCAAGGTGCTTGCTCCTAGTAATAGGACGCCTCTCAAGATTAGTTCAGCAACTTTCACGGCTCTTACCTCCTTTCTAGGACTTCTCTCTATCGTGTCATTGATAGAGGGGTATGAGGACATTTATTGAGCTCAACCTCATGCTTCTATTGTAGCTTTTAGCAAGAACTTAATCACCCTATTCTGTGACAAGGCGTGTTTATGGGGTTCTTTTGCCTTATTTTGTTTTACCCTAAATATTTTTTAGAGTATTGATTTCTTCAAAGAAATCTAGTAAGATGATTAGCAAAAACAGGAGGCAACTTGTATGAAATTAGATATTTCTGATAAGACGTTTTTAGCAATGATTACTGCCAATATGGTGGGACGACTAGAAGACTACCAGACCCAGTATGAAAAGGATACTTGGGATAATCGTAAAAAAATTTTAAGTGGACTATCGTATATAGGTGTAGATACTATAGATAATCTATTGATGGGAAAAAAGGTTTCAAATGATACCTACGAGGCGATATTCCAGAACAAGCAGCTAGAGGAATTGGCTAGGACACTTTCTGAAGAAATTACTGCTGAAAATCCTCACACATTGAAAGAAGTTACAGACTTAATTGAAAATTTAGAAAAACGAGCGTTATTAGATAATGTTAGAGAGATTGAAGTGGATTTCTTAGAAGTAGCGTTAACAAAGCTAAGAAAAGGAGATAAGCGCCGCCTCACAAGAAATGAATTACTCCTAATCTATTTATCACAGGAAGCTAATAAACTATCTGAAGATGAAAATATTGATTTCTTTAGACTGCTTTCCAATCAAGATATGCTGAAAAACATTATGACTTATTTACCGCTACTAGAAACAATATTCCAGTCAGAAGAAGCATTAGAAATTTTTTGCAACGTAGCAGATAGATTGGAACAATTTAGACTTATTCATGAAGCAGAAAAATGGGAAACAATCGACGAAGAGGCGCATAAGATTTCCCAACAATTTGGTATAAATCTATAAAACAAAAAGACAAGCTATTTTATTTTAGCTTGTCTTTTCTATTTTAGGGATTGCAGCAGTATCCTCACGCCTTTTATGAACAATTCCTTTTGCGCCGCTGGTAATTCTTCGATTTCTTCCATCAACTCATAAAGCTCAGGATTTCTGGAATCCGAGGGTGGGAAATTAAAAAATGCGGCAGGGCTGGCATCTAGCGCCTCTATCAATTTATCGATAGTATCTAAGCGAGCATTGAGACGCTTGTTCTCTAGCTTATAAAGGTGGCTGAGGCTGACCGTTTGGCTAAACTCTTAGTAGAGAAGGCTGTAGAGCTTCCTAAGTTGCAGACGGCTATCAAGGGGTATTCTGCTAAGCTTGCGGAGTTGAAAGAAACCCTAGCTCAACAGCTAGCTGACCTTAAACCACTAAAAGCCACCTCTGCTAAAGCTACAGCTCGTTACAACAAGGTTAAGGCTGAGTACGACGAGGTTGTTCGTAAGGAAACCTTGGCTCGTCAGAAGGCTGAGATTGAGCGCCGTGGGGGTACTGCCGTTGAGGTACGTGACGAGTCTGGTAAGGTAGTTGAGTATAAGGGGATTTTTCCTCAATCAGCACCTAAGAAACTCTCTACACCTGTTGTCTACCGAGGCTTATCCGTTTACAAGTCAGCTGAAAGCCAACTCCCATCTACAGGAACAGCAGAAAACGCCATGCTTCCTATGATCTGTCTAGCCCTCGCAGGGGTCGGCATGATGGGACTGAAAAAGAAAGAGGAAGAGGAAGAATAAATGAGCGATGAGAAAATTGTAGTTTATCGATTGATTCCGCAAGATGCAGACGGGGGGATCAACATCTCCGCTGAACAAGTTCTAAAAGCACATTATGAACATGCTCTTACCCATGATGGTAGGGTAGTTTTTACAGCAACTTCTTCAAAATTATACGATAAAGCGAAGCAAATTATACTATTACTGCCTCACTCAGATGTCGCTCTAAAAACCGATATTCATAGCTCAGGCAAGTTTTCAAATGATACATTTGATAGTCAATTTTCTGTTCCTGAAAAATTTCAACAAGAAACATTGGAAGACGAAATAGCTAAGGGAGTTGCTTGGTATCAACTTGAAAATACCCAACTTTTAATTAGAAAAGAGTTAAAAAACCAATATATAGTTGAGAATAACGGCAACGATATTAGTGATTATAAGGGAAATTCTCCGTTCTATGCGATACACCGTTAATAGCGTAAAACTCCGCCCATAATGGCGGAGTTTTTATACATGAACTGTTTTACAATCCAAAAATAGATATTATAATAGATTCACAGACAAGTAAAGACGGTGGCTCTTACTTTATGACTGGAGGTGGTGCGATGGACACAAGAACGTCCATACTGTGCTCAAATCTAGTGGAAAGGAGGAGCAAGACTTTTGACAGTTTATGAAGCATTATCTTTGATGATCGGCTTTGCCACTCTCATTGTAATGCTCATGAACAACAAAAAGAAATAGCCGTCCTCACTTTGGTTAGGTCGACGACTATTTCTTAGTTGTTTTCACCAGCCACCGTCTTAAACGGGTCTGTAGGGAGTTGTTGACGCAACTCCTTTTTCCATTTCTATTGTATCATTTTAAAGAATAAATGCAAGCTCCCAACTTATTATTCCTTAATGACCAATTCGGACTTTGCAGTATGCTTGTTCAAAATTTGTTCAAAAATTTAAAATCCCTTCCTACTCAGTAAATGGTAAAACCTTGATTTATCAGCGTTTTTGTTACTTATTTCTACTTATTTTAACGTCTGAGCGACTGCAGGGGGCATAGAAATAGATAAGAAAAAGCCTTGGTTTACAAGGCTTTTTTGTTTGTACTTTTATTGGTTATTCAAATCTTTCTCAATTTTAAAACGTATATCACAGCTTCCCTTCCTCTATCTCTTTTAAAAATCTTGTCATATAGATCAGGTGTCCTTTATTTGTATGTACATTAGCATCTAGGTATTCCAAGCATTTCCTAGCTCTAGGAGTGACTGAATATAGAGCCTTTACCTTTTCCCTCATTTCTAATGCCTCTAATACCAGATCTTCATCTTTCTTTGCTTCTTCTTGGGATTGCTTCAATTCTGATTGTTTTAGCTCCTTTAATACCTTTACTTTTTCAGCAATATCTGTTAAATTACTCAGCTTTTCTTCATATTCCCTTCTTATACTGTTTCCTTGTTGTTGTAGCCATTTTTTTAATTCTTCAAAGCTCTCATAAAGGTTCTTCCGTTTTAGCAGCTTTATCTCCTCTTCTCTTTGGAGCCGCTCCTCCTCTAATTTCCTTTCCTCTTCTAACTTATTTTTCCGTTCAATTTCCTCTTGTTCCCGCAACCGAGCAAGCCTCTCCTCTTCTTTTTGTTTAGCAACTCTATTCCTCTTCTCAGCCTCCTGCTCCTCTTGCTTCGCCTCCTTCCTCAACTGTTGCAATTTTTCTTTGTAGCTTTCAATATCAAATATTTCATTAAGTTCTGGATGAAGATAATCATTTATGACATAAATGATACGCTCAATCTTATTATACGCCAACTGACGTTCCTCATTTTTTCTGCTTAAAGCCATTTTAAAAAGAATATAATCGTTCCATGGATTAAACTCATTTTCTTTATCCTCTTTAAAATAACCCTTACTATAAAAATCTTCCAGCATCTCTTCATCCATCACTTCACGAAGATCTTCAAACTTTAGATTCTTTTTTAATTTATAAATTTTTTCTGCTCTCTTTATACTTTTAGTTAGTTCTTCATTTTCAAACTTCTCAATACAGGAAGAACCGATTGGAGAAAGCTCTATCCCAGAGCCATCATTCCTAGTAATAGCAAATACTTTCTTGAGGCTTTTATGACCGCATAAACAACTTTGTTTTCTATCAGCATCAATTTTTACAAGTTCGGCTTTTGTCCACTCCATTTTTGCCTCTTCCCAATTATCCGCAATACTCAGTTCAATAACTGTCTCTTTCAATAGTTCCTCTGACATTTTTATATCTCCTTATTCCAAATAATTGTTCCTCAAATTGAGTGAATCTTCTCCTCAGATTTCTAGTACAAGTATAACAGAAAAGAAGATAATTGAAAACGCATATATTTAATCCTCTAGATAATTCCCACACAAAAAATCCCCTTCCTTTAGATACAAGAAAGGAGGAGCATCGTATAGCAAAAACTACGAAAGAAGACTGAAGTAAAATAAGTTTGACGAAAACTTGATAAAGATGATCACACACCGAGCATATTCCTAAGGATGTCTTATAAATTTTTTGGTTTAGGAATTAAGAAAGATTATATATATCAAGTTTTAATGTGCTTCACGCTTACACACCCAAGCGGCCTTCCCCGTAGTTCTGAGCAACTAATCTGTTCTAGGAAACATCTTAGTTGCTTTTTATTTTAAAACAACTATATTACGGAATATCATAGTATTGATTAATAAAAGAATACAAGATAATGACCGATTGTAAAACAAAGCTTGCTTGTTCCTACTTTCTAAAAAACAACAGTTGCTGGTATAGATTTTGCCGATAAAAAATCTCTGTTCCCTTAAGGGAACAGAGATAAAAATTATTTCTTCTTCGCACGGAAGGCAATAAAGCCTACCAATCCTACTAGAGCTACTCCAGCAGCAATCATGATCCAGCTGGCATTCTCACCAGTCTTAGGAAGACCCTTCTTAGTTACAACATTATAGGCATTTCCTCCGCCACTACCATTATCTGATTCGATAATCACATCAGTGCTTCCTGTACTGCTGCTTGAGCTAGAAGTCGTGCTACTGCTACTTGAGCTAGAAGAACTACTGCTGCTGCTCTTAGAACTATTGTCCGAGCTAGGTTTCGGTGGTCTTGGAACTCCTGGAACTGGTGTATTGGTAATGTTCATACCATCAACAGTAGCTGTATAACCATAAACACGGTCTTCAGTAACTGAGTAGACAATATCTTTTCCATCTGTGCCGGTCGCTGGCAAGTCAGTAAACTCATACTTCCACTCACCCTTATCATTTGGACCGACTTCCTTAGAAGCGACTTCAACACCATTAGCATAGAGACGAACCGTAATCTTATCTGGACGTTTGCCATCTTTATCGTTGTCATCATTCCAAGTCTTGGTACCTGAAGCGGTAATCAAGGCCTGACGGTTGGTGAAGTCTTTGTAAATAATACCAGAACCATAATTCTTGAGCTGAGCAGCATTGACCTGAATCTCTTCATCTGAGAGTTGGTAGCCTGCTGGTGCCTTGGTTTCCTTAATCACATAATGCTCTTTAATCAAGTTGCTGAAAGAAGCAATCCCGTTAGCATCACTAGTTGCTTTTTGAACAACAGTCACGCCATCTTCATCGTACAATGTGAATTCAGCACCCGCCAAAGGTTTACCAGCTTCATCTTTCTTAGTCACCTGTACACCATAGACATCCCCATGTGCATATCCGTTCGCACGTTGGTAGCGGACAGCAACTGATGATTTTTGCTCTTCGATATTATCTGCTCGCATAATCGCTTCGTTCGGGAAGACAGTTCCGTCAGCCGGGATTGTTGGGAAATTAACACGGTAGCGGACATAGAAGCCTTCATTAGCACCGATATGTCCCATGTTAATGGTAAAGGAGCGCTTGTCAGCCGCAAGATTAATCGTATAGTTTCCTGTCACATCCTCACGTTGCTGACTTAGTCGGTAAGAGTTATCAGTTGGGTCAACAACCCATGAGCCTTTAAGGATTTGGAAGCTGTTGAGATCTATTTCTCCGGTATTAAAGCCCAGAGTATCTGAAATAAAAACATTATCCAGTTCTTGATTTTGTTGGTTGATATTCAGGCTGTAAGTAATGCTCTTGATATTATCCGCATTATTCCAGCCGTATTTTATGAAAGTATAAGGAGTTGCTTGGCCAGGAAGACCTTTGTAGTCAATTTTCCCATACTCAATGATCTTCTTGCCAACGATAAGTTTCAGAGGGATTGAGCCTTTATCTCGAACCACATTATGGTTAACACGAGCTAAAAGGTGAACTTTTCCTTCAATATGAGAGCGAGTCAGGACATAGTCTGTATAAGTCAGTGTAAGCTGCTTAGAGCTTGCATCAACCACAGCTGTCGCTACGAGATTACCGTCATCATCTTTGACTTCAAAATCAGCTCCCTCCAAGGCAAACTCAACAGGAAGGCCAATGGTAGTAGTATCTCCTGGCTGAACCTTGCCGTAATTGAAGGCAAAGTTTGCGTCAATTTGAAATTTTTCCCAAGGGGAAAGGCCGTCAGTCAGTTCTTCACCCTTCTGATTGTAGACATTGATTGATGTGATAACATCATCTACCGTGTTAGCTCTGGCAGATTGACTGCTAGAAAACAGGCTAAAGAGGAGCACAAAGGCTACTGAGAAAAAGCGCGCAATAGTATGAGATATTCTTTTCATAAACAATCCCTCCAATATTACTTTTTTACCAGAAATGTTGAAATTAGATTAAATCCAGCTTACTTTTCTGGTGTACTACATATATTAGCCTATCATAGGATTTTATATAAGTCAAATATTAGACCGTATTTTTGTACAAAGTTCGGAATTAGTATACAAATTGTCAACTTCTTCTAATATATTTAAGTTTTTACCTATTTTTATATATGAAATTACAATTATTTCCGGGTTTTGCTGAAATTTTAAAGTATATTTATAAAGATAATTTAAAAAGCTAAGAGAAAATCCTTCAAACGTATCTAGACGATGTAGAAAGATTAACAAAAAATTGCCCCAGTCACCATCAGACTGGGGCAATCTTCTATTTTTATCATTTAGCGTTTTGTGACTGTGGTCTACATCATACCGCCCATCATGCCTGGATCCATAGCTGGAGCTGGGCTTGCTGGTTCTGGTTGATTAGCCACTACTGCTTCAGTTGTCAAGATAAGACTGGCTACAGAAGCAGCATTTTGCAAGGCTGAACGGGTTACCTTAACTGGGTCAATGATTCCAGCCTCAATCATGTTAACCCATTCGCCAGTCGCGGCATTGAAGCCTGTACCAGCTTCAGAATTTTTCAGACGGTCAATGACGATTGAACCTTCAAAGCCTGCATTCAAAGCGATTTGACGAACAGGCTCTTCCAAGGCGCGAAGAACGATGTTACGTCCAGTTCCTTCATCCCCTGCCAACTCAAGACCTGCGACAGCGTCCAGAACGTTGATATAGGCAGTACCACCACCGGAAACGATTCCTTCTTCTACCGCTGCACGAGTTGCATTAAGGGCATCTTCGATGCGGAGTTTCATTTCTTTAAGTTCTGTTTCGGTTGCAGCTCCAACCTTAATCACAGCTACACCACCGGACAATTTAGCCAGACGTTCTTGCAGTTTTTCACGGTCAAACTCAGAAGTGCTGCTTTCAATCTGTGACTTAATAACTGCCACACGGTTAGCAATGGCTTCTGGATTGCCGGAGCCTTCCACAATCACAGTGCTGTCCTTATCAACAGTGACTTTAGAAGCTTGTCCAAGCGCTTCAATCGTAGCATCTTTGAGCTCTAGGCCAAGATCATCTGTAATCACTGTACCGCCCGTCAAGATAGCAATGTCTTCCAACATAGCCTTACGACGATCACCAAAGCCTGGTGCCTTGACAGCTACGACATTAAAGGTTCCGCGAATCTTGTTAAGAACAAGTGTTGGCAGAGCTTCTCCGTCAACATCATCTGCAACAATCAAAAGCGGACGGTTGGTTTTCAAGATATTTTCCAATAATGGCAGAATCTCTTGAATGTTAGAAATTTTCTTGTCAGTAATCAAGATGTAAGGATTGTCCAGTTCGGCTACCATTTTTTCATTGTCGGTTACCATATATTGAGACAGGTAGCCACGGTCAAACTGCATACCTTCAACCACATCCAGCTCAGTTTCCATTCCTTTGGACTCTTCGATAGTAATGACACCGTCATTTCCAACTTTTTCCATAGCTTCAGAGATATATTCACCGACTTTCTCGCTGCGGGAAGAAACGGCAGCAACCTGAGCAATAGCTTCCTTGTTAGAAACTGGAACTGAGTTAGATTTCAGGGCTTCAACAGCTGTTGCAACGGCTGCTTCAATCCCGCGGCGGATACCGATTGGATTAGCACCAGCTGTAACATTTTTAATCCCCTCGCGGACGATAGCCTGTGTCAAAACAGTTGCTGTTGTTGTTCCGTCACCAGCGATATCGTTGGTCTTTGAAGCAACTTCTGACACCAGCTTAGCGCCCATGTTTTCAAAATGGTCTTCCAGTTCGATTTCCTTGGCAATGGTTACACCGTCATTGGTGATAAGGGGTGAGCCAAAGGATTTTTCCAAAACGACATTGCGACCTTTAGGACCCAAAGTCACCTTGACAGTATTCGCTAAGATGTCAACACCACGAACCATACTGCTTCTTGCATCTGCTGAAAATTTAATATCTTTTGCCATTTTATTATTCCTCTCTTCTAATCTTACTCGACAACTGCTAGAATATTGGCTTCACTGACTAAGAGATAAGCTTCATCTCCGTCCTTAACTTCCACGCCTGCGTGATTTTCTACGAGAACTTTGTCGCCCTCTTTGACGCTCAGGGCTACCAGCTCACCGTTCAAAGTACGAATGCCTTGACCGACTGCGACAACTTCTGCTGTCTTAGTCGCTGCTTGGCCGTTGCCTGCAATGACAAATCCGCCAACTTTCTGCTCTTTTTCTTCTACTTTCAAGACCACACGGTCTCCTAATGGTTTTAACATGGTTTTCCTCCAAAAATTGAATTTTTAGCACTCTAAACTATCGAGTGCTAATCTATAGTTATTATTTTATCACTTGGTCAGAAATAGTCAAGAAAAAAACCGGCTAGATGAAAGAAAAATTTTATTTTTTTGCTTTACTTGCTCCTAAAGTCAAAAAATAAAAAACAAGTCCGAGCTAAAATCCTCTCAGACTTGTCTTTAGGTGGAAAATGTCTATCTTGCAAGTTGTAGTTTTGCTTCAAAATCATCAATCACTTTTTGCAGATTTAGGCGTCCTCTATAGATGCCATAGCCAAACAAAAGCATGGCTAAGATACCCAGTAGAGCTAGGACGATTCCTGCAATCAGCGCTAGGAGATTAGTCTCATGAAAGAGATAAATCAGAACAAGACCGATGCTGGCAATGGCAAAGAAGAGACTGAACCAGCGTCCTAGATTTTCAATCATATGCTTCTGGTAGTGAATTTCTGTTTCATAGCCTTGAATCAATTCTTGTTCTGTCATGATCTTCTCCTTTTAATATTTCAATCCTGGGTTGAAGAAACCAACTAATACACCAACAAAAGCAACTACAACGAGGATGAGCATAACTTTGATTGGAGAAAAGTTTTTCTTCGCCATCAGCCACCAACAGAAGACGATAAAGAGTGCTGTCAAGAGACCAGGGTAGACACCATCTAACTGATCTTGCATGACCAAAAATGCTTTACCAGATGAATCTTTCAATTGGAAAGCCGTTTTTACTGGAACCCAAGTAGCAGCAACTGCTCCGATAACCATACCACCAACGATAGATACTGATTTACGGATAGCCTGTCCTTGAGGACCTACCAAAAATTCAACAGCCTTATCACCTAATTCATAACCTTTGAAATAGGCAAATTTCATACCTGCATAGGCAAGTAAATTCCATACTACAATGTAGAAGATTGCACCTAGAGGTGAACCGCCATTAGAGAGTCCTAGGGCAATCCCTAGAATAATCGGAATCAAAGTACCAACAATGAGGGAATCACCAATACCTGCAACCGGTCCCATAAGACCAGCCCGCAGTCCATTTATAGTTTCATCATCAACTCCATCAGCACCATTGGCACGTGCTTCTTCAAGACCAGCTGTAATCCCAACAATCAAAGCTCCCAGCTGAGGTTCTGTATTAAAGAAAGCAGTATATGTTTGCATAGCCTTTGCCTGCTCTTCTTTATCCTTATAAAGCTCCTCCACCACTGGCAACATAGAGGCTAAATAACCAAAGGTCTGCATGTGTTCTTGTGAAAAACAGGTTAGATTCCCATAGTACCAATGATGGAAAGATTTGCCTAAAGTTTTTCTCGTTAATTTCACCATCTTAAATATCCTCCTCATCATCGTCTTCAACAAATTCTGCATTTGGTCCTGCAGTAGCTTGCGCTCTTATATTTTTAGCCATTTGAATTTCATAAAACAGAACAGCGAAAATCAGAGAAACAACAGCACAAGAAACAAGATTCAGACCCAGAGAAGCTGCCAATGTAAAACCGACAAAGAAAGGAATGAAATCAACAGCTTTTTCAACAATTTGTTTTAAAAGGATAGCGATTCCGACACATGGAAGCAGTGAGCCAACTGTAAAGAGAGTTTTCATAGGAATTCCATCCAACGGTAGGGCTGATTTCAAAGTTGTTACAGCCTCAGCACCTAGTTTACACATGATGAGTGTAGGCAGGAATGAAAAAACCAAGTGTGAAATCCAAGGGAAACCCCAATCGACTACATATAGCTTTTTAAAATCCTTTTTTTCTACTGCTTTCCAACCAATATGCTGCCAAAGCAGATTCATAGTTGCTGTACCATAGAAGAGTACTGTACCAACTGTTCCTACCAGAGTTCCCATTGATTTTGCAAGGTTTGCTGCATCAGCAGAATCTAAAGTTAAACCTTGTGTCTTAATGGCAACCATAGCGAGTGGAATCCCGATGTAAGAAACAGCTCGCACATCAGCAGAGACAGTACCACCAGGAGTTACCAAAGCGATGTAAACCAATTGCATAGCGACTCCACAAACAATACCAAGCTTAATATCACCTAAGATAAGACCAGATATTAAACCTCCTACTAAGGGACGTCCTAATGTATAGTTACCAATAGATGTACCACCCAAACCAGGCATAGATGACAGACATGCAAATAATCCCAGTAAAGCGGCTTGCAGCCAAGAAATTGTCATAATAGACTCTCCTTTTCATTATTGTAATTAAAAACCAAATTTAGACTTGAAATCGCTCCAGTAACCGATGGAAACATCTGGCAAGAGCTGGAATTTGACTTTGTAGCCAGCTTGTTCAATCGCCTCAATCGCTTCTGCCTCTTCCTGGGTGATGGACTGGTTGTTGCCCAGCTTAACAGCTCCCGGACGGTCATTAGCAGGACCGACGATAATTTCCTTAACATCCCCAGGTACAAAACCTTGGTCTACTAAGATTTCCTTCATGTCCACGGGATTTTTCGTAATGAGGAAATAGCGACTGTCTGACTCGGTGACCTTGCCTGATTTTTCCTTGAAGGCTTCCTTGGTCCAAACAAAAGTCTTCTTGTCAGAAGCTCCCTTGTAGGCCTGAATCAAAACCTTGTTTCCTGCCGCAGCATTATTAACTGCAATCAAGCCATCACATGGGTATTCCTTAGCCCAGCGAGTGACTGTTTGACCGTGGATCATGCGGTCGTCAATCCGTACAAATGATACTGTCATCTTTAAAATCTCCTTTTATCTTTTATAATGTATGCGGAAGCACTAAATATCGTCTTCATCTTCGTCGTCAGCTGCATCGCTTACGACTTCAAATTCCTGCAAAGCAGCTGTGGCCTCGGAAAGGATAGCCTGAGCCAACTCTTTTCCGTCTAAGATGTCTTTCATAACCAAGCCAGTCAGGCCCATGGTCAGGTTCAAACCTCCCAAGATAACTGCTGAGTCGAGTTTACCCATGTCGGCTAAGACGCTAGCTGCTGTCGTCAGAGGACTGCCTCCTACAATATCAGCCAGAACTAAGACACTGTCATCAGCGCTTAAGCCAGCCAAGGCCTGAGTAAAATCAACTGCAAAATCATCAACTGACTTGCCTTCCTGAAGACCAACCGCAATCACCTGGTCCGTCTTGTCTCCGGCAAACATCTTCAAGGAACTCTGCACGCCTGCAGCCAGTCCCCCATGGCTGACCAGTACAAGGTATTTCATCTTTACTGCCTCCTTTATCCTTCAACTTCTTAGCCAAGTCAGGCTTTAGATGACGAAGGATTTATTGATGATTTTATTGTACAAGATTTGTAATCGGTTTCATATTGTCAAATGTCATTTTGCCCAGATGACATTTGTTAGGAAAAATATGACAATTGTCATATTGGTCTAGTCAGCTCTGCTTTTTTCTGACTTAATTGGCAATAAAAAAGAAAGCAGATTATTTTCCGCTTTCTATTTCTCTTTGAATGCTCGGCAAGGCACTGTCAATCTCTTGATTCTGCATAGCATTTTGAATCAGATAGTCCATCCGGTCCATCGTATGACGGTCTACTTCTAGACTGATGTCAATGATAGAGCGATTCATCATGTGGTCTAGCCTCTCAGAAGTCAAGGAATCCAAGCCAAAATCATCTGCCTGTAAGATTTCTCTAGCCTGTTGACTTTTCACCACAGATGGTAAGACAGAGGTCCCCTGCGATTTTTCAAACAAGGCCTGCTGGCTTTCTTTGTCCTGTGACAGCAAGAGCATAAATTCCCAAGCTAACTTTTCTTGCTTACTATTGGAAGACATGGCAAAGAGCGAGGTCTTAACCTGTGTTCCCATCACCTGGCTGTTGGCTGTCGGCATCGGGATACAAGTCCAAGAAAAGCTAGAATACTTGGCAACATGGTATGGGTAGGGCTTGTAGGTCCGATACTGGGCCAGACTCATAGGATAGAAGGCCACCCGCCCCTCATCAAAGTCATTAGAAGTCACCTTATAGTGCTGGCTGAGCATGTCTAGCTTGCTCATAAAGGCCAAGGCTTGGTGCATCTCTGAGCTGTCTACATTGATACCGGATTTATCGGTAAGATGGCCGCCGTAAGCTACCAGAGCCTGCTGCCAAGTGTAATCCGTAATACCGTACTGATCCACCACACCATCGCCATTGGTATCCTTGGTTACTTTCTTGCAAATCTCATAGAAATCCGCCAGGGTCCAACCTGACTCAGGAATGCTAATTCCTTCTTTTTCAAGCAGGTCTTTATTGACACACATCATGATAGGATTGCTCTCAACTGGAAGAGCATAGCTGACTCCCTGATATTGCCCAGCTTCATAAGCCACCGGATAAAAGGCTGTCCGTTCATCATCCGTTAGGAGGGTATCCAAGGATTTAAGCGCGCCAGTCGAAGCCAACATGCTAAAGTCGTTTTCTGGTACCATAAAGAGATCTGGCTGCTCGCCTTTCAAGACTTGCTCTGCCAGCCAGTCAGCATAATCATTCTTGGGAATACCGCTTTCATAAACGACCTTGACATGAGGATGCGTCTTTTCAAATTTTTTAATCAGGCTGTCCAAGACCTTGTTTTCGCGGCTGTTAGGCACATCCCAGCTAGAGCCAGCATAGACCCCGATACGCAGGACTTTTTCCTGAGCTGAAGCCCAAAAGACAAAAGCCAGAGCAACAGATATGATTAGGACAACCAGCAGGGCCAAATGTCTTAGTCTCCACTTCATTTGTCGCTTTCCTTACTAAAATCTCTCTGGGTGGCTCCGGTCTGCACAGCCCAGATAGCCAGCTGGGTTCGGTCGCGCAAGTTGAGCTTGGCTAGGATACCCGACAGGTAATTTCGGACTGTCCCTTCTGATAGAAAGAGTTTGGCTGCAATTTCTTTATTAGAAATTCCAAAGCCAATCTGCTGGATAATCTTCCACTCCGTCCGGCTCATGTCCTCTATATTTTCCTCCGTCACCGTGATAGCAAAGTTGGACTGGGCCATCTGTGAAAAGATTTTGAAGACCTTGGTAGCAATATTGGGATTGATCATGGCTCCGCCCCGATAGACTGTCTGAATGGCTTCGTGAAGCTCTTCTGTCGAAACCCCTTTGAGAATATAACCAGACGCACCGTATTTGAGAGCAGAGAAGATAAATTCATCGTCATCAAAGGTCGTCAGAATGATAATCTTAACATCCGGATACTGCTCTTTGACAGCCTTAGTACAGAGAACACCGTCCATGACTGGCATGCGAATATCCATCAGAATCACATCTGGGCGTACCCGATGAAGCTTTTCCAGCACTTCCTTGCCGTCTCCGACCGTCCCGACCACCTCAATATCTGCGTGGGCTGACAGGATGATTTGCAGAGACTCGCGAATCAAGGCCTGATCGTCTGCTATTAAAACCTTAATCATGTCTTCCTCCTATTTTTGGGATTTCGATATGCGTGTAGAAACCGTCCCGATTTTCAAATCGGACGCTTCCGCCAATAATCATTAGACGCTCCTGCATCTGCTTGAGGCCATAGCCATAGTGGAGTTCATCAAAGCCAACACCATCATCCTGAATGGTCATTACATAGGACTCTTCCTCCAGTAGCTCAATCCAGATAGTCTTGGCATGCCCATGGCGGACAGAGTTGGTAATAGACTCCTGAATCACCCGGAAGACAATGTCTTCCTTGGCAATATCCAAGTCAATATTATCCCATTCGTAGCGGAGATGAATCTCCAAATTGGAGATGGCTTCATACTCACGTATAATCTTAATCAGAGCTTCCTTCAAAGTGTTATTTTCCAGAGCTCCTGGTCGCATCTTATTGAGCGAGCCTCGGACATCACGGATACCGTCTCGAACGACGACTGAAACATTATTGAGCTGCTCCTTAGCCCGATTGGTATCAATATCAACCAAGACCTTGACCGCATCAATACCCGCCGAAATTCCCGTTAGGGCATGGCCCAATGTATCGTGAATCTCTCTTGCAATCCGCTTCCGCTCTCGATCTTCTGCTATTTTTTCGGACAAGGCCAGATAAGAGTTCAACTCGCGATTGGCCTGAGAAGCCATGCGCAGCTCTTCCTCAATCCGATGACGCTCTGTAATAGCCGACAAGATATAGAAGAGCAAGGAAATCATAAAGACAACTATATTGAGGGAGTAGAGAAAGTTCTTGCCAAAAAGCAATAATAGCCGGACGGACTCTGGGTAAAAACGAATATAGGTATCTAGAGAAGGCAGCTTGATAAAGAGCGACATGAGGTCATAGTTGGACAAGAGCAGCATGCCAAAGCTCAAAATAATGAAAGAAAACCAGTACTTCTTGTCCTTGGAAGAATTGAACTCCTTAGAGCCATAGAAAATATCCGCAAACACCAAGAGAATCAAGCCATTGTAGGACGAGTGTAATACGGAAAAGATGACCAGCATGAGCAGGATTTCAATAATGGTCGCCTTGTCATAGACGGACAGCTGATTGGGGTGGCGCTCGCGATAGTACATGACCAAAAGCAGACAGGCATACAGACTAATTGATACCCAGAAAATCAAGCTGGGAGAGCCCGGAATGGCATCCAAGCGCTCTAAAAGCGAGTGACTGAAGCCCTTAGCTGCTACATAGTTGGTCGCAAAGAGATAGATAGAGGCATTATAGACAATGGCAACCAGATTAATGACCATCAGGGCTATTTTGCTGTAAAATATACTTTTTTGAGGTCTCATTATTGCCACCCTGTAACTGTGTATTGACTGATATTATCTCTATTAACCAGATGAACGGGAATCAGGTATTGGCTATCGTAGGATTTCCCCTCCTGCATCAGCTCAATTACCTGCGCCACCTTGCGTCCCATTTGAATGGGCGATTGAGCCACTGTTCCCTCTATGTCGCTAGTCGTAGCCAGAAAATTTTTGATATCTGGTGAACCATCCACGCCATAGATTGAGATTTTCTTATCAAGACCTTGATTTTTAATAGCAGCCAAGGCCCCGATGGCTGCTCGATCATTGAGCGCCATAACCACATTGAAGTCCAAACCTTCGTCTAGAGCCCCTTTGACCTGTGGCATGGTTTCCTCGGTCTGGCCTAGTGTTTCTTTCTGGGAAACAATCTTGTAGCTAGGCTGTTTTTCAATCGTATCAATAAATCCCTGAATCCGGTCCATGGCAGAGACGGCATTGCGGTGCTCTAAAAGGAGAATGTTGGCAGAAGGCAAGCGCTTCATCATGTCCTGGGCAATCAGGACGCCTGCTTGGTAGTTATCAGACACAATGGTCGTATCCACTTTTACATCCTGACTGATAGGCGCATCCACTACGATGATTTTAATACCAGCTTTCTTGGCCTTTTGAAGAGAGGAAATAATACTTGGACTATTGCTTTTCACCGGATTGATAACAATGACATCAACCTTTTCACGGACAAAAAAGTCAATCTGCTGGCTCTGCTTGCCCTCATCCAGCTCAGGATCCCGAACGTAGAGCCTGCTGCCCTGCTGGTTGGTTTTCTTCTCCAGCTCCGCATTTAAGGTCTTGTAAAAGTCATTGTTCATGGTCATGTAGGTCACCCCAATCTTGACCTGCTTCTCATCTGGCAGAACACCCTTGAAATAAACAAAAAGCAAACCCAAGATAAGCAGAATAAAAAGCGGCCAGAGAGCCTTCTTCTGATAATGCTGTATCCGTTTTTTGACCTTAGCTGATACCATTTTTCACCCCCTATGCCGTAAGCGCCTTTATGAAACATATAGGATTATTATATTACAAAGCCTCCAAAAAGCAAAATCTTTCCAGAAACGGCTATAATAAAAGAGGTGAGACAGAATCTAAAAAATCCATGATTTTTGATTCTTGGTCCCACCTCGACAATCATCATTAAACTTTTAAAAGCTGGATAGAAATAGACTTTCAGTCAAACAGATCTTGCATCCTGCAAAACTGAATGATGATTTTTTAGAGCAAGGTCATTTCCCAGTCTTTGCTCCTTGCTTAAAAGGGAAGTTCCTCTTCTTCCAACACCAAATCTGCTAAATCAGCTCCGCTATTATTTTCACGCAGAGCGCGCTGGGCCCGACTTTCCAGGAGCTGGAAGCTATGACAGAGCACTTCTGTCACATAATGAGTCGCCCCCTCCTTCTCATAGCGACGAGTCCGTAGCTCACCATCCAGAGAAATCAAGCTGCCCTTACTTGCATAGCTGGCTAAAGTCTCAGCTAGACGACCCCAGACAACCACATTTACAAAATCCGCCTCACGCTCACCGCTCTGAGATTTATAACGACGATTAACTGCGACCGTTGCACGAGCCACAGATTTTTCATTCGCAGTCTTGTGCAGTTCAGGCATAGCCGTCAGCCGGCCGATTACAATTACTTTATTATACATTTTATATCCTCCTAACTTATCATTCGTAATAGGAGGCAAAAAGTGAAAAAAATGTGGTATAGTAAAGATAAAAAAGAAAGTTGCAGTTTCTGCCCCTTTTCTACTAGATTTGTACGACGGAGGCTCCGATGACCATTAAACATTCGCCTGTGAAAAATATTCTTTTTATCTTAATCTCTCTGTGGTTCGGAGGTTTTTCTGCCTGGGCTGCCGTAGACTACCTGACTAGCTCCAACCCCTACAAAGACACTAGTTTCTTTGTCATTAGTCTGCTGGTTGCTGCTTTCTTCTTACTGCTCCTTATCTTTGCTATTCGCAGGCTAACCATTCATGCGACTATCCTCTCCTTTGACCACGACTATGTGACCTACCACTATAGCGGACTCTTATCAGCTGCCACCTACTGCATTCCTATGCAGCAGATTAGTCATGCTCGCTACAGCCGAGACAGTGAAGAATCCGAGATTAGTCTTTGGATGGAGGACGGCTTCCATGACTTTGCAGCCTTTAACCATCCCCGTCATAAGATTTATGCCTATCCTGACAGCCAGCTCATCGGCATTGTTTTCAAGAGAAAGCGCCTCAAAGCATTGGAAGACCACAACCTAAACAGCCTTATCTACCAATACAAATACAGCACTCCGAGCCAGATTCCCACAGCCACTCCTCAATCATCAACCGACTCGCAAAGCAATAGCGACAGCGTCTTCTTTTGAGACAATGTGAGGAAAAATTTTAAAATACTTACAATCATTACAGCAGTGAAGCAAATGAGAAATTAAGCTCATTTGCTTCACTGCTATTGTTAATTATGCAAATCTTCTGTAGATAAACCTAAAGTTTTCCAAGCAGCTATACCACCAGATAATTCTCTTACTTTGAAATGATTTTCCAACAAGATAATGGAAGCTTTTTTAGCCATATTGCACCAAACATCCCAACAATAAACAACAATTTCCTTATCCTTAGGCAACTCCTCTAAACAGGAAGCTAAGTTATTCAGAGGAATTTCTATCGCTCCTTGAATTTTTTCTTTCTTCAAATGCGGAGGGGCATTTCGCACATCAATTAACATGAACTCTGTTCCTGATTTAGCTTGTGCCAAATAGTCCATCGGACTAATAGTCAACTCTGTTTGCAGTTTTAAAAATTCTAATTTATCCATTGTTCTTCTCCTTTATAAATTGAGCAATATCTAAGATAACCTTCTCTTGAATAGCTGATAAGTCATTCAGCACTTCTTTCTCGACTTCTAGCATTTTTAGCCACATTGTTTCTACAAGTTCTCTACCGCTATCTGTTAGCAACACGATGTTTTGCCGGCGATCCTGTGGATTCCGCTTCCGAAAAATTAGTTCTTTCATTTCCAAGCAATCAATTAATTGTCCAATAGTTGTTCTATCAATTTTAAGCAAATCGCCAACATTTATTTGCGTTAGATCTTCCTTGTTAGATATGGCCAACAGTATCCCATAATCTCTTGAATTTATTTGATATTCTTTCAACAATTCTGAGAAACGCCAATCCATTTCCTGAGCTATTTTGCTTAATTGAAAACCCAACGATTTATTTACATCTATATTAATCACCCTTTCTGATAATCAGTTTAGCTGATTATATAACAAAAATATTCTTTTGTCAAAAAAAGAACCTGCAATTTTGCAGATTCTTATTTATCCCTGCCAATGTTTGGCTGGGTCAAAGGCGGTTCCAACTAGTTCGCTATCGGATAATTCAATGATGCCGCGTTTTTGAGGCGCATTAGGTAACTGAAGTTCCCGTGGGCTGCACATCATCCCAAAACTCTTTTCGCCTCGAAGTTCTCCCGGAAAAATCAAATTCCCTTTCGGCATCATAGCACCTGGCAGCGCTACAATCGTTTTGAGGCCGACTTTGGCATTAGGAGCACCGGCCACGATTTGAACGGTCTTATCAGCAGCTATCTGCACTTGGCAGATATTCAGGTGGTCACTATCTGGATGAGCTACCATCTCAACAATTTCTCCAACCACAAACTTAGGCTGGCTGTCATTAACCAAGTCCGCTGGGAAGCCTTCCTTGCTCAGCTCCTGATTGAGAACGGCCACTTGCTCATCTGTCAAAAAGACCTGTCCGCACTCTGCAATTTCAAAAAGGTCTGACTGCTCAAAAATATTCCAAGCTACTGTCTGGCCATTATCTTCACGGTAAACACGCACTACCCGTCCTTTGCGTTCAGCTGCCAGTTTAGCTCCTTGATTGTCCGCAGCAATAACCATCAGCACGTCGCCGACATATTCTTTATTATAGGTAAAAATCATTTTACGCTCCCTTTTTCTCTTATACTAGCTAAAAATTCATTGATTTGGCCTTTGGTCTTGCGGTCACGATTGACCAGACGGCCAATCTCCTGTCCCTTTTCCAACACTACTAAGCTGGGAATCCCGTAAACGTCCCACTCTTTGGCCAGACCCAAATAGGTATCACGGTCCACTTGGATAAAGCGATAGTCAAGATTTTCAGCTTCTATCTCTGGCAGAAAAGGTTTGATAAATCGGCAATCTCCGCACCAGTCAGCCGTGAAAAAGAAGACAGTCTTCTCCCCATCATTGACATAAGAAGCCAATTCCTCTATATTTACAGGAAAATCATGCTTCTTCCTCGTAGCTTAGCTGACCATTTTCATAGACAAAGGCAAAATGACGGTCGTCCTCTAGGACCAGACCGCCAACCAAGCGGTCATCTGTGGACTCGTAGAGCTTGACATAAAGGCAGGAAATAGTACCCTGACTGGAAAAGAAATCTCGCACAAGCTCGACGATTTCCTCCCGATTACGCAGTCGTTTCTGCTCCTGTACGACTTTGGCTGCCCCAAAAGCCAGCGCTCCAGCCCCCAAAAGGGCGGTTGTGGTTAAAATGATTTTTTTAGCTTTCATGTAGAATATTTTAACACAAAAGAGCAGAGGCGACAAACAATATTCCAGATTTTACTTAGATAAGCTGGATTCTTGAATGGGCAGTCCTGTTGATTCAGGCAAGCTATAAGATTTCCCTACTCATTTACCGTAAAAAGTGATAAAATAGAGGGCAGAAAGAAGGTAAGTTTATGACAACATTATTTTCAAAAATCAAGGAAGTAACAGAGATTTCTGCTATTTCGGGTCACGAGGCACCTGTTCGCAGCTACCTGCGGGAAAAACTCACTCCCCATGTTGATGAGGTCGTCACCGACGGTCTGGGCGGTATCTTTGGGGTTCGCCATGCAGAAGCTGAAAATGCTCCCCGTGTATTGGTAGCGGCTCACATGGACGAGGTTGGCTTTATGGTCAGCGAGATCAAAGCTGACGGAACTTTCCGCGTAGTGGAAATCGGCGGCTGGAACCCGCTGGTCGTTAGCAGCCAACGCTTCAAACTCTTTACCCGTGAAGGTCGGGAAATTCCTGTCATCTCAGGCTCTGTCCCTCCTCATCTGACGCGCGGATCTGGCGGACCAGTTATGCCACAGATTGCAGATATTGTTTTTGACGGTGGCTTTGCGGATAAGGCGGAAGCTGAAAGCTACGGCATCCGTCCAGGAGATACGATCGTGCCAGATAGCTCTGCTATTCTCACAGCTAACGGGAAAAATATCATCTCCAAAGCCTGGGACAATCGCTACGGCGTCCTTATGGTCAGCGAATTAGCTCAAGCCTTGTCTGGTCAACCACTAGACAGCCAACTCTATGTCGGTGCTAATGTTCAAGAAGAAGTTGGCCTGCGTGGTGCCCATGCTTCAACGACAAAATTTGCCCCTGAAGTCTTTCTGGCTGTGGATTGCTCCCCAGCGGGTGACATCTACGGTGGTCAAGGGGCCATCGGCGACGGAACCTTGATTCGCTTCTTTGACCCTGGTCATCTCATGCTACCAGCTATGAAGGACTTCCTCTTGACAACTGCTGAGGAAGCCGGCATCAAGTATCAATACTACTGTGGCAAGGGCGGAACCGATGCTGGTGCTGCCCATCTCCAAAGCGGCGGCGTACCATCTACTACCATTGGTGTCTGCGCCCGCTACATCCATTCCCACCAAACTCTCTATGCCATGGACGATTTCCTACAAGCACAAGCTTTCCTGCAAGCTCTGGTCAAAAAGCTGGATCGCTCAACGGTGGACACGATTACCAACTATTAATTTCAAAAAGCAGCCCGTTCTTCATTCGGGCTGCTATCTCTTTTGCCTAATACTTTCCCTTTCAACTTTCCAATTTGAAGAAAATTTTGTTATAATGCTTAGCAGAGGTGAAAATATACATGAAAAAAATTGCTTTTGATTCTGAGAAATACTTAAACCTGCAGCGCGACCATATCTTGGAGCGCATCAATCAATTTGAGGGCAAACTTTACATGGAATTCGGTGGTAAAATGCTGGAAGACTTCCATGCTGCCCGTGTCCTGCCAGGCTATGAGCCGGACAATAAAATCAGACTTCTCAAAGAGCTCAAGGACCAAGTTGAGATTGTCATTGCCATCAATGCTAATAATATTGAGCACTCTAAGGCGCGTGGCGATTTGGGCATTTCCTATGATCAGGAAGTGCTGCGACTGATTGATACCTTTAACGAGCTGGATATTTATGTAGGCTCAGTGGTCATCACCCAGTATTCCGGCCAGCCAGCAGCTGACCTCTTCCGCAGCCAGCTGGAAAAGAATGGCATCGCTTCCTACATCCACTACCCGATCAAGGGCTATCCGACCGACATGGACCATATCATCTCACCTGAAGGTATGGGGAAAAACGACTACATAAAAACTAGCCGTAATCTAGTCGTAGTAACTGCACCTGGTCCTGGTTCTGGTAAATTGGCTACTTGCCTATCCAACATGTACCACGACCAAATCAATGGCATCAAATCAGGCTACGCCAAGTTTGAAACCTTCCCAGTTTGGAATCTGCCCCTGCACCATCCAGTCAATTTAGCTTATGAGGCAGCGACGGCAGACCTGGACGATGTCAACATGATTGATCCTTTCCACCTGCAAACCTACGGAAAAACCACCGTCAACTACAATCGTGATATTGAAATTTTCCCAGTCCTCAAACGTATGCTGGAGCGCATCCTAGGCAAATCACCTTATGCTTCTCCAACGGATATGGGCGTCAACATGGTTGGCTTTGCCATTGTAGACAACGATGCAGCTATCGAGGCATCTCAACAGGAAATCATCCGTCGCTACTACCAGACCATTCTGGACTTCAAGGCGGAGCGCGTTCCTGAATCTGCTGTCAAGAAAATCGAACTTTTGATGAACGACTTGGGCATCACACCACTAGACCGTAAGGTAACAGTTGTTGCGCGCGATAAAGCTGAAACCACTGGTGAGCCAGCTCTGGCCTTGGAATTGCCAAACGGTGAAATCGTAACCGGTAAGACCTCTGAACTCTTTGGCCCTACGGCAGCTGTATTGATTAATGCCATTAAGAAATTAGCCAATATCGCCAAAGAGACCAAGCTGATCGAGCCTGAGTATGTCAAGCCAATCCAAGGCCTGAAAATCAATCATCTGGGCAGCCGAAATCCGCGACTCCACTCAAACGAAATCTTGATGGCTCTGGCAATCACAGCCATGGAAAATCAAGATGCAGCAAATGCTATGCAGCAACTCGGTAATCTCAAGGGCAGCGAGGCCCACTCCACTGTCACTCTGACTGATGAAGACAAAAACGTCCTGCGCAAACTAGGCATCCATGTGACCATGGATCCCGTTTACCAGTATGATCGACTCTATAGAAAATAAAAACAAGCTCTGTTAAAAGCTTGTTTAGAAAGCTGGCGTCGCCAGCTTTTTTCTTAATAACGCTTAGATAGGAGAAAACGCAAGAGATAGTAAAGTCCCAAAACCAGAATAATGGTCACGGTCAGAAACTGATTGAGACTTAAGATGATTGGAAAAACCATAGACAAAACACTCAAGCACGCTGCCAGCAGCAAAAGAATATTAAAAAGTAGAGTGCGAGTCTTTTCGTCAATCATGCGATTGCGCTCATCAGTCACCAGAATGTAGAGCCGCTCAAAATTTTCCTCCCGTCTTAGGGCAAGATTATACCGAATAGTCATCAAAGAAAGCCCCAGCAGTATGCCGACCATGACTCCTTCCTGCCAATCATTCAGAGAATGAAAGTGGCTCCAGGCCAGTCCTACCAAGATGATTAAGATTAAGATACGCCCCACGATAACTTTTCTTTGAAGTTTTTTTCGAAATTCTTGTTTAGTTAATGTTTCCATGTCAGCCTCCTATTTTTCATACGCTTGAAAAATTTTCAACATCACCACAATCAGGAACATTCCCACAAAAGGCAGGATTTCCTTAGGGATAAAATTGGATTGCAAATGGAGATAAGCTAAGCCAACCACCACCAAAATAGCCAATATCCATTTACACAAATAAATCCATTTCATGATTCATCCTCCTCAAAGAGAAACACTTCTTCAATCCTTAAATTGAAAAAGGATGCAATTTTATGAGCCAAAAGCAACGAGGCATTGTAGCGGCCTTTTTCCAAAGAAATAATCGTTTGTCTCGTGACCTCTAGCTTCTCAGCCAGTTCTTCTTGGCTGAGCTTTTTTCTTTTCCGTAATTCTTGAATTCGATTTTCCAAGGCTGCCTCCTTTTCACAATGTAAAACAAACTTTACTTTTCAAATATAGTATAGCTCACTTTACATATTTTGTCAAGAAGAAAGCGGCAAAAAAAGAGGCTGGGACAAAAGTCCTAGCCTCTCAATTGTCTTTGGATTGTCGAGCAAGACGCAGTGGTTGAGTGGGCTCTACTACGCTGATTTCATCAGCTTTTACAGCCCTACTCAACTGTGCGGAGGTGGGACGACGAAATCGAATTCTAACGAATTACCGATTTCTGTCCCACTCTCTTTTATCATCTTTATTGATTTCCTTTGTTATTTGCTTTCCAAAGCTACAGTCAACTCGACACAGGCTCCTCCTTGGTCTGGATTGAGCAGGGTCAGACGACCACCATGCAAGAGAGCTACCTGCTTAGAAAAGGCTAAGCCGATACCATGATGGGGATTAGCTGAATTGCGGCTTTGGTCACTCTGGTAAAAGAGCTGTTCCGCTCCCAGCAGCATCTCCTCTGAAAATGCAGGGCCATTGTTCCAGATATCAAAAACTAACTGGTCCTGTTGTATTGATACCGTCAACTTCACTTCCTTTTGGCCCTGGTCAGCATGTTCAAGCGCATTCAGTAAGATATTGAGCAAAGCCCGCTTGAGATAGTCCAAATGAATGGACAATCTCAAGCTAAGATCACAATCTTCTTGGAGATAAAAATGATAGCTTTCCTGTTTGCTGAACAGTGCCCAGTCGTCCTGTAAATCAGCCAAAAAGTCCTCCAAGGAAAGCTGACTGAACTGATTAGAATCAATCTGAAAAGTCTTAGCGTAATCAATCAAAGAGCCACAATACTCTTCCATCTTGTGACTAGCCTGCAAAATCTCAGCAGCATAGTCTGCCTGTGGCTGGCCCAACTGCGCCAACTCCAAGAGCTCAGCATTCCCCTTAATCACAGTTAGGGGCGTCTTCAAATCGTGCGATGTCGCTGATAGCTGTAAAATCAACTCCTGATTATGCTGCTGCTCTCTTTCTAGAAGACGAGCATTTTCTTGATGGCTGCTCCGTAAATCGCTATAAACTTCTAGCATTTCCTCGATCCGAAAAAGCTGGCTTTGATTTTCTTCTAAAAGCTTCTCGCTCTTTAGCATTTTTATTTCCCTGTCGATTTTTCGGAGCAATTTCAAAATATGATAAAAAGTAATCAGCAGCAAGCTCCCCGCCCAAAAGAACAAGGTGAAAAGAACGTGATTACTTCCTTGCGTAAATTCATAGCCTATAAGCACAAAAATCAAAACATGAAAAAAGACGATTTTTAAACTGGTTGTCCAGACTAGGCTTTTGAAATTTCGGGTTCTAATTGCCATCTATAGCCTACTCCTCTCACTGTTGCGATTGCTTGCAGCCCTTCTTGTTTGCATTTTTGACGAATCTGATACACGTATTCTGAGATGGAGCGAAGCTGTGTTTCTGAGCTTTCTGGGTAAAGCAAGGTATGCAGGCGTTCAGCTGAAAAGGTCTGCTTGGGATTACTAGCTAGTAAATGCAGCAACTTAAACTCTCGCTCTGAAAATTTCAAGACTTTACCAAAACAGGCAACTTCATAGCGCTCTGGATAAAATTGACAAGAAGCAATCTCAGAATAGCGCTCCTCGCGTCTTTCCTCTCGCCGAAAATGAGCCCTGACACGCGCCAGCAATTCTTTGGTCCCAAAAGGCTTGACAATATAGTCATCTGCTCCACGAAAGAGCCCTTCCACTTTGTCCGCCTCCAACTCCTTGGCCGTCAGAAAGATGATTGGACACGAAAGATGAGGACGAATGTAGGAACACAGCTCAAAACCATTAACAGGCTCCATCATCACATCCAGCAGAATCAAGTCATATCCGACAAAATGCGTCAGCTCTAGCTCTTCTATCCGATCAAGCGTCGTCACATCATAAACATCGAGCTCTAGGACATTTTTCACTAGCTTCAAAATGCTCCGGTCGTCATCAACCACCAAAATACGATACTGTCTCATAATTTCCATTATAGCATACCTCTAGCGAACATCTCGTTTCAAGCTTAAGAATATAGCAGAGCTCCAAACCAAAGCTAGCCAGAACAGCTGTATTCCCAGACCTGATAAATCTATTGAATGCTGAAGCTCTTTATACTCAAAAAGATTTAGCGTAGCCAGATCGGGCAGATATTTTGCTTCTTTGATGAAAGTCGCCAATAAACGGCTGAGACCAATCAAGAGAGGAAAGAGCACCGACACCGGCACAACCCAAGATTGAAATAGCAAAGCGAGGCCAGCAGTTAAAAAAGCCAGAAAAAGATTGCTGAGAAGACCAAAAGAGCTGTAATAGAGGAATTTCCCCAGTAAGGGCCAGCTAAAGTCTAGGTCAAATCGAGCCAGCATAACAAAGAAACAGCTGCCTATCATGACACTGTAGAGAACCAAGAGCAGAACGGCCAGAAAAAGGAATTTCCCAGCCAACCAAGCCTTTCTATTTGATACGGTTAGAAAATTCGTTCGCATCCCAGACTTGACAAACTCCTGGGCAAAATAGAGGGAAGTAAAGATGACGATGACAGGCTGCGCCAGATAGAGAGCATGCAAAGCCTCGCTCAGAGCTTTTGTCTGGCCAACTGCTGTCTGACTATAGTCAAGATTCATCAGAAAAAAAGGAACAGCTACCAGAGCCACCAAGGCTGCACCAAGAGCGAGATAGTAAGAACGGAACTTAATCCATTCACTTCTAAGCAGAGCTTTTATCATCAGTAGCGTCCTCCTAAATCCGTCTTCAAAAAGCGCAGAGAGGTCATACCGCCGATGACTAGGATCCATGCACCAAGTATCAACAGCCCTTGCAAGGGATTGTTGGCATATTGGGAAGTTGGCGTTGCAGCAAACAACTCTCCTGCTGGCTGTGGCAAATAAGCTCCCCAACTCGTGTGAACTGCCAGGTAGTTTCCTAGATTATAGATCTGTGGCACGAGAAAAAGCAGAGGAACCAGCATGGTCCGAGCCAATAAACCTAACAAAAATGAAAGGATTCCTAATAAGGTTAGAGATAAGGTTTTCCACAAAATCAAATTCCAAGCTGCCTGATTGAGCAGAATCGGATTAAGCCCTTCCTTTCCTAAAGCGAGATGCATGACCATATAACTAAAGTAGATTGATAAAAAGCTAGTAGCAAGAGAAAAGCAAGTAAAGGTCATGAGTTTCCCCACAAGCAACTTCAGACGGTTATTACAGGTCAAAAGACTGGTTCTCAAGCTATGAGACTGAAATTCCATAGCTCCCAAAATTCCAGCTAAAATGACCAAAACCATGCCCACCATAGAAGCCCCATTGAGGCCTAGATATTCCAGCGGGTCAATGGCTTCTGCCAGGCCGGGAACCGTCTCAGGCGTGGCATCCAAGCCGACAGATAAATACTGTCGGCCCTCTAGCCAGGATACGGCAGGCACCAATAGCAGCATGAAGGCCATACTCACTTTGAAAGCCTTGGTTGAGCAAATTTTCAACCATTCTGAATGCAATAAGGACATCATTTCTTTCATCTTAAACCTCCTCTGTCAAATCAAAGAAGAGATCTTCTAGACTGTCTGAATCTTGCAGCACCTCTTCCAATGGTCCCTGCTCAATAATTCGCCCATGATGAATCAAGACTACATCATCTGTCACCATTTGCACCTCTGATAGGATATGAGAAGATAGAAGTACCGTTTTCCCTAAATCAGCCTGCTGACGGATGAACTTTCTAAACCACTTAATCCCACTTGGATCCAGTCCATTGGTCGGCTCATCTAATATAAGAAACTGAGGATCTCCCAGCAAAGCTGCTGCCAAACCCAACCGCTGACCTTCCCCCAGAGACAGGCTTGACAAGAGGTCCTTCCTCTTATGAGCGATTCCAGTCATCTCTAAAACTTCATCAATCCGAGACTTGGGAATAGCATTACTCGCTGCAATAATCCTCAAGTGGTCATAGACCTTTCGATTTGGCAGACCGCCAATGCCGTCAAAGGCTGCACCTACCGTTTTGAGCGGATAGGTCATTGACTGATAGGTTTGCCCATCAAAAGTCGCAGTCCCAGACGTCGCCCGATCTAACCCCAAGAGAATCCTCAAGGTCGAACTTTTACCAGCACCATTCGGGCCTAGAAAAGCTGTAATCCGCCCGCTTCTAGCTGTAAAAGAAATATCTTCTAAAATCTGCTTGCTGCCATGCTTTTTGCAGACTCCTTCTATTTTCACCATATGTTCCATATTGAACTCCTTTTGATTTTTCTTTAGTATACAGGGGCAAGTTCAGAAAAAGTTCAGACAATAAAAAAAACTTGCCTTGCGACAAGTTTCTTTTCTCATTTTTCAACCTCATCCCAGAGTTGGCGGATGCTTTTTTTCTGTACTGGATCGACAAAGTGTGGAGCGATTTCCACCAGAGATTGCAAGACAAAAGCCCTCTCAGCTACATAAGGATGAGGAACAATCAAGTCCGGACTGTATAGCTCTTCCTGTCCTATGTAAAGAATATCCAGATCAATCACACGAGGTCCCCATTTGATCTCCCGCACGCGCCCTAGATCCGCTTCGATAGCCAAGAGCGTCTGCATTAATTCCTCAGGATTGAGCCAAGTCTCAATTTCAACAACTTGATTGAGAAACGAATCCTGCTCAACCCCACCCCAAGGCTCCGTCTGGATACGGCTTGATGCCTGCAAAATTCTTATATTTTGCTCTGCCATCTTTTCCAGAGCTGCATCCAGATTGGCAGCTGGGCTGCCTTGATTGCTCCCCAGAGCGATAAATGCTTTCCGCTTTTGACGCACTAGCTTGACTGAGCAGGTCTCTAAAGGCAGCGGAACCGGTGCCCAAGGCTTCTTGACCTCAAAGCTGACCTTTTGCACCAAAGGATGAGTCAGAAAAATCCGATTAATCAGCTTATAAGCCAGCGTCTCAATCAAGTCTTCCTTGCTTTCCTGACACCAGTGGGTCAAATCCTGAGCCAATTCTCCATAGTGGATAGAAGCTGTCAGGTCACCTGTTTTGGCAGCCCAAGTCATATCATAGTCCAAAATAAGATCCAGCACAAAACGCTGGCCCAATTCCTTCTCCGCTCCAAACAGACCGTGATAGGCATACACTTCCAAATCCTTAATGCGTAGCTGATCCATTTTCTTATCCTTTCTGATTCAAGTTTCTGCATTTCATTCTTGATAAAACTATCTAGCCTTTCCTGACATGCTTCACCACTGATATGATCAGTGTCCCATCAGTTTGTAAGCTTCATTTTTTAGGTCCTTGTCCGTCGCTAAAATGCCACGCGCCGCTGTAGTAACCGTTGCAGTGCCAGGCTTTCTGACTCCGCGCATATTCATACACATATGCTCAGCTTCCACCCAGACTAAGGCCCCTTGAGCACCCAGATAGTCCATCAAGGCCTCAGCAATCTCTACGGTCAATCGCTCTTGAATCTGCGGTTTCTTGGCATAGACCTCTACCGTCCGGGCCAGCTTGGACAGGCCTGCTACCCGACCATTAGGCACATAGGCGATGTGAACTTTTCCGTAAAATGGCAGGAAGTGGTGCTCACACATGGAATGAAAGAAAATATCCTTCTCCACTACCATATTATTGTCAATGATTTCAAAAGACTTGGCCAGATGCTCCTCAGCAGTCTCACCCAGCCCAGCAAAGATTTCCTGGTACATTTTAGCAATGCGCTGTGGCGTCTCCTGCAAGCCTTCGCGGCTTCCGTCTTCTCCAACCGCCTCAATAATCTGGGCAACAGCTGCTTCAATTTTCTTCGTGTCCATATATGCTCCTATGTTCATTTTTATTTTTTGATAATTGACTTGACTGAGAAGGACGCTCAGCAAAGTCTAACTTGCTATTCTCAAGGATTGCTTTTCTGACCTGAGCTAGAAAATAAAGAGAACCCGTAATCAGCAAAAGCTCATCTGACTCATGCTCTACTGCTAAATAATCTGCTAAATAATCCGGCCATTCTTTGTAAGACAGGCCTTGCTGCTCAGCCAAGGCTTGCATGCTCTCTTTAGAAAAACTCCGCGGATCAGCAAAGGCTGTCAAGCTTATAGCTGCTTTGGGAATCTTTTGCAGCAGCTCCACCATATCATCCAAGGCCTTGGTTTGGATACAAGCAAATAAAATGTGCTTCTTATAAGTCGGATAATGCTGGTCCAGTGTCGCAGCTAGCAACCGCAGGGCATGGGGATTATGGGCTCCATCCAGAAAGATAAGCGGCTGATCCGATATCCTTTCCAAACGCCCAGGCCACTCGGCAGCAAGCAAAGCCCTCTCAACCTCTTCTTTTGTCAATAAGGGCAGCGACTGTAGCTGACAATATAGGTCACACAAGTGCAGAGCTAGTCCAGCATTGTCCGCCTGATGCAGTCCCATCAGAGCTGTTTGATACGAGTCTTTGGCCCGATAGGCATTCGAAAAGGAAAAGCACTCCCCCTTCTCTGACTCTTGATGTTCCACTTGATAAGCTTGAGACCAAGAAGAGAGCGGAGCATCTTTTTCAGCAGCCTTCTGCTCGACTACAGCTAGAGCCTCTGGCTCCAGCCTACCGGTCACAATGGGAACTCCAAGCTTGATAATACCAGCTTTCTGCTCCGCAATGGCCTCTAGAGTGTCACCCAGCAAGGCCACATGATCCAGACCAACTGTCGTGATAGCAGTCAGTAAGGACTGACAGACATTGGTACTGTCCAAAAGCCCACCCATGCCGACCTCGATAATAGCCACATCCACCTGCTGCTGGACAAAGTAATCATAAGCTAGGGCAGTTACAATTTCAAACTCAGTCACTCCCTGTAAACTAGAGTCAGCCGCATGCTGGGCCAAAAGCTCTTGGTAAATAGAAAGTAATCTCTGAAGGTCTTGGTCGGAGATCTCATTGCCATTAATGGCAATCTGCTCATTGTAGCTGACCAGATAAGGAGAGGTAAAGGTGCCAACACGCAGGTCTCGCACCTCCAAAAGTTGGCGCAGATGGGCAATGGTTGAGCCCTTGCCATTCGTCCCTGCAATATGAATGGCTGGCAGCTGCAAATGCGGATTGCCCCGCAACTCCAGCAAAAGCTCCATCCGCTCCAAGCCAAAATGGGGACTGGCTGTCCGATAGGCTTCCAGCCAACTTAAATCAGGTAATTCTTGTTTTTTCATCTTACTTATATTGACCTAGATTGAGATCTTCTGTCTGCTGAGCTAGACGAATCGCATCGCCAACGGCAGCAGCCATCCGGTGCTTAGCCACCTCGTGCACTCTGACAACTTCAACGCCTCTGCTGGCCGCAAGGCTAGTCAGATGGGCTGAAGCTGTATCTCGGTTTTCAAAGCCTTCCTGAGTATTAGGATTGACCTCAAAGCCGTTTTCTTCTAAGATACTAACGAGAAACCGCTTACGAGAAACCCCAAGAAAAATAGGGAAACCAGCCTGATGGAGACTACCCAGCTCCTGCAAAATGAGAAGATTCTCCCGCTTGGTCAAACCGAAACCAATCCCTGGATCCAGCATGATATTATCACGCGAAAGGCCAGCATTTTCAGCCACCTTCAAAGATTTCTCAAAACACTTCCACATTAGTTCTGCAATCGGCAGCTCTGCAAAAAGAGATAACTCTTCCTTTGTGAAGGCTGAACCAAAGCCAAATTCTGGGAAAATTTTTGAGCTGGCATGTTGAGGACGAGCCATCACTGGATTAAACATGACAATGACTGGCGCGCCATATTTCGCAGCAGTCTCTGCCATCTTTTCATCACCCAAAAGACCGGTAATATCGTTAATGATATCTGCACCCGCAGACAAAGCCGCTGCAGCCACTTCAGACTTCCAAGTGTCCACAGAAATCAGAATATCACTTTCCTGACGAATAGCTTCAATGACTGGCACGACCCGCTCTATCTCTTCCTCTTCTTGAATAGCCACAAAATGACTGCCTGGCCGAGTAGACTCACCACCAATATCCAGCATGTGAGCTCCCTCAGAAATCAGCTTTCTAGCCTGAGCCAATGCCGTCTCAACCGTATTGTAGCGCCCACCATCTGAAAAGGAATCCGGCGTCGCATTGATAATGCCACAGAGGCCCGTTCGGCCATTTGGAGCAATTGCTTTTAGATTCACCATTGATTTTCATCTCATTTCTATCGACTTCCCTGCTCTTCAACAAAAAAGGCACACTCATCCAGTGTACCGCAAAGCTCTCAGCAGATGCAGCATCCAGTCCTATGAACTGCACTCGACTTCACAAGAAGACCTTATCTAGCCCCTTGTTTCATTTACCATTTTACCATAATTCTTCTATTTGACAAAACACTTTCTAAAAGCTAAAGGGTAAAAGGCTGAGAATAATCATATTTCTGAGAATATGGGCCAGCATAGACAGCTCCAAACGCTGAAAATAAGGTCTGAGGAGATGGGCAAAGACCAGTCCCAAAACCAGATAAGACAGAAAACACAGAGTTTCCTGAGGATTTTTCGCAAGGGAAAAGCAGAGCAAACCTAGTGCAATCCCCCAGCTCTTCCGATAGCGAAGAGAGGAGTCACTGTCAATAAATTTCGGTGCTGCAGGGGATAAAACGGCGATGTCAATCCCCAGAAGCAAAAGAGAAGATGACAGAAAACTCTCCGTCAGCATCTGCTCCACCGCCTGTCCTGACTGCGCCTCCTTGCCACACAGCAGAAGAACCCCCGCAGCATTGACCAAAATCATCAAAAAATACAAGAAAAGCAGGTGTCGATAGTTGCTTGACTGACGCAAAGAACCTTTGATTTCCTGCAGTTGTCTGGAAAAATAAAAGGCACAACAAAAAAGCAATCCCAGCAAGCCCACCATAAAAAGCAAATTAGCATGACTAAAGACCAAGCGATGAGGCATTGGATGAAGTATGAGCAGCAGTCCCGTCTGAGTCAACATAGCCAGCAATAACAATTGAATGATTTTCTCTAATTTCAGCATATTCTCTCCATTCTTCTCTTATCATTATAGAAAAAGTAAGAGCAAGCTGGGAGAAATCCCCTCAAATGTCCTAATTTGTGCCTCAAATGATCAAAAAAGCAGATATTCTCTGCTTTCCTACTTGTTCACCAAACCTGTCAGTATCATGATGAGTACTGCAACTCCATTTCTCAGCATGTGTGCCAAAATAGACATTTCCAAACGCTTAAATATGTAAGCAACAGTGGCTAAAACAGCACCCATACCTGCATAGATAACAAAACTGCCAATGTTGGTCGGACTATGAAAAAGACCGAAAAGAATGACTCCTACAACCAATCCCCAAACATAATGCTTGGTAAAAATCTTCTGAGGAATCAATCCGCGAAAGACCACTTCCTCCAAGATAGGGGCCTGAATCACAGCTCCTACCACTAATAAAATCTTGGGTACATGCTGAAATAAAGCGTTCAAGGCATCCTGATTAGCAGTGGATATGGCCTGACCTTCCAGTAACATAATAATTGCTCCCAACATGTTGACACCAATCATGACAACATTAGAAACAGCTAACCAGCCCAACGAAGACCATTTGAAGAAGCTAAAGTCAAGGCTCAGCAGTTCTTCTTGCTTCGCCATTCTCAGAACAAAAAAGATAATCAAAAGATATACCACCAGCACAAAGATAGTCTGGCCAGCTGAAAAACTCTTCTCAGAAGCAGTCATCTGTCGGATAAATATAAATGGTATCTGGCTGAGAAATAAGACAAACAGAGTCAGTAGGATGTACTCTAATTTTTTTAGAATTGCTTTCATATCTTCCTCCTTTTCCTTCCTAGTATAGCTTAATTTTCTCTTTTTGTATAGACAATTCTTAACTTCAAGCATTTTATATATCACGTATTGAGAGCCAATACTGATAGTGACTATGAGATCGAATCGCTCAATGTTTTCAAGACCAACAACCAAGAAAATTCTTTCTTAACGCATACAAAAAGCCCAGTCAAACTGAGCTTTTAAATTTTCTTAATTTATTGATTTTTAAAACGTTCAACTTCACGCGCAATGACCAACTCTTCGTCAGTTGGAATAACCAAAACTTTGACCTTGGCATCAGGACTGGAAATCTCGCCTTCAGCACCACGCACATTCTTTTCTGGATCCACGTTACAGCCAAACCACGAGATACCTTCAACAACCAATCTACGAATGGTCACAGAATTTTCACCGATTCCTGCGGTAAAGATGATAGCATCAGCTCCATTTAAGACAGCAAGATACTGACCAATGTATTTCTGAATCCGGTCTACAAAAATGTCGTTAGCTAATTGAGCCTTGGCATCACCTGCCCGCATCGCTTCATGGATATCGCGCATATCACTTGACTTCTCAGAAACTCCAAGCAAGCCAGATTCACGATTCAAGACGCGACTAATATCTTCTGGAGTATTAAAGTCATCTGTGTATTGCATCAGGTAAGGAATGATGGCTGGGTCAATATCCCCTGTACGTGTCCCCATCATGACGCCGCCAAGTGGTGTGAATCCCATAGAGGTATCTACAGAAACGCCCTTGTCAACTGCTGTGATGGAAGCTCCGTTACCGATATGGCAAGTGATAAGCTTGAGTTCTTCAATTGGACGTTCTAAAATTTTAGCAGCTTCCTTGGCTACATACTCATGGCTGGTCCCGTGAGCTCCGTACTTGCGAACCTTATTTTCAGTGTAATATTTAGTCGGAATCGGATAGCGATATGCTTTTTCCGGCATAGTTGTATGGAAAGAGGTGTCAAAGACTACCACGCTGGTGATATCTGGCAGAATTTCTCTAAACGCACGGATGCCTGCAGCATTGGCCGGATTATGCAATGGAGCTAGAAGAGACAACTCCTCTACCTTTTGAATCACTTCTTCATCAACGAGGGCTGAATCCTTAAAGTATTCACCGCCAGCCACAACACGATGACCCACACCGGTAATCTCATCATAAGATTCAATGATATTAAAGCGTTTCAAATCATCCAGCAAAATTTTTACGGCCTGCGTGTGATCTTCAATATCAAGAACCTGCTTCTCTGACCGACCGTCAAACTTCACTGTTGAAATAGAATCCTTGAGACCAATCCGTTCCAGCAAGCCCTTAGCCAATACTTTTTCTTCCGGCATCAAGTAGAGTTGCCATTTTAAGCTTGAGCTTCCTGCATTAATAGAAATTGTTTTCGACATTTCTTCACCTCTTTAAGCGTTTTCAAAATTATTATATCAAAATTTTGTTTGAATTTCACTATCTTTGTACCAGTTTTGAAAACTTTGACGGAATTTAAACATTTCATCATGATCCTGCAAATCCCTCAGAGGATAGATAAAAGGTTGAATGTTATTCGCTTCTTGCTTCCTCAAGACAAAGAGAGTTTTGGCATGCTTGCTGCTTGAGAAAATAGACTCTGGCAAGGTTATCATCGCAATAAACTGAGCCTTGGCTAGGAGCCATTTTTTCAGCAGAGGAGCTTGAGCGCTGGTCAAGAGATCATTTGGTGCCAGAAATATGGCATAGCCTCCCGGCTTTAGATATTTGAGCGATTGCTCCATTAGAAGATGGTGGGCATAAGTGTGCTCATCCGGACTAGCCACTTCATAGCGAGAGGCAATACTGTCGTCTGGATAATAACCGACCGGTAAATCACTGATAATGATATCACTCTCTTTCAGAACCTGAGGCCGAACTGCATCCCCCTGAGCAAAGTGAGCCTTAGAGTTCATAACTTCTGCAATGCTGGCAGAAAGGTCGATTAATAAATCATCTAGTTCCAGACCCAGATAGTCTATCTTCTTTTGAGTATGGTTGAGAATAGTCTCAGCCAAATTCCCAGTCCCACTGCCGATTTCTAATACATCAGCTTCCTCTCCGTGAGCTAGCTGGTCCAATAAGAAAGTAATCAGAAAACCAATTGTATCAGGTGTGAACTGGTGGTTGACCTGCATGGGCTCCGTCTGGGCCGCCTTCATCAGGATAAACTGATAGGCTCTCCGCCACTCTTCCTTGTTCAAATGCAGAGAGCGGATTTTTTCATCGTTGGTCAGAACTTCTTGTAAGTCCGTATCTCCATCTAGGTAAATGCCGTTCTGCTCAATCAGAGCATCATAAAAATTGGTCGCCAGAGCGTTTTGGATATTCTGGACGTTTTCGAGAATCAGAGTATAAGCTTGTTCTATCTTTTCAAAATTCATGGAATCCTCCGTTCATCCTATCATACCAAAAATAAAGCCCCTTTCCAAGATATATAAAATTACAAAGATTTTACAGTTATATTAGTCCGACTTACTAGCTTCGTCCGAAATCGCTTTCTCTTTTTTGTCAGTTGCTTTCTTGTCTTCCTTTGCTTTATCCTCATCTTTCTTAGAAATGGTAAAAGTAAAGGAATAGGAATGACCGCTGCTGATCTGACTGCTGATTTCCAGTTCCTTCCCTTTCTTACGGTAGACAGCCTTGCCCTGCTCAAACTCCATCTCACCGCTATCATCCTTGGCTGTAGCTTTTGTCAGAACTACCATTGCATAGGCTTCCGTCCTTTCCCTGTTGAAAAGCTGCAAACGCTGACTGCTGACTTGACGGTTGAGATAAAACTGCAGGAGCAGGCTAAAGACAGCAGCCATCAATAGCGCATACAGTAAAATACCAGCCTCAACTTTCTTCTTCCACACGATAGACGAACTCCCTCTCTAAGCCTTTGTCAAAGCGAAAATGAAGATGGACAAGCTTACCGTCCTGACGGACGTCAGCTGCTTCTAAACCATAAATCATGGGCTGGTAGCCGCGACCGCTCTTATCTGTTTTACGGAAATCATCGCCCTTAGATTTCCCCAATGCCAAGTCCCTGCCATCCTGTTTGACATAAATTTTATTGTCTTCAACCTTTTCAAACTGGCTACGGGAAAGCTCGGTCTCCAGCTGGTCAGCAAACAAAAGCCACTCTTGCTGTTGATTGTTCTCCTGCTGATGCAGTTCTGAAGATATGAGCTGGGTCATGGCCTGAAAGACTAACACCCCGCCACTGAGAACCAGCAAGGCTACTAAGGCCTCCAAGAGAGTAAAAGCCTTGACTTTAAGGTTTTTGGACACGGATAACTACCTCCCCTTCGTGATAGACCAGCAGCTGCTTATCTGTCTTAAGCTGACGCACAGCAATTCCGTTGATCTGAAGCTCTTCTTGTCCTGTCTGCAGAGCCATGCGAGCTACCAGAAGCACTTCTTCCTGCTGCAGAAGGACCGGCTGCTCCTTACGAGACCGGCTAATCTGTCCCAGAAGCAGACTGGCAATAGCCGCAAAAACTGCCATAGCCACCAGAGCTTCCAGCAGAATGCTAGCCTGAAGCTGTCGTCTTTTTAAACTTTCCATTGCCCATATAAAGCTGGTAAACAACTGTCCTGTCCTCCGTCTGAAAAATAATCTTGCTGAGTGATGAATTCCCACCAGCCCGGTCAAACAGAATGACCTGCTGCTCATGTTCCTGCAAAGTTTGCGGAAAATCCAGTTCTTGATAGCCATTGGAAATCTGCCGTCCTGAAATCTCCAGAGAAAGCTTCTCATGCCCAGCCAAGCTCAGCCTCTGCGTCTCCTGATAAAGCCTCTCAAATTCTAAAAAGAAGAGTTGCTCTTGAACCTGATTGAAGCCAGCCCTGACCGAGCCAGATAAGCCTAGTAGTAGAAAACTAACGACAAAAAGAACGAGGAGACTTTCCAGCAGTGTAAAAGCCTTAATTGGCAACCGCTTGAGTTTCGCCACTGTGTTTTCCATAGTAAGCCTTATAAGAATCTGCCTGCTTCTGACTGATATTTCCTGCGCTGACTAGCTTGCTCAGGCTAGCCTTTTCATTGGTATTCTTCAGTTCATACAGCTCCGCCTGGCTTTCTACCACCTTGACCACCGCTGCAGTTCCTGTATCTGAAACAGCATCTTTTTGCTTGGTCAGATTAGGCACAAAGAGCAGCAAGAGTACGCTGATAACCAGCAAGACAATCAGCATTTCCACAAGGGTGAATGCTTGAACTTTTAAGGTATTAAGTTTTTTCATTACAAATGAACCTCCATATTCTGATAAATGGGCAAGAGCATTGCCGCATAAAGTAAAACAATCACTAAGGCAACAAAAATAAATACTAGGGGCTGAATGAAATTCATGGCCCGGTTGATACGTAGGAAAAATTCCTCCCAAATCTTTTCAGCATAGACTTCCAGCTCACTGCCTAGCTTGGACTTAACCTCACCATACTCGATCATCAGGGACAATTCTTTCTTAAAGAAAGGGTAGCTTGCTACCTTGTCCGCATAGCCCTGACCACCTTGTAATGCAGCAGCCATATCTTCTCCGATTTCTTTAAAGAGCTGGGAAGGCTGGTCTTGCATAATCGCAAAAATCTGACTCAGTTCCAAGCCCTGACCAATCATATTTCCCCATTCACGAGCATAATAAGCGGTCAAGTAAGCCTGTACCAAATGTCCAAAAAAGGGCAGAGCTGCTAGTTTACTGAAAAAACGAATCTTGGATGACTTTCGATAGTAAAAGAGAGCCACTGAAACCAAGACAGCTAAAGCAAGGCTGCTCCACAAAAAGATCTGAGGCAGGTGATTAATCAGCTGAGTAGCTAGATTCTGGCTGTCCAATTGAGGCAAAAGATAGTTGCGCAATCCCAGCATGATAAGGACCAAAAATCCCAGCAGCATGAGAGGATAGGTCCCTACCTCTATCAATTTTTTCTTAACCTTGGATAGATTTTCCAGATAGGTCTCAATCTTGCCCAGACTAAGTGTCAGATTGCCATGCAGCTCAGATAAGGACAGCTGGGTTACAACACTGTCAGAAAATCCCAGTCGACTGACAATCTCTGAAAAGGACTGACCAGCTGACAAGCCTGCCCGCATTTCTGCCACATAAGCCTCCTCCAGCAAGGCACTTCGCCTCAGAAAGTCTACAATCTCTGCTAGGTGAAAACCGCTGCTGAAGAGATTATGAAAGAGCTCAATAATCTTTTTCTGCTTAGGCGTAGACAATTTTTTCGGTCTCCCTTTGCTCAGCACTGATATGTCCTTCTGCAAAAAGCTGATCAATTTGCTGATTCCAGACTTCGGCTTTGTGCTCTTGATAGTTTTGACTGACAAAATCAACGACACCTCCTCCCCCAATTAAACGCTGGTAACAAACACCTTGCAACACCATTCTTAGCTCATCCTCACTAACGCCCAATTCCAAAAGCCGCTCATAGACACCTCGAACACTCTTGGCATGAATCGTTGAAAAGACCGTAGCTCCAGTCAAACTTGCCCGAACCACTGCTCTAGCTGTCTCTCGATCACGGATTTCCCCGATAATCAAGAGATCCGGACGATGTCGCAGAGACAGCTTAATCAGACTATCATAAGTCATGCCAATGGTTTCGTTCAGCTGCAGCTGCAGCATAGCCTCTTGCTTAATCTCAACCGGATCTTCAATCGACATAACCTGCTGACCAGAAAATTTGAGCTGAGCCAAATGGTACATCAAGGTCGTCTTGCCACTGCCGACTGGGCCTGAGAATAGATAGAGGCCGCGAGACTGAATTTTCTTGCGCAGCTCTGGCAATTGCTCAAACCAAAAGCGCAGCTCCCTGTCTTCATCATGCAGGAGCCGGATGACCAGACTTTCAAAACCACGGTAATCCCCAACTGTCGACAGCCGGATTGAAACCTTGGCTTCCTCACAGTCATAATCGCAAGACCCAAGCTGACTGCGGCGCTTCTCTCCAACATTCATACCTGCGACAAACTTAAAGTGGCTGATAACAGCTGACAAAAGCTCAAAATCATAAGTCTTTATAAAGCGACGTTCATCACCAATCCTCATATAAAGCTCATAGCAAGTGCTCTTAGGAATGAGGTAAATATCCTGCGCCCCTTCTTGCCGAGCCTGCCTGATCATTTCTTTTGCAATTTCTTGAACCATACATCCTCCTCACCTTACTATTCGCAAAAAATCCAGAAAAAGAAAAAACAGCGGAAGAAACTTAACTTCTAGTAAGTCAGGTCTCTTCTGCTGCTCTATTATCAGATTTGCAAAATATATTCTGTCGATTTAAAGAGGCTTAGCGGTTTTTAGTTTAGCTGAGCAAGCTCGGTGCTTTTCAAGGCCGTTCTGCTTAGTATAGCCTGGCCGGTACTTGCTCTTAGGAATCTTGCACTCATTCTCCAGCAAAAACAGTGAGTGGTACTGCTGAACATTCTCATCACACTCCTCGCACCAGCGCTGATCCTCCGGATCCCAAAAAATTGTCATTAAATCACTGCGGCTCTTATACAAAGGTGACTGGTCTGCCATTTGCAGCCAGCGGTTTTTATAATACTTAAGGGCTTCATAATAATCATCGAACTGCTTTTTTGCAACGATATCCTCTTCCCAGCCATCCAGGAACCACCACGGTTCATAGTCCCCGTACATCTCAATTACACAATACATACTCGTCCTCTCTTTGTACCGTATATTATATATGAATTCTTTGACGAACAAAACTATTTTGCTCAAAATCAGAAAACAAGAACTTTATTGGAACGGAGACAAGCACATCACTCTTCATAATATGAAGATTAACATCACGGATAGTATTCTTAACCATGCGAACAAATAGTGTTGGTCCATTTACACATACGACAGGTTTCTCAACATCTAGAAACTGGATAAGTCCTGATTTAGCATAAATACAAGCTTTCTATTTTGACAATTTCTGAAATAAATCTCAATCTTTTTCTTCAAAAAAGGTGAGACAAATGTCATTTTGTCCCACCCTATTGTCTGCATGATCTTAAGCAAAATTTTCATCTTGCTTGTTTCTGCATTATAAAGTTTCTAAAGCAATCATCGTTGTCACAGCTGCGTCATAGTAATTATCTGACGGCAAACCTTGCATGAAGAGATATTTATTCTGCTGCACCAATTTGCGGAATTCCATATTGTTATTAGCCGCATAGAATACTGGAGCAGTAAAGCTGCCAGCCTGATTACTATTGAGAGCCTTCCCTTTCAGAGTGTAGCCCGCATAGATCTTTTCTTGACTGAGGAAGAAGTTTAACATCTTCTTCAGCATTTTTTGACTTTTTTCATCCTTGCTTTGAGCCAGGTTGTAAGGAAGTCGGCAGGCATTATAAGAATAATAGCCATCATTTGCAGATTCAACCGTATCAGCATCAGCTGCCCGAACTTTGTCGCCTTCAACCCAGATAAAGTCTGGTATCAAACCAGTCTTATTATCAGCGCTGATTGCTTCAAGTTTGCTGAGCATGTTATCCCGGATTGTCAGCCACTGCTTATCCTTTGTCAACTCATAGAAAGCTTGGAACTGCTGCGGCAATGTATCAGAAGTCCGCATGAGATTATAAAATTTCGATTCTGCATTTGCCCAGTTCCCAACCGTCAAAACGCCGTTGCTTTCATTATAGTTATATGCCAAGACATCTTTCAGAATAGCCTGAGCCTGATCTTGGTATTCTTTAGCCTTGTCCGGCCACTGCTTAGCAGCCTGAATCAAAGCATAGGCAATGTAGAGATCACCGTCTGTAGCATTGTTTTCGTCTTCATGGTTGCTCTTACCATCCTTAATCGTCTGTTTCCAAGACATGAGTTGGGTATCTTTCAGACGATGAGCTAGATAATATTGGTAGAGCTTTTCAAAATCAGCAGAACTGGCATCGCCTTGCTTAGCTGCATCCACAGCAATCACCATGCCATATCCCTGTGCCTCAGACAGCACAACATCTTCGGTCTTACTGTTTGTCGTCCTGATATAAGACAATTTGTCCTTGGTTACGACATATTCTTTAGACCATTGGCTGTATATCTTCTTTTTGATATTAGGAGTACTGCCCATGCGGGTGTACAACAGGATACCAGCCAAGACAGCCAGAATTGTCACAAACCAAATAAATCTTAATCTTGTTCTTTTCACACTTTCTCCTAACCTGCAAATCGTTTTGTTTTAACCCACTTGGTTTCTTTCCGCTTCAAAATCTTGTCCAAGATAACAGATCCTACTGCATCTAAAGAAACAACGATAAAGAGCTGAGAGTAAGTCAAATAGGACACAAGAGCCAGCCAAATCTGTTTGGTGGTCGCCTGTCCAAACTGAGAAGCCAGGGCGATATTGATCTGCAAAAGATAAAGCAAAATCATCAGAAGCCAGTTAAAGAGCATCAGCTGGACGATATAGATATTCTGAGCATCAAAAGCGAAAGGAATCCGCACATCTGGTATAAAGAGCTGGGTAATCATTGCCGCTACATTGGCAAAGAAAACCAAGTCAGATAAGACAATCGCCAAATTGAACCAGAAGAAGATACAAGAATAATTAAACACTTCCAGTTTTACGCGCCAATTACCGCCGCTAAAGAGATGCTTGAAGTTGGCAAGAACCACCTCGTAATTCCCCTTAGCCCAGCGCTTACGCTGCATGTAATAGGACTTGAGGGTCTCTGGTTCTTGCTGGAAAGCCTCTGAGTTATAAGCCAAGGCAATCAGCTTACCGCTCTGCATAATCTTAAAGGAAATTTCCGTATCCTCTGTCAAGGCACCATTTTTCCAACCACCAATACTCTTAACAAACTCAGTGTTAATCAAGAAGTTTGTACCTGGAATCCGTCCAATCTTGAAGAGATGCCACATACCTACGTGGTAAACACGCTGAGTTACAACAATCTCTTGGTTGATACAACGTGTCAGGAAGTTCTGGTTGGCATTACGGGTCTTATTACGTCCAAAGGAAGCAACGTGGCGTTCTGGATCTTCCAAAACTTTCTTGACTAGGAAGTAGAGGGCATTCTTTTCTGGCATGGCATCCGCATCATAGACACAGATATATTCACCTTTGGCCATCTTCAGGGCATCATTCAGCACCCCAGCCTTACCTCCCGTACCAGTACGGTCTGTAATTATAACATTGCGTCCAGCATACTCAGGCATAGCCTGTACTTTCAGCATTTCCTGATAAGTATCGTCCGAGCAGTTGTCCGCAAAGAGCAGAACTTCCACTCGATCATGAGGATAATCCAAATCCAGAATGGCCTTAGTTGTCTGAGCGATAACCACATCTTCATTGTGGGCTGGGACAACGACTGTAACCATAGGATAATGTTCCAATGGGCTGGTATCCACGTTGAAGTCACTGCGTTTCATCCAGAAATGCACGGAAGAGCATAGAATAACCAAAGCCCAAGCCAGAGACATCCAGATGGAGAACAGAGTGACAATCATAATAAGTTGACTAATCATGACGAGTCACCGCCCTAAAATTTTTATTGACCCGATTGTAAATAACCAGATAATAAATGAAGAGGACCAAAAAGCTAATAGCAAAAAAGATACTTAGCACCATAGAGATGATAAAAAATACTTCTGTTAAAGACATGTGTTTACCTCCTAATATTCTACGATAATGTCGGTTTCAAGCTGACGCTCCAGATTGCTCAAAGCGTCATCAAAATTATGGAATTTGTCAATATTTTGAGCGTTCAATTTTAAACTGCCGGACTGAAACTGAATTTTTTGGTCAGTTTTCTTATTCTCAAAGTGCATCATCGTTAAATCGTCACGCACTTTCTCTTGGAAATATTCCTTGACTTCCTGATCCAGATCTTCTACCAGAACGAGAAAGTTACCATTGGATACATAGTAAACTGTTTCTACATTCTGGAAGTCCCAGTTAAGCAGTCGTAAAATTCTCTTGAGCATCCGCTTGTACTCCCGAGAGTGAATTTGATAAAAATGATGATTGTGTGCCCAATGGACCAGCAAAGCCTGAAAGGCTGGAGCTTGTTTCTGATTTACTTTCTGAACCATTTCTTCATAGGCCTCAGCAGCATCTTCACTGTCATCCTGCACTAATCCCAAGCGCTGATGGAGATAGAAATTCACTCGGCTGGTCAGCCAAGCACTGACAGGGAAGACATAAAGCAAGAAGAGAACCTGATTGTCCGGTAGATAGGTTACATCAAAGAGTAAGATCAGAGTTGCGATAACCACACCCAGAATCATAGCCCATGTCACCAAGAGATCAGATAGGACAAAGACACTAAAAATACCTAATAAAATCAGCGCGATTCCGATATAAAATATGTTAGCTGCAAAATTCCAACTGTAGAAAAGAATTAGTCCAATTGCCAGTACAAAGACGGCTAATGATTTTTCTAGTCCTTTTTTCCTAAACATTTTTTACTCCTGTCTTAAATTCTTCCGGCCTAGCTGTCTGCTTAAAATAGTGGGCAATAGCTTGAGCAATCCGCTCAGAAGCCTTACCGTCACCATACGGATTGCTGGCTTGGGCCATTTCCTGATAGAGTGACTCATCTGTCAGCAGGGCTTCCATCGCCTCTGCTACTGCTTGAGTTTCTGTACCGACCAGCTTCAAGGTGCCGGCTTCAACTCCTTCTGGTCTCTCTGTTGTATCACGAAGTACCAGTACAGGCTTACCTAAGGAAGGTGCTTCCTCTTGTACTCCGCCTGAGTCTGACATGATAAAGTAGCTTTTAGCTGCGATATTATGGAAATCCAACACATCCAAAGGCTCAATCAGATGAATTTTCTCATTGTCACTCAGAATTTCTCTAGCCGCTTCCTGAACCGCTGGGCTCAGGTGAACAGGATAGACAATTTCCACATCATCATGGGCATCTACAATCTGCCGTAGAGTTCGAAAGACCCTTCTCATTGGCTCTCCTTGATTTTCCCGGCGATGCATAGTCACCAAAATCATCTTGCGAGCTGGATCAATACGGTCAAGCACCTCATGCTGATAATCAGCCTGGACGGTCAGCTTGAGAGCGTCAATAGCTGTATTTCCTGTCACAAAAACCGTTTCTGCCGGATGGTTTTCCTTGAGCAAGTTAGCCTTACTCTGATCCGTTGGTGCAAAATACAAGTCCGTCAAAGAGTCGGTCATCTGACGATTCATCTCTTCTGGGAAAGGAGAGTATTTGTTCCAAGTCCGCAAACCAGCTTCTACGTGGCCAATACGAACTTGATTATAAAATGCTGCAAGACTAGCCGCAAAGGTCGTTGTCGTATCACCGTGCACCAGCATAATATCTGGCTTGTTTTCCTTTAAGATGTCATCTAGCTTATGCAAGATCTTGACAGTAATATCTGTCAGGGTTTGATTCTGCCCCATAATATCCAAATCATAATCAGGCTTAATCTTAAAAGTTTCAAGTACCTGATCCAGCATCTGACGATGCTGAGCAGTCACAACTGTTGTTGTCTCAAACAAGTCTGCCTGCCTCTTCAGTTCAATAACCAGCGGAGCCATCTTAATTGCTTCTGGACGAGTTCCAAAAACAACCATTACCTTAATTTTCTTCATTTTTCCTCACCAAAAATCAACATTGTTATATTAACTTTTTACTAAAAAATGTTTGTTTTAAGTAACCTTAGTTATTTTACCATCAAGCGTTTCAATAATCAAAGCATGAACTATTATTTTATGCTTTCTTAATAGTAATTTACATGTTGGTAACTTATTTAAGATTATTTTAATTTTCTTAACTTAACTGTAACTTAAAATTGCTGAAATTTTTCGGTTTTCTCAAAAAAATAAATAAAAAGGAAAGAATTTATAGGCTTAAAGCCCTGATTTATGCAGAATTTTGTGTTTTTTACCTATATTTTTTAATCTTTATTCATTGTAATAAAATATTATTCTATTTGTAATCTAATTGTTTTCTATTCTTTATATTTCAAAATCCTCCCTTCATGAATGAGCTAGCTAGATAAACGCCAGCTACTGTTCTCCACAATCTTCGACCACCACCATTAAAACCAATCTCCTCTTTTTTAAAATTTCAAACCTGCCCCTCCTACTATTTTAGGATTTTTAAAATAGTATAACCTAGCGCTATCATACTACAAAAAACCAGCTACCTCCCTGATTAAAAATAAATATGGCATCTCGCATCATAGAAAAACTGAAACAGGAAATCTTGAATATTTCTTCTATAGTCGTTGATCCATAAAGGAGAACTTAAAAACAACTTTCTAAGTATATTATAGGATAATATTTAGTTGCGAGCAAAAAATTATCGGCTGCAACAAAAAATCCCTCCCGAAAATCGGGAGGGAAAGTTCTTTATTTAAGAACAATATTTTCTTCAGTTTCAAATCCACCTGGCAGTTCTGTCACTTCGTCGATAATTTCAACTTCATTGACAGCCTGAGGCTCCAAATTACGATAGCGGGCCATACCAGTACCAGCTGGGATAATCTTACCGATGATAACATTTTCCTTGAGTCCGAGCAGATGGTCTTTCTTACCACGGATAGCAGCATCTGTCAGGACACGAGTTGTTTCCTGGAAGGAAGCTGCAGACAAGAAGCTGTTTGTCTCAAGGGAAGCCTTAGTGATTCCCATGAGGACTGGACGAGCTGTCGCAGGTACACCACCTGAGATAACCACATCACGGTTAGCATCTGTAAAGTCTGTGATATCCATAAGAGTTCCCATAAGAAGATCTGTATCACCTGGATCCATGACGCGCACCTTGCGAATCATCTGACGAACCATTACTTCGATGTGTTTGTCGCCGATTTCTACCCCTTGGCTGCGGTAAACTTTTTGTACTTCGGCAAGCAGGTAAGTTTCAACAGACAAGACATCACGGACAGCCAGCAAGTGCTTAGGTTGGATAGAACCTTCAGTCAAGGCAGCACCACGGGAAACTTGGTCGCCAACTTCTACCTTCATGCGGGCTGTAAATGGTACCACATATTCACCTTCGCCAGTTTGGCCTTTAACAAAAACCTTCTTGGTACGAGTAGATGCATCTTCTTCGATAGCAGTAACTTCACCCTTGACTTCAGTTATGACCGCTTCCCCTTTCGGATTGCGGGCTTCAAAGATTTCTTGGACACGAGGAAGACCTTGTGTGATATCGGTATTAGAGGCTACACCACCCGTGTGGAAGGTCCGCATGGTCAGCTGTGTACCAGGCTCCCCGATAGATTGAGCAGCGATGGTTCCGACTGCTTCACCGACTTCAACCGCATCCCCAGTTGCCAAGTTGATACCGTAACAATGACGACAGACACCATGGCGGGTGTTACATGTAAAGACGGAGCGGATTGTAACTTCTTCAACACCAGCATTAACGATTTCGCGAGCCTTATCTTCTGTGATCAACTCATTTGGACCAATGATAACCGCACCAGTTTCTGGATGTTTTACTGTTTTCTTAGTGTAACGACCATTGAGACGCTCTTCCAGAGACTCGATCATTTCCTTGCCTTCTGTGATAGAAGTGATGAGCAAGCCGCGGTCTGTACCACAGTCATCTTCACGGATAATCACATCTTGGGCAACGTCAACCAGACGACGAGTCAGGTAACCTGAGTCGGCAGTCTTAAGGGCCGTATCTGTCATACCCTTACGAGCACCGTGGGTTGAGAAGAACATTTCCAAAACAGACAGACCTTCACGGAAGTTAGACAAGATTGGCAATTCCATGATACGTCCATTTGGCGCAGCCATCAGACCACGCATACCGGCCAACTGGGAGAAGTTAGATATGTTACCGCGGGCTCCAGAGTCCATCATCATAACGATAGGGTTCTTCGGATCCTGGTTGGCAACCAAACGTTTTTCCAATTTCTCACGAGCTGCCCGCCACTCAGCAGTAACTGCATTGTAGCGCTCGTCATCTGTAATCATACCGCGGCGGAATTGCTTGGTGATTTGGTCTACACGCTTGTGGGATTCTTCAATAATCTCAGCCTTGTCTTCCACAACTGGGATATCAGCGATACCCACCGTCAAACCAGCCAAAGTAGAATGGTGGTAACCCAAGTTCTTCAAGCGGTCAAGCAAAGCAGATGTTTCTGTTGTACGGAAGCGTTTGAAGATTTCTGCGATGATATTACCAAGATTTTTCTTCTTAAACGGAACATTGATCTCAAGTTGTTCAATAACTTCCTTGATGTCTTGCCCTGACTCCAAGAAATACTTAGCTGGCACACCTTCTGTCAAGTTAGCATTAGTCGGCTCTTGCAGATAAGGCAATTCCTCTGGCATAATCGCGTTAAAGAGAATTTTACCAACAGTTGTCATCAAAATCTTATGCTTCTGGTCTTCTGTCCAAGGCTTATTAAGACTGTCTGTTGCGATACCAACACGAGTATGCAAGTGAACATAGCCATTGCGGAGAGCCATTACAGCTTCATCCATATCTTTGAAGACCATGCCTTCGCCTTCGCGGCCAGCCTCTTCCATGGTCAGGTAGTAGTTCCCCAAGACCATATCCTGAGAAGGTGTTACAACTGGTTTACCATCTTTCGGATTCAAGATATGTTCAGCAGCCAGCATGAGGATACGAGCTTCAGCTTGGGCTTCCTCTGACAATGGTACGTGGATGGCCATTTGGTCACCGTCAAAGTCGGCATTGTAGGCTTCACAGACCAGTGGATGCAAACGAAGAGCTTTACCATCAATCAGAACTGGCTCAAAGGCCTGAATTCCCAAACGGTGAAGGGTCGGTGCCCGGTTAAGAAGCACTGGGTGTTCCTTGATTACTTCTTCAAGAATATCCCAGATACGCTCATCTCCTCGTTCTACCAAGCGTTTAGCAGCTTTCACGTTCTGCACAATATCACGGGCAACGATTTCCCGCATGACAAAGGGCTTGAAGAGCTCAATCGCCATTTCACGTGGCACCCCACATTGATACATTTTCAATGTAGGACCAACGGCGATAACGGAACGACCTGAGAAGTCAACCCGTTTACCCAGCAAGTTTTGACGGAAACGACCTTGTTTCCCTTTAAGCATGTGGCTCAGAGACTTGAGCGGACGGCTGCCTGGTCCAGTAATCGGACGGCCTCGGCGACCGTTATCAATCAAAGCATCAACCGCTTCTTGCAGCATGCGCTTCTCATTTTGAACGATGATACCAGGTGCATTGAGTTCTAGTAAACGAGCCAAACGGTTGTTCCGGTTGATAACCCGGCGATAGAGATCATTGAGGTCAGAAGCCGCAAAACGACCACCATCCAGCTGAACCATAGGGCGCAAATCTGGCGGAATAACCGGCAGGATATTGAGGACCATCCATTCTGGCTTATTGCCAGACTTGTAGAAGGCGTCCAAGACATCCAAGCGACGAACAGCTTTGATCCGTTTTTGACCTGAAGCAGTTTTCAATTCTTCTTTGAGGACAGCAATCTCAGCTTCCAAGTCCACCTGTTTCAAGAGGTCTTGAATAGCTTCTGCTCCCATTTTGGCTACAAATGAGCCTGCACCATACTCGCGTAAACGCTCACGGTACTCACGTTCCGTCATGATTGACTTGTGCTCTAGCGGTGTATCCTTAGGATCAATCACCACATAAGCCGCAAAATAAATGACTTCTTCCAAGGCACGTGGGCTCATATCCAAAGTGAGCCCCATGCGGCTTGGAATTCCTTTAAAGTACCAAATATGTGAAACAGGTGCCTTCAATTCAATGTGGCCCATACGCTCACGGCGAACCTTGGCGCGGGTTACTTCAACACCACAGCGGTCACAGACGATTCCTTTGTAACGAATCCGTTTGTACTTACCACAGGCACATTCCCAGTCCTTGGTTGGACCGAAGATCACTTCGTCAAAAAGGCCTTCGCGTTCTGGTTTCAGGGTTCGGTAATTGATTGTTTCAGGTTTCTTCACTTCCCCATAAGACCATGAACGGACCTTATTGGGAGAAGCTAGGGTGATTTGCATACTTTTAAAACGATTTACATCAACCACTATTTCTTACCTTTCTTCATTTTCTAATCAGTGTGTATTCTTATTCTTTTCCTTCAGCCTCAAAAGCTGCTTTCGCTTCTTGAGCTGCTTTTTCACGCGCTTTTTCAAGATCGTCAACGTGAATCACATCATCATCTTCACCTTCGTCTAGATCACGCAGTTCTACTTCATTATCGTCTTCATCAAGAACGCGCATGTCTAGACCAAGAGATTGCAATTCTTTGACAAGAACGCGGAAGGATTCTGGCACACCTGGTTTTGGAATTGGTTTTCCTTTGGTAATAGCTTCATAAGCCTTCAAACGTCCGTTGACATCATCTGACTTGTAAGTCAGGATTTCTTGCAGAACGTTAGAAGCACCGTAAGCTTCCAAAGCCCAAACTTCCATCTCACCAAAACGTTGTCCACCAAACTGAGCTTTACCTCCGAGTGGTTGTTGGGTAACCATTGAGTAAGGTCCTACTGAGCGGGCGTGGAGTTTATCATCTACCATGTGGTGGAGCTTGATCATGTACATGACACCGACAGATACACGGTTGTCAAACGGCTCACCGGTACGTCCGTCATAGAGAATAGTCTTGGCATCGCTGTCCATACCAGCTTCACGCACTGTATCCCAGAGGTCTTCTGAGCTTGCTCCATCAAAGACTGGTGTTGCAATATGGATGCCCAAGTTACGTGCTGCCATACCAAGGTGGAGCTCCATAACCTGACCGATGTTCATACGTGATGGTACCCCGAGTGGGTTCAGCATGATATCAACTGGTGTTCCGTCTGGCAAGTAAGGCATGTCTTCCACAGGAACGATACGGGATACAACCCCCTTGTTTCCGTGACGACCAGCCATCTTATCTCCGACCTTGATCTTACGTTTTTGAGCGATGTAGACACGAACCAGCATGTTAACACCTGATTGCAACTCATCTCCATTTGCACGTGTAAAGATCTTAACATCACGAACAACACCATCGGCACCGTGAGGTACGCGAAGTGAAGTATCGCGAACTTCACGAGATTTGTCTCCGAAGATAGCGTGCAAGAGACGTTCTTCAGCTGAAAGGTCTTTCTCACCCTTAGGTGTTACTTTACCTACAAGGATATCGCCTTCTTTAACCTCAGCACCGATACGGATAATACCCATTTCGTCAAGGTCTTTAAGGGCATCTTCACCAACGTTTGGAATTTCGCGAGTGATTTCTTCAGGCCCAAGCTTTGTATCGCGTGTTTCTGATTCGTATTCTTCAAGGTGGACAGATGTGTAGACATCGTCTTTCACCAAGCGTTCGCTCATGATAACGGCATCCTCGAAGTTGTAACCTTCCCATGTCATGTAGGCAACGATTGGGTTTTGTCCCAGGGCCATTTCTCCATTTTCCATAGAAGGTCCGTCAGCGATAAAGTTGCCTTTTTCAACGACATCGCCAACTTTCACCAAAGTACGTTGGTTGTAAGCTGTTCCTGAGTTAGAACGGCGGAATTTTTGAATTTGGTAAACATCTAGAGAACCATCTTCACGGCGGACTTCAACCTTGTCTGCATCCGCATAGGTAACCTTACCATCATGCTGGGCAATAACCGCTGCACCAGAGTCGTGGGCAGCTTGGTATTCCATACCAGTACCGACATAAGGCGCTTTTGGATCAATCAAAGGCACAGCCTGACGCTGCATGTTGGCACCCATGAGGGCACGGTTGGAGTCGTCATTTTCCAAGAAAGGAATACATGCTGTCGCTACGGCAACTACCTGCTTAGGCGATACATCCATGTAATCTACTTGGTCTGACGGGAATTCTTGGTTATTACCTTGGTGGCGTCCCATGACAATAGGCTCAGCAAAGCCGCCTTTTTCATTCAGCTTGGAGTTGGCCTGCGCTACGATAAATTCATCTTCCTCATCAGCTGTCAGCCAAACGATTTCGTTGGTTACCACGCCAGCTTCACGGTCTACCTTACGGTAAGGCGTTTGAATAAATCCGTATTTGTTAAGGTGTCCATAAGAAGACAAGTTATTGATCAAACCAATGTTCGGTCCTTCAGGCGTTTCAATCGGACACATACGGCCATAGTGAGTATAGTGTACGTCCCGCACTTCATAACCAGCGCGGTCACGTGTCAAACCACCAGGTCCTAAGGCAGAAAGACGGCGCTTGTGAGAGAGCTCAGACAGCGGATTGTGTTGGTCCATGAACTGAGACAACTGTGAAGAACCAAAGAATTCTTTAATGGCTGCAGTCACAGGGCGGATGTTGATGATTTGCTGCGGAGTCAGTACTTCATTGTCTTGTACGCTCATCCGTTCGCGAACATTACGCTCCATGCGAGAAAGTCCCAGACGAACTTGGTTGGCCAAAAGCTCACCAACTGCACGAATACGACGGTTCCCCAAGTGGTCAATATCATCGACACGGCCGATGCCTTCAGCCAAGTTGAGGAAGTAACTCATCTCAGCCAAGATATCAGCTGGTGTTACAATCCGAACCTTGTCAGATGGATTTGCGTTACCGATGATAGTCACAACACGGTCTGGATCAGTCGGTGCTACAACTTTGAATTTCTGCAACTCGACAGGGTCTGTCAAGACAGCTGAGTCGTTTGGAATATAAGTGATTTTATTCAAACCATTGTCCAGCTGCTCTGCAATGCTATCAATCACACTGCGGGTCATAACTGTACCAGCTTCAACCAAGATTTCTCCTGTTTCAGCATCTACCAATGGCTCTGCAATGGTTTGGTTCAGCAAGCGCGTCTTAACGCTGAGTTTTTTATTAATCTTGTAGCGACCAACTGCTGCCAAGTCATAACGATGCGGATCAAAGAAACGCGCATCAAGGAGAGAGCGAGAGCTTTCAGCTGTCTTAGGCTCACCTGGACGAAGACGCTCATAGATTTCTTTCAGAGCTTCATCTGTACGAGAGTCCATTGGGTTCTTGTGGATATCTTTTTCAATGGTATTGCGCACCAAGTCGCTGTCACCAAAGATGTCCAAGATCTCATCATCACCTGAGAAACCAAGCGCACGCACCAGAGTGGTAAATGGAATCTTCCGTGTCCGATCAATACGAGTGTAGGCAATGTCTTTTGAGTCTGTTTCCAACTCTAACCAAGCACCGCGGTTAGGAATAACCGTTGAACCGTAGCCAACTTTTCCGTTTTTGTCAACTTTATCGTTAAAGTAAACCCCTGGAGAACGCACCAACTGGGATACGATAATCCGCTCACCACCATTGATGATGAAGGTTCCCATTTCAGTCATGATTGGGAAATCACCAAAGAAGACTTCCTGAGTCTTGATTTCACCAGTTTCCTTGTTAATCAGACGGAAAGTCACAAAGATTGGTGCTGAATAGCTAGCATCATGGATACGTGCTTCTTCCAGCGTATATTTAGGCTCACGGATTTCATAGCCGACAAATTCCAATTCCATGGTGTCGGTAAAGTTTGAAATAGGAAGTACATCTTCAAAGACTTCCTTCAGACCATGATCCAAGAAATCTTGGAACGAATCCGTTTGGATTTCAATCAAATTTGGTAAATCAAGAACTTCCTTAATTCTTGAGAAACTACGACGGGTACGGTGTTTACCGTATCGAACTTCATGTCCTGCCAAGTTTTTACTCCTTTATGATAAGATACTGAGCCCTTGATAAAGCGAGAAGAAAGGTATCTTTTTCTCAACGCTTTGAGGGCGAGTTCTGTGAAATGTTTTCAGAGAAAAATCCTCTGTCATTTACAATGCTGCAAAACAGCCACAATCAGTCCCTTTTGTTTAATTTTCAGAAAAATTAAATTATGGTTACATAATCCATTTTTCCTAAAAATAGGCACAAAAAGAGCAGCTAAATCTGACTTATTCAAGTTTGATTTAACTGCTGTAAGCTTCTATTTGGACAATATTTCAAATAAAGCACACGACAAATTATTGCTATCATTATACCTTATTTAGCTAGAAATTGCAAGAATTTCATCCGCTTTCTGAAAAGTTAAAACTGTTCTTGATGCGCTAATTCCCCTGCCGATTATTGTTAGAATTGGAGTTGGAATTAGAATTAGAGGTGGAACCGCCCAGTATAGCTGACCAAGCCTTCTGATAATCCGCATCTGATGCCCCGATACCAAAGCGGTAGGTCGTGGTCGGAGCACCGTTTTTGGCCCAATAGCTAGGCACTGTCGGACCACTGAGATTAACAGAACGGCCATTTACCGTTACTGTACCTGGCTTTTCCCCTGTGGACTTGAGTACATCAGACTTAATCACACTCGGATCAAGAGTGAACTTATCACCAACACCCCAGGCATTCGGATCTGCCTGATAGATGGCATCTACCATATAGGCCATGTAGGAGGCATTATTATTATAACCAGTCAACGCTGCCATAGAGCTATTATCATCATGGCCAATCCAGCCTCCCAAAGTCATCTTTGGAGTAGAAAGCATCAGCCACATATCACCGTTGGTGTTGGTCGTTCCAGTCTTACCAATCCAATCGGCTCCAGCCAAGGTTCCATTGACCTGACTGATTCTGGATTTGTAGGTCGTAGTAGCCCCAGAATTGATAACTCCCCGCATGAGCTCCTGCATAATCGTAGCTGCTGCTGGACTGTAAATCTGAACAGGATTGGCCTTATGCTGGTAAATCATCTTGCCATCTCGGTCTGTGATTTTTTCAACCATGTATTTTTTCTGGTAGGTTCCATTATTGGCCAAGGTTTGGAAACCATTGGTATGCTGGGCTACAGATACTTCAATTCCCCCGCCCATTGGGAGACTCTCAATGCTGTAGTCATCAATGTAATAGCCCATTTTTTCCATATAGCCACGGACATTGACACCTTTTTCGCGTAATCCGCGGTAAGTCCAATAAGCAGGGATATTCCAAGAAGTATTGAGAGCTTCTTGCAGGTCCATCATTGCTGTACCACGGCTGTCCACGTGCATAATCGGGTCACCGCTTGAAAAGTTAGTCGGATAATTGGAAAGAACACTGGCACTGCCCATCAGGCCTTGGTCAATAGCAATCCCATAAGCCAAAATTGGCTTAATAGTTGAACCCGGTGACCGTTCCGTATCAAAGGCGTGATTGTTCTGATTGGAAGCATAGTCTCTGCCGCCGACAAAGCCAATCACAGCACCGGTTTTATTATCCAAGAGGACATTTCCCACTTCAACTGCACCAGTTCCGTCATCCAAGACACCGCCATAGTTGGCTACTGCATTTTGCATAGCGGTGTGAATGTTCTTGTTAATCGTGGTGGTGACAGTATAGCCGCCATCACTTAGTTCTTTAGCAGCCAATTCCTTGTAGGCCTTGACAGTGTCATTGTTTTTCAGCTCTTGCTGGGAAACATTGTCCCGCTGGACCAAGTACTCGTACATGGTCTGCTGGGCTTCTTCGACCGCTGTGTAATAAAGGTAGCCATGTGAAGATTTTTCCGAGCTTTCAGAAGGCTTGAAATCCTTGGTCAGGTTGTAGTCTTTATACTCCTTGTACTCTTTCTCGCTTAGCTGGCCCGTCCGATACATATTATAGAGCACATCCTTGGCACGTTCCAAGCCCAGAGCCATGTCACCTGCACTCTTGAGACTGCCATCCGCAGCATAAGGCGAATAAACAATCGGGCTCTGTGGCAAGCCAGCAATAAAAGCAGATTGGGGCACTGTCAAATCCTTAGCAGAAACACCAAAAATCCCTTGAGCAGCTTCTTCCACACCAGCGATATTCTGCCCCTTATTATTGCGCCCGAACGGCGAAACGTTCAAGTAGGTCGTCAAAATATCATCCTTGGACATGTAGCGCTCCAAAGCCAGCGCATCAACAATCTCCGCTGCTTTCCGCTTGAAGGTTGGCGCATCGCCCACTACCTGCTGCTTGATCAACTGCTGGGTAATGGTTGACCCACCGCTAGAAGAGCCAACTCCAACAACTGAACCGAGCGTAGCCCGAAGCACAGCCTTGGGCACCACTCCGTTATGCGTCTCAAAATTCTCATCTTCTGTAGCGATAACAGCTTTTTTTACATTTTCAGAGATAGCGTCACTCTTAACCGGAATGCGGAGCAAATCATTGTCAACATCTGAAATCAAGCTGCCATCGGAATAGGTAAGCTTAGAAATACCAGAGATATTATTCACCTGCTTGACCAACTCTTCCTGCTTGGGCACTTCCACCTTGCTGAAAAGACTAGCTGCATAGCCTATCCCAATCCCAGCACCGATTACGCCACCGAAGAAGATAAACACAAAAGCCATATTCATCAGAAGCTTAAAAGTCCGCAAGAAAACAGCAAAAACATCACCGATAGACCAGCCATTGTTGCCACTAACGATCTTCTTGCTCCATTCTGGAAGATGTATTTTTTTGATAAACTGCTGGGCTTTTCCCCAGAACTCTTTTAATTTCTCTATTAATTGTTCCAAGTTTGATTCTCCTTGTTATCTTCCCATTATACCAAATATCTATGATTTATTTCAAGGAAACATTGCTATTTAAAAGCTTTATGATACAATAGAGTAACATAAATTTAAAATATAGATAAGCCAATTTCTTGGCTTTTAGAATAGGAGAGACATGATGCACATTTTTGATGAGCTAAAAGAACGTGGCTTGGTATTCCAAACCACTGATGAAGAAGCTTTACGCAAGGCCTTAGAAGAAGGACAAGTCTCTTATTATACCGGATACGATCCAACCGCTGACAGCCTGCACCTAGGCCACTTGGTAGCCATTCTGACCAGCCGCCGCCTGCAACTAGCTGGCCATAAACCCTACGCTCTGGTCGGAGGAGCAACTGGATTGATTGGCGATCCATCTTTTAAGGATGCAGAGCGCAGTCTCCAAACCAAGGAAACCGTGGAAGGCTGGGTGAAATCTATCCAAAATCAGCTTTCTCGCTTTCTGGACTTTGAAAAGGGCGATAATAAAGCTGAAATGGTCAACAATTATGACTGGTTCAGCAGCATCAGCTTTATCGACTTCCTGCGTGACGTCGGCAAATACTTCACAGTCAACTACATGATGAGCAAAGATTCTGTCAAGAGCCGGATTGAGACAGGGATTTCCTATACAGAATTCGCCTACCAGATCATGCAAGGATATGACTTCTATATCCTCAATCAAAACCACGGCGTAACCCTGCAAATCGGTGGTTCTGACCAGTGGGGCAATATGACAGCAGGTACAGAACTCCTGCGCCGCAAAGCTGACAAGACTGGCCATGTGATGACCGTTCCGCTCATTACCGACGCTACTGGCAAAAAATTCGGCAAGTCAGAAGGTAATGCTGTCTGGCTCAATCCTGATAAGACTTCTCCTTACGAAATGTACCAATTCTGGATGAATGTCATGGACGCAGACGCTATCCGCTTCCTGAAAATTTTTACCTTCCTGTCCTTGGATGAGATCGAAGAGATTCGCCAACAATTTGAAGCAGCACCACACGAACGCTTGGCGCAGAAAGTCCTAGCTCGCGAAGTGGTCAGTCTGGTCCACGGTCAAGAAGCTTACCAGGAAGCTCTCAATATCACTGAGCAACTCTTTGCTGGAAATATCAAGAACCTATCCGTCAAGGAACTCAAACAAGGTCTTAGCGGTGTACCTAACTATCAGGTCCAAGCTGACGAAAATCTTAACATCGTGGAAATCCTCGTGTCATCTGGTGTGGTCAACTCAAAACGTCAAGCCCGCGAGGATGTCCAAAACGGTGCTATCTACCTCAATGGCGAGCGCATCCAAGATTTAGACTATGTCCTTAGCGCCTCAGATAAACTGGAAGACGAGCTGACAGTTATCCGCCGCGGTAAGAAGAAATACTTTGTCCTGACCTACTAAAGATAAAAATCCGATTACCTGAATCGGATTTTTCTATGCCTTACCAAAAAGAAGTTATTCAGCTATATAAAAACAATAGAAAGAGAGCGACTATGAAACCAAAACTTGCCCGATTTGCCCAAGCTCCGGCTCTGGCCTGCCCACTCTGCCAGCAAAGATTAGCTATGGAAGAAAGCAGCCTCAAGTGTCCTAATCGCCATTCCTACGACATCGCCAAATTCGGTTATGTCAATCTAGCTCCTCAGGCCAAACAAGATAAAGACTATGACAAAACGAGCTTTCAAAATAGGCAAGTCATCTTGGAAGCCGGCTTTTATCAGCATATCCTAGACGAGTTGCAGGATCTGCTGCAGGCCCTGCCTGAAGAACAGACCATTCTAGACGTCGCTTGCGGAGAGGGGTATTATGCTCGAAAAATTCAGGAAAAATTCCCCAACAAAGAAATTTATGCTTTTGATCTATCCAAAGATTCCATCCAGTTAGCTGCAAAAAGTGATCAGAGCTTTGCTGTAAGATGGTTCGTAGGTGATTTGGCACACTTGCCCGTTCAGGATCAAAGCATGGATGTCTTGCTAGACATCTTCTCACCAGCTAACTACCATGAATTTCAGCGAGTATTGAAAAAAGAGGGACTCATCATTAAAGTCATCCCAACAGAAAACCATCTGAAAGAAATTCGTCAAAAAGCTGCTCAGTATCTGGACAAGAAAGATTATTCTAATCAAGATATCATCCAGCACTTCCAGAAACACTTTACTATCCTATCTAGAAAGACTGTAGAATCCACACATGCACTGCATTCTAAGGAGAAAACTGCCCTGCTGCAGATGACTCCATTACTCTTTCATGTTGAAAAAAATCTAATCAACTGGGAGCAGCTTACACATGCCACAATTTCAGCTGAGATTCTTATCGGAAAACTAAAACAAGCAAAAATCTGAGTACTTTTCAGTAAAAAATGAAGTTATAGCAGCCATTTTAATAACGCAGACAGGCCTGTCTGCGTTATTTATTTATCTACTGATTAATAGACCGTCTTCTCTGTCTCTGGATCAAAGAAGTGCGCTTTATTGAGGTCAAAGCCTAGGTCAATACCTGCACCAGTTTCTAGGTAATCCCGTGAATCTACACGCGCTACAAACTCACTAGAACCCACTTGGCAGTAGAGATGAGACTCTGCTCCCAGCAATTCTGAAACAGAAATCTTAGCATGCACAACTGAATTCGGGAAAGTTTCCAAGAAAGCAGCTTCTGCATTAACATCCTCTGGACGAATACCGAAGATCAGCTCCTTGCCCTCGTAACCTTTCTCCCGCAGAACCTTGAGAGCTCCTTCTGGAACTGTCAAGCGCAGCCCTTCTGCGACAATCTCATTCCCTTCAAGCTTAACTGGGATGAAGTTCATAGCTGGGCTGCCAATGAAGCCAGCAACGAACTTATTAACTGGGTTGTTATAGACTTCCTGCGGCGTACCAATCTGCTCCACTCGTCCAATCGTACCAGTTCCAGCAGGATTCTTGGTCGCTGACATGATAACGATACGATCCGCCAAGGTCATAGCTTCAGTCTGGTCGTGCGTTACGTAGATAGTTGTTGCTCCGATACGACGGTGAATTTTAGCGATTTCAGCACGCATGGATACACGAAGTTTTGCATCCAAGTTAGACAAAGGCTCATCCATAAGGAAAACCTTTGCATCACGAACGATAGCGCGTCCCATAGCTACCCGCTGACGCTGACCACCAGACAAATCAGCTGGCTTGCGCTGCAAGAATTCTTTCAAGCCTAGGATTTCTGCTGCTTCGTTGACCCGTTTGTCAATATCTTCCTTGCTGTACTTGCGCAACTTGAGACCAAAGGCCATGTTATCGTAGACAGTCATGTGCGGATAAAGGGCATAGTTCTGGAAGACCATGGCGATGTCCCGGTCTTTTGGAGCCACATCATTGACCACCGTACCGTCAATAGAGGCAGTTCCTTCAGTGATGTCTTCAAGACCTGCAATCATACGCAGCGTAGTTGATTTTCCGCAACCGGACGGACCGACAAAGACGATAAATTCCTTGTCCTTGATATCTAGATTAAAGTCTTCCACTGAGTAGTGGTCGCTGTTGGGATATTTTTTATAGATATTTTTCAGATTTAATTCGACCATAATAAGCCCCTTCTTTTGATTAAAAATATTTTCTTTTAAGCTCTCGTTTGCAAAGCGCTTTCACATTGTCCATTATATCGTTTTTTTTTTACTTTTTCAAGCACTTTTAGTAAAACGTTTGCATAATTTTTAAAAATTTTCTCCATCAAGAAAGAGGCCAAGTGGCCTCTTTAAAATTTATTCTTCTTTTTTTCTACTACGGAATGTCAATCCAGCTGCGCTTAAAATGCTGATAACTCCTGTGACTGTGAGAAGAGCATTAGAAGCTTGCCCCGTATGCGGCAAGACTGACGCTCCACTCCTACTTTCCTTGTTTTTAAGCTGAGCTAGCTGGGTGACCTTAGCTGATGAAGACTGCTCTTGTACTGATTTGGTCCCATCAACTGCTGGCAAAATACCGCTAGTTACTTGGTAAGCAGGTAAAGCATCAGCTACTGTCGCGTCAGCAGCATTGACACCACCATTAAATTCCGGAAGAGCCGCCATCTGAGGAGCGCTGTCTGGATGGGCACTCCTGACTGATGGCTGAACACCAGCATCATAGGTTTTATGTTCTGTCATAGTTGGCTCAGAATCATTGACGCCTCCACTAAATTCAGGCCGTGTTACGGTTGCCGCTTCTGAATCATTAACATTGCCACTGAATTCTGGTTGTGCAGTTGCCTGTGGAGCTGTATCAGGATGAGTTCCAACCCCATGGCTAGACAAATCATATTCCGACGCCGTTGCTGTTGCTGGCTCAGAGTCGCTGACGCCTCCACTAAATTCTTTCCTGGTTTCTTGTGGTGAATCACTTGGAACAGAAGAAGCTGTCTCAGCTTTAGCAGCATTCTTGACAATCGCTTCGAGATTTTCAAGAGCTTTTGTCTGCTCAGCAGCAATCTGTTCCTGCAGCTTTTCTGCTTTTTCTGCACTGTCTACACTATCATCTAGCTGAGCAATCGCATCTGTCACTGCCTTTAATACTGCTCGAATCTTTTCTTTAGCTTTCTTTTTATCAAGTTCTGAAAGTGTTTGATGACGTTCAATTTCTTCAAGCTGTTTGTCAGCTTCTTCTTCAAGCTCATCTAAAACCAAATCTTTGCCAACTGGATGAATCGTGTCCAAGCTAGCAATGCCAGCTTCCTCAATTCTCTCTAATTCCTCTTCGGTATCAGCCTTTTCAAGCGCCGTTTTTGCATCTGCTAGAGTTGCTTCCGCTTCAGCTTTAGCCGTAGCCTGTTCTGCCTCTGACAGATTCGGGTTGCTCCGCAAGTCGGCTAGCTTATCAGACAGAGCAAGATCTAGTTTCAGTCCAGTCGTAACTTTTAACAAACTTTGCTTCTCTGCAGCTACTTGCTCTTGAATTTTTTCAGCATCATCAGGACTTTCAACCCAAGCATTATAAGCTGCAATTGCTGTTTGAGCTATGGCTGCTGCATCTTCAATTTTCTTTTTAGCTGCATTTTTTTCCTCAGCAGAAAGACTTTGACTCTTCTCAACAGCCTCGATAGTAGCTGTTCTTTCTTCCTGAATTTCTTTTAAAAACTGCTCTTTTCCAATAGGATGAATCTTGGCTAAGTGGGCTATAGCTGTTTCTTTTGCCTGATCATAGACTTCCTGAGAATCTGCTCCTTCAATAGCCTTCTTGGCCGCTTCCACAACCTGCTCTATCTCGCCTCTAACTGCTTTCTTTTCTGCTTCAGAAAGATTAGGATTTGCTTCCAAGTCAGCTAACTTGGCAGCCAGAGTGAAATCTACGGTTGAACTTGCTATAAATTTGAAAAACTTATCTTCCTCGGTTACTGCTTGCTCTTGAATCACTTCCGCCTGCTCTGCTGTTGCTGCATTAACATCTAATTTCTGAATTGCATCTTCTGCTTCTGCAGCCTTCCTCCTTACAGACTCTTGGAAGCTTTTCTTTTGCTCCTCAGGCAGCAAATCGCTACTATCTACAAGTTTGTCAAACTCTGCTTTCCCATTTTGGATTTCATCTAGAAGTAAATCTTTGCCGACTGGATTGATAGAGTTGATGTCTGCCAATCCATCTTCTTTAGCTTGATCAATCCTTTCTTTATCCTCAGCTGCGGCAATTTCATTCTGAGCCTTTGCAGCTGTTTGATTGACTTCGTCCTTAGCTGCTGCAAGCTCCTCATCTGACAAATTTGGATTATTCCCAAGATCTGCCACTTTCTCAGCCAGAAACGTACCTACTTCCGTATTAGCAGCCTCCCTGACCGTTGTCAAATCCTGATTTACTGGCGATGCAGCGACTGGAGTCTCTACTGCATTTGCCACTGGCTGCTCATCATCTGCCGCCACCAAACTGTGACCCAAAAACAGAGCGCAAATAAGGACTGACCCAACACCTAAAACAGACTTCCGAATAGAATATCGCAAAACTTTTTCTGTTCTTTTCATCTTTTTCTCCTCTGAACATATTTCATTATCCCGATCAGTAACCCTTAATAAAAAGTCCAGTCAAACCTCCCATAAATCTTTCAGATTAGGTAATCTTTAAACTACACTTTCTATTTGACTTCTGATAAGATTTTTATTATTTTATCATATTAACTTGTTAAAATAAAAGAATTGTCGGCTTGATTTATGTACATTTTTTGTGAAATCGTCCAGTTTTTAAACAGACATGATGTCCAGAAATTAAACTAAAAATTTTTCCATTTAACAATGTGTAAACTTTTTTAGTAAAAATTCCGGGCTATTTTCTAGCTTATTTCAGACAGAAAAAGTAAAATGGTATAGGAGGGATAAAATTATGGCTCTTAATACACGAGATAGGATTTTAGATGCATTTTTTGAATTAGCAGATAAACAGCCAGACAGGTCGCGTTTTACCTTTACAGAAATCGCTAAAGAAGCCGGTTTGTCAAGACAAGCTATTTACAAACGACACTTTAATAACACTACTGAAATTATCGAATACATTCGCCAAGATATGGTAAAGCAAGCCTTTGCCCCCAACTGGAATAGCAACAATGCTGAAGCGGACTTAGATCCTTTCACTTTTTTGGCTCAAACGATTCTTCCCGCTATTTATGAGCAACGCCAACGCATTAAAATATTATATACTAGTTCTGTCGATCCCTTGTGGAGCGATTTTATTACTGCCAGTTACAAGGACTGGATCGAGCAGAATTTAAATCTTGACCACCAAAAATTAGGTATTCCTGAAGACCTGGCCAATCAACTGCTGGCCGGCTGGATTAGTTCTCTTATCGAGAATTGGATCACTCAGGATGACCCCGTTCCTTGCAAGCAGTTCTCTAAGACATTTCTCAACCTTGTATCTTCACCCCTAACCAGCTTTGCTGCCTATGATAGTCCAGCTGGTTCTTCAAATAAAATTGTTATCGCATAACCAACTAGAAGAAAAACAGAGAAATGACAGAACCGGTCCTTGTAAGGGAAGACTGGTTTTTTAATATTTTTATATTAAATTTTAAAAATAATTGGACATTTCCTCTATAAAGTGTTATCATTTTAGTTGACAAGCGGTAAACTATTTTGTTGGAATTTGCTCTGTTTTTAGACAAACCAGCAAGAACTTAATAAAAAAGAAGGAAGGTACTTATGCCCCAAGATACTCGAGACAAAGTCGTTAATGCCTTAATTGAGCTGGCAGAGCAAAATCCTGAAAAGTCTTATTTTACTTTTTCAGAGATTGCAAAACAAGCTGGTCTATCGCGCCAGGCTATCTATAAAAAGCATTTTAGTAATGTTGAAGACATTATCCAATACATCCGCCAGACAATTATGACTCCGTTTTTGCCCCTGTATGAAAGCTACGAAGAAGGAAATGGAGAAAATCCGTTCTGTTTCTTTGCCCAACATATGATTCCTACCCTTTATGAACATAGGAAATGGATGAAGGTGCTCTATACTACAGCTATCGATCCTTTCTGGAGTGACTATCTATCTACCTTCTTCACTCAGTGGGTCGTGCAAAATTTAGAAATTGACTCTAAAAAATTGGGAATTCCAAAAGAAATGGCTACGGAAATTGTTGTTAGATGGATTAACTCCCTCATTGAAATTTGGATTATCAAAGAAGATCCTATGCCAGCAGAGGATTTCGCCAAGCTCTTCCTGAATGTGATTTCAACCCCTATGGATCAGTTTATAACACCTCACAGTGAATCCTAATTCAACTCAAAATTATGAAGCCCACCTAATTTAGGCAGGCTTTTTTTGTCTGTAAAATTTCTTACTCTCCCAAAGAAAAGAGAGCAGATAGTCTTCTGCTCTCGTCAACATATAAGCTATAAAATTAAGCTCCAAGCTTCGTTTAATCTACTTGATAATAGAAGCTGCCTTGTTCGTCAAAGCTATTCAGGCCAACTCCTGTCCAGATTCTGTCTTGACCAACATCTGAATTATCTGTAAAGTTTTCCTTGTCTGCGACCTTAACTCCCTTGGGAAGAAACTCAATCAGAAAACCTCCGCTTTCTCCGCCGTAGACACCGCCAGCAGCAGTACCATAGTCTGTCAGAGAAGCTCCGTACAATTCATAAACACTTGAAACCAAGCCCTTGTCATCAAAAACAAGCTGGTTGCCAGAAGCATCCTGCCAGGTTCCTTTAACGCTGGCATAACTGCCATTTGCAAGTGCTGAAATGTCCATCGCTTCCTTCTTTTCCTTGTTTTTTTCTGTGCTCGCACTCTCTGAGCTAGTGCTGCTAGCCGCTGAAGATGCTGACACAGTTGATTGACTGGATACCTGCTCCACAGAACTTGTTACTGAGCCAGTACTGCTAGTAGGCGTCTCTGATTGATTCGTAGCACTGCCGTTTGAGCAAGCTGTCATAGATAATAAAGCAGCTCCTGCTAATAAAAAAGGTAAAACTTTTTTCTTCATTTTTCTCCTCTTTCTCACGGTAAGATAAATCATGTGATTAGTAACATTATAGATTATTTTATCGCTTTTTACAAGAAGAATTCTAACGGCTAGGCAGGCGTAAAGCTACTGACCTTACTCACTCAGCTTCTGCCACATCCAGAACCCTGTAGATTGTTTTTGCCAGAGCTGCTTCATAATCAGATGCACCGTAAGGCTTATCAGTCGTGACTTGGGCTGTCTGCTTTTCTAAGTCCACAACCACATCTGACACTCCCTCCATAGATAGGAAGTGCTGGGTGACGTGTTTGACACAATTTTGACAAGATAAATTTTCTAATTGAACTGTTTGTTTCATAGATTTATTCCTCCGTATATTTAGTTCATTTTAAAGTTTAAAGCGTCCTAGACGCAGAGCATTGGCCACAACTGACACTGAGCTCAAGCTCATGGCCAGACCAGCCAACATAGGATTGAGCAAGGGACCGCCGAAAAGATGCAATAGCCCCATAGCAATCGGAATACCTAGTGTATTGTAGGCAAAAGCCCAGAAGAGATTTTCCTTGATATTACGGATGGTCGCTTGGCTGAGCTTGATAGCCTTGACTACATCCTGCAAATCACTATGCATGAGCACTACATCTGCTGACTCAATAGCCACATCGGCGCCAGAGCCGATGGCAATTCCAACATCGGCCTGGACCAGAGCCGGCGCATCATTGATACCGTCTCCTACCATAGCCAGTTTTTTCCCAGCTTCCTGTAAGTTCTTGATAGCAGCGGCCTTCCCATCTGGCAATACACCTGCGATGACTTTTTGGATGCCAGCTTTCTGGGCAATAGCTGTCGCTGTTTCTTCACGATCTCCTGTCAGCATGATGACTTCCAGCCCCATAGACTGGAGCTCCTGCACTGCCTTCAGGCTGCTAGACTTCATCTCATCTGCTACCGCTAAAATACCAGCTAGCTGTCCATCTACTGCGACAAACATGGCTGTCTTCCCTTCTTGGGAAAGCTCCAACAACTGTTCTTGAAAGACACTGCTGTCAATGTTCTTGTCTTTCATCAATGACTCATTTCCCACCAGAAGCTGTCTGCCCTCAACCTGAGCGGATAAGCCTCGTCCAACCATAGCCTCAAAATGACTGACAGGCAGTAAGTCAAGCCCCTCCTCTTCAGCTGCTTCTAAGATAGCCTGAGCCAAAGGATGCTCAGAATGCTGCTCAGCACTGGCTATTAGCTGCAATAAGTCAGAGCGATTAAAATCACTCAAAGGTAACAAATCCGTCAGACTGGGCTTACCAACCGTAATCGTCCCAGTCTTATCAAGAACAATAGTATCCAGCTGATAAGCTGCTTCCAAAGCTTGCCCAGACTTAATCAGAATCCCATTTTCAGCTCCTTTACCAGTCCCGACCATGATGGCTGTCGGAGTAGCTAACCCCAGCGCACAAGGGCAGGCAATGACCAGAACTGCGATAAAGATTGACAGAGAAAAGCTAAGACTCTCACCATCCAGAAAATACCAGCCAAGCGCGGACAAAGTAGCCAAGCTCAGCACGATTGGGACAAAATAGAGCGAAATCTTATCGGCCAAAGCCGCTATCGGAGCCTTAGACCCTTGCGCTTCCTCCACTAATCTAACAATCTGAGCTAAGGTCGTATCCGAACCCACCCTAGTTGCTTGGTAATCAATACTACCATTTTGATTGATTGTGGCACTGGTAATGGTGTCGCCAACCTTTTTTTCAATTGGGACACTTTCTCCAGTCATCATGGACTCATCCACAAAGGTCTGCCCCTCCGTCACAAGGCCATCTACTGGCATACGCTCCCCTGGCTTGATACGGATAATGTCTCCAACTCGGATATCCTCCGTATCAATGGTCACAGCCTCACCATAGCGAATCACTGTCGCCTGACTAGGCACTAGCTCAAGCAGAGACTGAATTGCCTGAGACGTTTTCCCCTTGGCTGAACTTTCCAGATATTTTCCCAGAAGAACCAAGGCAATAATCACTGCAACAGACTCAAAATAAAGCTGATGAACAAAGGGATGATGACCTAGAAAAACCTGACTGACTGAGTAGAGGCTGTAGAAAAATGCTGCGCTGGTCCCCACCGCAATCAAACTATCCATATTGGGATGTTGCTTGATAAGATTGCGAAATCCCCTCTGATAGAAACCACGACCAATCCACACAGCAGGCAGAGTCAAAAGTAGTTGTGACATAACGAAGACCAAAGGGTGCGCCATATGGTCCAAGAAGCTAGGCAGAGGAAGACCGACCATACTTCCCATAGAGATATAAAGTAAAGGCAGAGCCGTAATCAAAAGAATTAGTAATTGTTGTTTCTTTTTCCGCAATTCCTGAGCTTTCATTGCAGCCTCTTCGCTCACATGGGACGGTCGGTCTTTTCCTTTTTCTTCTGCCTGATAACCAGCCTCGGCTACAGCATCCAGCACTTGCTTGCTGTCAAATCCTGCCTTAGGAAGCAAACTGAGACGTTCTGTCGCCAGATTGACACTGACGTCCTCAACCGTTTCTAAATCTTTGACCGCCATCTCCACTGTCATAGCACAAGATGCACAGGTCATTCCTGATAGCTTGTATTCTTTTTTCTCACTCATCAATGCGTCTCCTTTCCATGCCCGCACCGACACTGACCTTGCGGACAGTGGCATTTAATTTCCAGCGGAGCCGAAGCTCTTTTCTTATCAATGACTTGGCTGAGCCGCTCCAAGTCCCCTTGACTGAACTGACTTCTCTCAATCATCGAAATCAAAAGATCTCCGTGTTTAGTATTACAGATATTGTCAAAAAGAGCCTGCCAAGTACTTTCCAGATGGTCCGCTTCTAAAATCCGAGCATCGTAGTAAAACTTGCCCTCGATCTTTTCCATAGCGATAAATTCTTTGGTCTTCAGACGATTCAAAAGAGTCTTGATGGTTGCCGGTTTCCAGGAAAAATCGGCTTCCAAACGAGCTATAATCTCTGTACTGCGACTGTGTGGATAGGCCCATAGCACACGCATCACTTGCCATTCTGCTTGGCTAATATTTTGCTGTTCCATTGTTTAACACTCCCTTATCATTTACATTTGTAATCTAACTCTTTATTAGTTTACATTTGTAATCGTAATTTGTCAAGTGTTTTTATCATCATTTTCCGATATACAAAAAAGAAGACGGGCTAGTCCCGTCTTCTTACTTTATTTATATTAGTGCGCCAACATCTCTTGGGCAATTTCTTGACCGGTCAACTTGCTTGGATAGTAGGTTGGCCAGTTTTCCAGCTCGTCAAAGAGGGCCTCCTGGCTCTCACCACCATAGAAAATATGGAAATGAGCTGCCTTGGTCGGTGCAATGTTATGGTCGCTAAACTGAACATACTTGTACTCCCCAGCATCCTCGTCTGTCGCTTCAAACATGAAGCGAACTCCACGATTTCCCTTAGAGTAAGTCAGAGTATGCTTGCCAACGTATTTATACGTATATTTCTTGGATTTTCCATCTACCACAAATTCCATGGTCTTGTCTGTGATATTGATATTGGAAACATCTGTTTTGTAGCCCTTGTCATAGTAGTCCTTGTATTCAGCTGCCGTCATTTTTCCAGTCAGCTTAGCCTTGTAGTCAAAGACTTGGTCCAAGGTCCCATCTTTCAGATAAGGGTAAACAGACTGCCACTCGCCAGCATAATCAGACAAGGTCCGATCCTTGACGGCACTATCTTCAAAGTAGCCGTTTTGGACTGTCTTATCGTCTTCTTCTTTCTCGGCTGCAATCTCCGCTCCCTCTTGGTCAGTTGTCTTCTTGAGAGCCTTTAGATTGGCCTGCATGATAGAAATATAGTCTGCTCCGTCCTTGGTCTGCTCTTCAGTTAAGCTTTCCAGCGGATTCAAGACATCAAGTTCTACTCCTGTTTCCTTAGCCAGAGTAGAAGCCAGAGCCTGAGAGGCATTCTCTTCAAAGTAGATATACTTGATTTTATTTTTCTTGATATACTCGGTCAATTCAGCCAAGCGTGAAGCGGATGGCTCACTGTCTGGCGAAAGTCCAGAAATTGGCACCTGCTTCAAGCCATAGTCCAATGCCAGATAGTTAAAGGCTGCGTGCTGAGTGACAAAGCTCTTTTGCTTGGCATTGGCCAAACCATCTTCATATTCTTTATCCAAGTCTTCCAGCTTCTTGATATAAGCCGCTGCATTTTTCTCAAAAGCAGCTTTCTTGTCAGGATAAGACTTGCTCAGACTATCACGGATGTGCTCCACCATTTTAATAGCCCGCTTCGGAGATAGCCAGACATGAGGATCATAGGCATGATGATGACCCTCTTCCCCATGGTCGTGTTCTTCTTCCTCTTCGCCACCAGGCAGCAAGAGCATATTCCCTGTCGCCTTGATAACCGTTTCTTCCTTATTTTTCAAAGTTTTTAACAGTTCAGGAACCCAAGTCTCCATATTTTCATTTTCATAGACAAAGGCATCTGCATCCTGAATAGTCGCAACTGCCTTAGCTGAAGGCTCATAATCATGCGGCTCTGTACCAGCCCCGATTAGAAGTTCAACATTGGCCTCATCTCCAGCCACCTGCTTAGTAAACTCATAAACCGGATAAAAAGTTGTGACAATATTGAGCTTGCCATCTGCATTTTTTTGATTGGAACAAGCTACTAAGAAAATACTCAGTAAGCCTGCTAATAGTAAGCTAATTTTTTTCATTTTCTGCTCCTATTTCATAAATTTTTTGACTAGATTGACCAGCAAGAACAAGCTGACGAAGATAATCGTAATGCTGGCACTAGCTGGTGTCTCTGCATAGTAAGAAATATAAAGTCCGGCAATCATACCAAAGAAGCCGATGGCATTTGCCAGCAAAATGACCGACTTGAAATTTTTTCCAATCCGCAGCGCAATACTAGCTGGCAAGACCATAATGGTCGAAACTAGCAAGGCTCCTGCAGCTGGAATCATGAGGGCAATCGCAACACCCGTCACGATATTAAAGAGAATGGACATGGTCCGCACTGGCAACCCATCCACAAAGGCCGTATCCTCATCAAAGGTCAAGATGTACATGGGGCGAATGAAGAGGAAGGTCAAGACAAGCACTACAGCAGCAATGACAAAGAGAGAAATCACCTGCTCCCTACTGATAGTCACAATGGAGCCAAATAGATACTGGTCCAGACTCATTGAGCTAGAACTCTTGCCCTTACTCATAACAATCAAGGAAATGGCTAAGCCAGTTGACATGAGAATGGCTGTCCCGATTTCCATGAAATTCTTATAGATAGTCCGCAGGTACTCTAAAAATACTGCTGCGATAATGACGACAAGCACCGTTGTGAGAGTCGGTGACAGCCCAAGAACCAAACCAAAAGCTACACCTGCCAGTGAAACGTGGCTGAGCGTGTCACTCATAAGGCTCTGCCGGCGTAAAATCAGGAAGGTCCCCAGAATCGGTGAGAAGAGGCTCATGGCAATAACTGCCAAGAAGGCTCGCTGCATAAAATCATAGGAAAATAGATTAAGCATGACTCACCTCCTGTCCATTGTCGCTTTCATGCACATTGAAACAGCGCCAAGGCGAGTCCTGATTACGAACCAGATGAATGTTGCGGTCGGCATATTTACGAACTTCTTCCGGATCGTGTGTAATCATCAAGACAGCTTTCCCATGCTGATGAGCACTATGGTGCATGAGCTTGTAAAATTCATCCTTGCTGCCTGCATCCATCCCTGTTGTCGGCTCATCTAGGACAAAAATATCCGGGTCCGAAGCAAACATCCGAGCAATCACAGCCCTCTGCTTCTGCCCGCCAGAGAGAGAACCAATCCGCTTATCTCGATGTTCCCACATTCCAACCGACTCCAGACTTACCTTGATATGCTCCTCATCATGCTCATTCAAACGGCGAAACCAACCCTTGCGCGGATAACGTCCCGACTTGACAAACTCATACACCGTACTAGGAAAACCAGCATTAAAACTAGCAATCTGCTGAGGAAGGTAGGCAATCCGCAATTTCTTGCCTCGCACATTGGTCTTGGAAATCTTCACTTCCCCATGCTTAGGCTGCAAAATACCCAAACTAGCCTTGATAAGCGTCGTCTTTGCAGCCCCGTTTTCCCCTGTCAAAGTTACAAACTCACCACTGTCTAGAAAATAGTGAATATGCTCCAGTACAGGCTCCTTGTCATAGTAAAAGGAAAGATTATCAACTGTGATATATCTCATTTGCCGATCTCTCCCACCAAGGCTTCCAAAAACTTCGCGATTGTCGCCTGTTCACTAGCAGAAAACTGCTCTGCCAATTTTTGATAGGTCTCCAAAGTATGTGCGTGATGATGCTGATGTTCCTTTGCAATCGGCTGAGCTAACTCAGTCAAACGGTAAAAGGTAACCCGTGCATCTCTCTTATCTTTAAAAGCTTGCAGCATCTCTTGCCGAACCAAAGATTTCACAGCCTTAGTCACAGCAGCTTGACTCACATTCAGTTTTTTTGCCAAATCAGAATTTGTCAAAGATTCCTCAGACAAAAGCATCAAAATATGCTCCTGCGTATTGGTTAAAGGCACATCACTCGTGCAAGAACCAATCAGAATCTCATGCTGATTTTCTGCTTTCAAAATAACTTCATTTAAAAATTGATCGATCTTCTGCGCTAAATGAGTCATTTCTTCCCTCCTTCTCTTAACCAGTTAAAGCTTTACTGGTTAATTATACCAGAAAACAGAAAAGAGTCAAGAATTTTCAGTAAAGGTCAGATGCTTTTCACAAAAAATATTTAATCATACAATTAGATTCTTAAGCCCTAAATAAAACTCAATCAGAGAATAAAAGGAACAAACCAAGCTGACTCTTATTAGCATTCTAAATCTTATAAGCCATTTAATAGTAAAAGTCTTCAATATCCATCACACTAATTGAGTATAAATTTACAAACAAAATCAAAATTCAACCTTCCGCTTTAGCTTGAAAATAAATACTAAAGAGACAACAAAAAAACGAAGCTAAAATGCTTCGCTAAACTTAAGCTATACCGGCGGCCGGTAAAAATTACTTAAAAATAAGCAAATACAAAAGAAGGAAACTAGATAAATCAAGGTTTTGTCACTTATTTAGTAGTATATAAATTTTAAAGGTTGACCAAATGGGTGACCAAATTTTTCAAAATGGATAAAATAAGATGCAATAGTTTTGGGATTATACATTTTATTTTATCTATTTTATGGTATAATATCTATAGAAAACATGGAGGTGGAGAGATGGAAGAAAAATTATTTAATAAAAAATTTGTTTGGAGTATTCTTGGAGGTATTGCAGCTGTAGCTCTTGTTGTGTATTTGATTATCATTAATAGTACTGGCGGGGTAACCAATTTGGGCAATAGCTTAGATGGTACTTACTACGTTTATCACCGTAATAGCAACACAGTCATTGAAGATAATATCTTGAAAGTTGATGGGAAAATGGCTCTATTTAAAGATGCTTATTGGGTAAAAAACGGTGACGAAAATGAGGGGGATATGTGGCGTGTAGATACTGAAAAACAGGTGATTGAAGTTCAAGAAACAAATTTACATGAATATCCTTATGTTTTAAAAGATGGTGTTTTAACATTTAATAACGATTCATACGTGAAGGAAGGTTCAGAGATTTATAAGAAGGCTAAAAAAATGTCTGAATGGGATTATGAAAACGACTAGTAAAGATTAGTCGTTTTTATTTTGTAGATCATATAAGGCAAAATTGACAGCTCGTTGAACTTCTTTTTCAGTCATTTTTTTGCTATTCCAGGCATACCAGAGAGTTTTACCTCGGTCATATTTGGACCAGGTCTTAATATCGGGGAATATTCTTCTTACTTTTTGGCAAAAGGATTGATCTTTAAGCTCTGGTAATTCTTTGTGAGTAATAAAGTCTTTTTTATCTAACAATAGTTTTAGTCTGTCCGTGGCAGCTACTTGAATTTTTTCATAGTTGCTGATGATATTGTCTTTGATAACATCCAAAAGTGTTAAAAGCTTTTGTTTAGCGGCTGTGCCAGCTCTAAAGCTTGTGACAAGTCCTTTAGCTTTAGGATAGGTTATATCTGTATAGTACTGAAATAATTGAGTTAATCGAACTTCTAGGGCCTTGTTTGAAACAGATAGGTCGTGCATGACTTCTTGATAAGATTTTTTTTGGTAGAAAATTTTAGTCAGGAGCACAATGTCTGGCATTAAAATAATAGAAGCAAAGTAATCTGCTTCTAGTTCCTGAGTGGTTTTATTTGCTAAACTTTCGGTAAAAAAATTTCCATTATGCTTTAAAACAAGATGGCCTAATTCATGACACTTTGTGAAATTCTGTCTCTCTTGGATGCAATCTTCTTCATAAGAGATAGAAATTCCTTGGGAATCAATCATAGTAATGCCTGAGATTAGATCATTTTCAATATGATGTTCTAAAACCTTGAAATTGTATTTTTCTTTCATTGCTTGAAAGTACGTTTCAAAGGAATAGCTGAGCAAAGAAATATTATGTAGTTTGATGAATTGATAAATTTCTTTTCTGGCGAAGTCAGCAATATTTCTATAAATGGGATTCATTTTTGATTTTTATCTTCTTCAAAGGCTTTTCTGCGCATTTCAATAAAATTGTTAATGTCAATTTTAAATTGCTCTTGTTGTTCTTTTGTCAGATTAAAGTCATCTACAGTTTTTCTAAACATGAATTCTGCAGACTCTAAAGTTGACTCCGGCTGTTTTTTTACATCAGTATTCCCTAAAAGATAGTCCACAGAAACATTAAAAAGTTCGGCGAACTTTTGGAGTGTTTCTTTGGAAGGTTCACGTCCACCTTTTTCCCATCTAGCATATTGTGGCTGATTTATTCCAAGGGTTTCAGATATTTGTTTCTGTGTAAGTCCTGCCTCTAAACGCAGGGCTTTCAGTCTTTCTGGAAACATGAGATAACCTCTTTTAAAAATATTTTAAATTTTTTCAAAAAATTCTTGACATTATATCCGAAAGGTTATATAATATAAATATATCCAATAGGATATAAAATCTAATCAAAGTTTACTCAACGTTATTATTGGATAAGTAAAAAATTGAGCAGTAAGGTTTGATATATAGATTCATTTAGATCTTTGAAAATTTTAAAAAAGTGCGTCGGACAGTTCCCACTGAAACCAACCAACACACTTAACTGTAGCAAGTTAATTATATCTTAAAATTGACGATATGTCAAACTTAAGTTTTGGGGGTTAAAAGCGAGGGAGGCTGGAGTTGTTCTAGATTCTGAAAATCTAAGAGCACACGCACCAGCTTTTGCCTGATGAGCTGGCTTGGATGAATCATCAGGAACTGCTGGCCCTGGTGGGTCGGAGACGCAGGCAGAGGCTCTGTTGGAGTGAGACATCAACCTTTATGCTGCGTGGGCGGTAGCCAGAGTATGACTTCTGGTGAAGAATGAATATGCGAAGATAGGAGCATATCCTAAACAGATTAGTCATCTGTTTAGGAAAATGGAAAATTTATAAATAAAATTATAGGCAAATTGCTTTCGTAGTAATTTGCTTTTTCTGTTTTCTTAAGCAGATGATTGCTGATTATCTTAATAGAAAGGAGGCTTATCCATGAGTAAGTGGTTTTTAAATTGGTATCGAAAGCAATTGTTATTAAGTGTATTGAAAAATCGTAGTAAAAACAATGATGTGGCTTTATTTTTTTCTGATCGTGGCTTTATCATTGTGAAAATGGAAAAGAAAGCAAATATTTGTTTTGCTGCTGATTTACCCGAATTTGACCAGGAATATTTGAAAATGTATATTGAAGATGGTCAATTTATTATCTATGGTGGCCAAGTGCAAACAGGAATGATGCGGTTTTTGCTGAAAACAAAAGCTAAATGGACCAATATTGTAATGTGGAAAGATTGAGGTGAGAACATGCTAAAGAAAGTATTATGGTTTATGTTTGGAACGTTACTACTAGCTATTTCTCTTTCTGTTTTTGTTTTTTTGCTGATGATTATGATAATTTTTAAATTTGTGAAAGGGGGATAGATGAAAGTGATATGATGTATTTCGGTTGGAAAGGTGGTAGAAAGGTGAGGGAAGATGAATTTTTTAGTTATCTTTTTATTTTCGCATTAGCTATTGAGTTTATTTGGATAGTTGTTTTCGTTTTGACGGATCCAGATTATATTAGAAATGTTTTTTGTCAGTTCATGCAGTTGTTTAAGTAAAGGAGGATGAAATGGATTTATTTGAAGAAATAAAAAATGAGACTTTTGTAGCTTTGGTTGTAGATGGGGATGATCAAGTCCTAAAACTTTATGACAACTATGCAAACACTGAGTTTTCAGGAAGTGTGACAAAAACAGAAGACGGGTATGTGCTCAGACTACAAGATTCTTTCTTTAAAGAAAGCCGCACGATTAGAACAGCTAATGCACAAAGAATTTATGACGAACTCTGGCAGTTAGAAGCAGGCTTGTGTAAAGTTCATGCAGCGATGCCGGACTATCTGATTTGTTTTGAGTAAAGAGAAAGGAAACTGGATGAACAGGAATGAATCATAGTAAAGTTGTCATCGCTTATTATCAATCGGGTTATCGTAGAATCTACGATAACTTTTTATTTTCTTTTAAAATTTATAAAAATGATAGGCTGATGTTAAAACGACTCTGTAAAAGCAGCTTAGAGGCCTTGGAACGATTAAGCAAACAATCCATAGAAAGAGATAAAATCGTGACACAGTCTCTCATGCTGCCATACAAGAGACAGATTGAAAAACAGTATCGAAAGCTGCAGAGAGGAGTTTGAAATGCGTTATTTTGAAAATCGATTTGAAGGAATATTGGAAAGGTTTAGATTTTCCCTGCGGATGTACAAGGGGGATCCAGCGCACTGTGAGCAGTGCTATCAGGAGAGCATGGGAGAGATGGATGCAATTTTTCACCGTCACGATAGCCATGACGCTTTTTCTAAGCAGCTGATGGACTGTCGAAACAGCTATAAGCGTCAGTTGAAAAAGGAATATTTGGGAATCTAGGAATGAGGTGGATAGATGATAATGGCTCGTGCTCCTGCGGCTGCTTTCTAAGTAAAAGCAAACAGAACAAATAAAAGAAAGAAATGAGGAATACACATGGCAGATTTGCAAGTGCTCCCTGTGGGGCAAGAAGTGATTGGAAAGACAGGACTCTTTGTCCTACCAAACTTTACGGAACGACCAGCGACTACTTATAATGACGCATACCGTGACTTTGAAGTCAGCGGAGATGTGCAAAATGGTGTCCGGATTCGGGTTTATGGCCTGGAAAACTCTGATATTCCCAAAGATAAGGGAATGCAGAAAATTGAGAGCCTGACTGGTCTTGTGATGACCGTTGGGTCCGTCCGTTCTCGTGGGAAGTCTAAAGATGAAATCGTCTTTGAAGCAAAGAAAATGAAATTGGCGAAATAAGGAGGCAACTATGACTTTTGTAGTAGAAAAATTTAATACCAGTACCGATCCTTACAATCTGGCAAACCTTGGCAAGCTGACCTTTGTTGGTTTCCGGGAAGCATTTGATATTTCCGAAGACGGGGAGCGAGAGGCTCATGCTACCCACATTGAGGTCTTCTCAGATAAGCTCAATGATGTTATTGGCCTGAAATTGCCGGATGGCTACCATCCCGAAGAAGTTCCTTTCATGTCTGAGATTGAGGTGATTGGCAAAGCTAGTCCCTTTATCTATAACTTTAACCGGACAGTCAACCAGCGAAATGCGGATCCTTATGAAGTCCGCTCCTATGGTTTCGCTTTGCGGGTAGATGGCTTTAAGAAGGCAGCTGCTCCAAAAGCAGACAAAGCACCTGAAAATAAGGGGTAAGACTGAATCAACCAGATTCGGTCTTTTTTTATTGGACTAGGAAGGAGAGGAAATGTCTGTTTTACACTCCATTTTCCGCTATAAGGGGGTGCGAATTCGGCCTTGGATGATGAAAATCCCCTTACTCTTGTATGGCCTTCTGCTGCTTCCTGTATGGCTGGCCTTGGGCTTCCTGCTCTACATTCGCAGAGAAGATGTTCAAGCTCTGAATCAGACTTTACTGTTAATGGTGGGAGCCGGATTGTTGCTGAACTTTTTCTTAGCTGCTTTTCTCAATCGCTTCCTGGAGGAGCGGCTGCTCTTCTGGAAAAAACTATTTCGCATGAGTATCCTAGCTCGTTATCTTTATGAGCGAGGCTACTACTACGAGAAAAAGAAGAAAGATGCGGGCGAGAAAAGGACCATCAAGTTCCCAAGAATTTACCTCAAGCAAGGCCGTTATGAGCTGGAGGTCATGCTGGAGCTGTCCGGCTCTAAGTTTCAAGACCAGTTTCTGAAACTAGGCGGAGACTTTGAAACAACTTTTTTCATGGATTATATTGAGGATAACTACGAAGAAAAATTTATCGTTTACAAATTGGCCTATTCTGCTTATCTGAACCGAATCCATGCGAAGGATGTAAAAGTTGTTAAAGGCAAAGGACTAAAACTGTCTAAATCTGTGTACTGGAATTATGTCGAAAATCCTAATTTGCTTCTTGCTGGGGGAATTGGCGGCGGGAAGACAGTCTTTTTGCGTTCTCTTTTGGTTGGAGCAGGAAAGGAAGGAGCGGCTTATCTGTGTGATCCAAAACATGCCGATTTTGTTCCCTTAGCCCGACTAGAGGTCTTTAAAGACCGAGTTTTTTATACCAAAGAAGACATTGTCGCCATGTATGAGCGGTTCGAACAAATAATGGAGGCTCGCTATGCCTACATGAATCAACTCATGGAGGAGCGAGGCGAGAAAGAGTTGGGGAATTTTGAAAAATATAATCTAAAGCCCGTTTTTCTGATTCATGATGAAGTGAATTCCTTCATGTCTTCTCTTGATGGGAATGCTTCTTATGGTTTGTGGGAACGGTATCGAAAGGCGGATGATAATGTGACGTTAAAGGGCCGTCAGGCGGGTTGTTATATCATTAAAGCCTTTCAGCGTCCTGGTCATGACGACCTGCCGCTGAAAATCCGCTCTAATATGATGTTCCATGTCACAATGGGCCGCCTAGATGAATATGCTTATGCGGCTATGTTCGGGGAAGAAAACAAGCATAAGAACTTTCGTAATGTGTCTTATTTAGCAGGAAAGCGTGTCTATGGTCGAGGCTACTGTGCCAATTTTGGCGACCAGGCTCAAGAATTCTATGCTCCCTTGATTGACAAAGATTTCAATTTTTATGATCTCTTTGAGAAATATGAACGGATTGAAAATCCTTTTGATCCTCTGGAGGCAGGCAGCCAACAACAGCCTGCTTCACCTGTATCAGAGAATCAGGTTTTAACTCGTAAAGAGGCTTTACAGGCTCTGCAGGAAGAATTTTCCAACCTGACAGACCGAAATATCCGAACGGTCTTTGATCTCTTAAAAGATGGATTCTATCCCTTTGAAACTGGAGAGTCCGGCAGTCCAGTCATCAAACAAAAAGACTTGGCGGCCTTTCGTCAGGTCTTTGAAGAGAGGGAACGCTCTGATAAGTCTTATAAACAGATTGTTCAGGAACAATTTGGCTAGGGCAGACAAGCGAACAGCGCCAGCTTAAGCGGTGAGGCGCTGGGCGCTTCTGCCTAGCTGAAAGCGGCCGGCCGTGAGGCGGGCTGCTTTCATGTAACCCCCTGTATGTTAATAAGGGGGTTACGGTGAATCACAAAATCATGAATGCCTTGAGACTCTAGCTTTCAAGGCGATTTTAAAAATTGCTGAAAGAAAGACTTTCAGCGGTTTTTAAAGTCGAAAGACTGACAAATTAAAAAAGGAAGGTGAATCTATGCTATATGAAAGGGATTGAAACAAAGGACATGGAGAGGCTGCGTCTCTACTTGGGTTTTTCCAAGAAAGAGTTTAGTCGGCTCTTAACCATTTCACCAGCGACCTATAACCGCTACTTGGGAAAGGACACGGTGTCTTTTAAAAAGGTCGGTCTGCCTCTGCAGGAGCTGCTGTCGCTGAACTCAACATCTAGTGTCCGCTTAACTGGCCGGATTGACTATATCCGCTTCCGCTTTCGAACTTTGGATTGGTTAGGAGTGATAGATAAAGTCTTTGGACTGAAAAAGAAGCCCTTTATCCAGTATGACTTTGGTCGCTACGGCTACAGTATGCTGGAAAATTTCAATTTTATCAATGTCTATCACTCGGAGAAAGACGAGAACATGGGGACGTTAGTTGAAATGACCGGGCGGGGCTGTCGGGAGTTCGAATGGTACTTGAAAAATGAGCAAGGGGGCCGAACCTGGCAGGAGGTTGTAGAGGTAGCTCTGGCTTATGCCAAGAGGAAAACCCAGTCCCGGGAAGAGGCGGCCGATTTTCTCAAAATCACCCGCCTGGATGTTTCCCTAGATGAAACCTATAACAAGGATGGGAACTATAACTTATACAAGCTCAAGGTAAAAAAAGAGCAGGGCTTGATTCAGTCTAAAATGCGCTCTTTCAAGTTCATTGATGGGGAAACGCAGAACCAGGCAGACGGCTGCTCAGTTTATTTTGGCTCTAGGCAGTCATCTGTCCTGTTGAACTTCTATGAAAAGGACTTTGAACAGGCTCACCAGTCCAAGGTGTCGCTGGAAACCATTCGGGAGCTGTACGGCTATAAAAACCGCTATGAGGTCCGCATGTTCGGTGATAAATCTCATGATTTCCTCCTGGAGTGGTACTATCAGCGGGAGGATATGGCCAAAAAGGCGGTAGGCGTTATCAATGACAAGCTTCATGTCTATGCCAAAAAAGGCAAGCGCCTGATTCTGGATCCAGACTGGTACAAGCTCATGGGGAGCTTAAAAGCCTGTCAGTTTGTGACGGCTCCTCAAGAGGTGGCTATAGCAGAAAAACAATACCGATGGTATGAGCGGGTCGTAGCTGGGACCAGAAAGTTTCTGGAGGAAGTGGAGGCTGTTACGGGTTCGGGTCGACTTGCAGAGATAGAGGAATATGCGGAGATTCCAGAAAAACGGTTGAAAGAACTGGAATGGCTACAAAAAGGAAGCAAGGAGGCAGCAGGTTGAAAAAGATTGAAAGAATTACTCCAGATTCGATGGCAGTTGTGGACCGTGAACGCTTATTTGTTCAAGTAGAGGGAAAAGCAGATTTAGTCTTTGCCAGTCAGTATTTTCCTACCTATCGGGGGTCTTACCGCTTATTGCAGATTCCCGTTATCCCATCCGAGATCCAACCTCGCTTTCTGCGGGACTGTTCGATTGATTGGGACCGGATGCCGGAGGGAATTACGGCTTTAGTAGAAACTAGTAAGCAAAGGAGGGGAGATGGCAAATCTTAGTCTGTTATTGAAAAGTCAGTTGCAGGAGAAAGAAGATTTGACTCTTGTCATAAAGAATTTAGTTCATTTGATTCCAGCTCATTCCTTCTACTATCCAGAAGTGCGCCATCATCCGACCTACCGAGATTACCAAATGGACATCCATTGCCTGGTTCAAGACGTGAGAAAGTACAAGCGTCCCTCTGATAAGGAAATGCTTGGCTCGCTGATTCAGCAGTATGAGGAAGAATTAAGAAACTTAGTAAAGGATAAGCGCCGCTGGCTGGAAGAAAATTTGTTGCGGCTGGAGAAAGACCAGCAGATTCAAGATATTTTGTTCTTTGCGGCTAAATACCACAAAGAAAAGTTTTTATTGGAAACTAAGGCAAGGAGGTAGGCCATGCTTTATAGATTTTGGGAACCGCCTGGTATTGTGGAATGGGTAGGCCTGACCTTTCCAGATAAGCTGATACAAGAAAAATCTAAGAGCTTATTCTGGAAGCAGGTAGAACAAAGAAAATCCCGTCCTCCTCCTGCCGTCTACACCAGTGAATACTAGAGAACTTGAAAGAAATGAGGAAAAACAGATGGTACAAACACGTAACGAAACAGATAAGAAGGTCTTGGCTCTTGCGAAAGAGGCAGGGACATTGCTGGTCAATCATAAATATGATGAAGTCTGGCCGGTGATGGGACAGTTAAATAGTTTGATCAAGAAGAAAGACGATTTGACCTTGCCGGGTTACATGGTTGAAGTTTTGGAAAAGTATACCAGGGACTACTACCATCAAAATGGTATTGTGACCCAAGCTCACAAAGCCATGACCGCTATTGGCGGGAAACTGTCGCAGGTGGAATAAGGGAGAGGCAAATGCCTCTTTTTTTTGTTTGGAAGGAGACCAGAATGACACAACATGCAACGATTACCAATACCCGGACCGGTCAAAAGCCTGAGTGGCTGACTTGGGAAGAAATTTTACAGTATGAAAGGAGAATGACCGAGGAGGACAAATGATTGCAAATATTCGAGTGCTGACAGATGGCAATAGCCGGGCCTTATGCCAGTTGGATCTGATGAAATTCAGTAAAGAGGCGGTATTGGCCAGAATGGATGAAAAAGGAATCACCGAAGATTCCTTTTTTATTTGTGGTTTTCTGGATTGGGAGGTTGATTCAATCATGTCTCTGCAGGAAGCCTATTTTTTAAAAAAAGTGATTCTGGAGTTGTACGATGGGGATGATTTTTTGGTACAACACATGTTAAAACATCATCAATCTCCCAGCTTTATCATGACCCACTACTACCGCTTTGTCTCTAAAGATGAGACTGCTTTGATGAAGCAGCTCCTGGAGGGGGCTGAGATGGATAGCGTAGTGGAATTTTTCTTCCAGGCTTCCAGCTGGGTTAGGGCCATCCAGGCTTATATAGATCAGGGAGTGGTACTTAATACCAGCAAAGGGTTCTATGTATTATGTGAATGAAGAAAGGAGGTAAGCATGTCTGTTTACACTATTCATAAGGATTTTTCGAAAGAAGAAAATCCTTACTCAGTTTGGCGTGATGACGGGGAATTGATTGAGGATGACTTATCGTACGGCGAAGCGGTTTATTGGTGTTTTAGGGAGCTACAGAAGTATGTAGATCAAGCTAAGCTGACGAAGCAACAGATGGATGCCGTGATGGGTGATATTGAGGCTTATGATGAGCTTGTTCTTAAACTGTTTCCGGCATAACGTTAGAAAACTTTCTGTTTTATCGGACAATTTTAAAAATGTCCGCTTTGGTGGAAAATATATGTAAAGGAGAATAAATTTGAATGTAAAAAAATGGTTTTTTCAACTAAAAAAGGAAGTTGGGAAAGTAAAGTTTCCCAAACCAAACAAAAGCAAGGTAGAGCTGAAACCTCGGAAAATCAGCCAGAAGACAGCTAATCGTTTGCTTCTGGGCTTTGTGGCTGGGGTTGTACTCTTATCGGCTCTAACCATTGTTTCTAACACTTTTCGTAGTTTGAGGAATGATAAAAACCAAATTCAGGTAACAAACAAAAACACTCGAACCTATTCTAACCAGGTCAGTCTCTTTATGACGGACTTTTTAAATGTCTATTTCTCAGAAAATAATGCTGAAAATCAAGCTAGACTCAAGGAATACTACGGTTCAGGCATTGATATTAAAAATACAGAAAACAACCGAATGGATAGTCAGCTAACAGGTGCTACTCTGGTAGAGGTAACAGATAATCTAGCGACTTATCGGGTAACTTATTCTGTTAAGAAAGGGGAGGAATGGCAACCAAACTATGGCTTGCTTCATATCCCTTATGCCGTTAAGGATAATAAATTCTATGTTTCAGACTTGCCTTATTTCACTAAGGAAAATTCTTATGCGGCCAAATATGTAAAAGCTGGTATCCACTTGCAGGACCAGCAGGATAGTAAACAAGAGTTTGACAAAGCCAAAGAGTATGTCAAAGCTCTATTTACAGCTTATACCAGCGGTGATAAAACACAGCTAACCCCTTTTTCAAAGGATATTCAGCCCTTGGAAGGTTACCAGCTGACATCTATTGATTATTCTTACTTTATTACGGATAAGGACCATAAAGATAAGCTAGTGGATGTACTGCAAGTTACCTTTACGGACGGTTTGGGGCTGTCCCATCAAGAAAATTTTGTGGTCACTTTGAAAGTAGATAAAGAAAATGATACGTTCCGTGTTCAAAGTTTTGAGCATGGGATTGCTGAAAAATACCAAAAACAAATGAAGTAAAGGAGAGTAGGTAACGAATGAAAGAAGTTATCCTTTTATTGTTGAAAGACGTAGGGGCTTGGGGTGCCCTTGGAATTGGTGCAGGAGCTGGTATTGTTACGTTTTTAACAGATCGGTCCGGCGGAAAAATTTTGAAGTCTATTGGAATTGGTTTGGCCGTCGCTTTTTTCTGCTACCAACCAGAATTGGTGTTGAACAAAGTCTCTGAAATCTTGTCTACACTGGTCAATCTTTTCAAGATTGGTGGGTGAGGCAATGGCATTTGAGAAAAAAGATAAGCGATTATATCACTATCGCTCTGCTTTTGAGCAGCCAACCTGGATTCAAAAATTTTCCGATCGTTTTTCTCTGCCTAACGCAATCAAGCTGTCTACACTTGGCTGGACGGCTTTTTTGTTTTTGGCTTATTATTGGCTGTTTTCAAATTTTGTAACGAAAGTTATTCCAATTCCTATGCCGTTTTGGATTGGGGTTGGGACACCTATCATTTGGAGTTCAGGGATTGTCCTATCTGATTTTACGATTGAGCAGCAGAAAATCAGTCGTTTTATCCGTGACTATCTAAAATTTTATCGGGTTTATGGCCGAAAACGTAAGCTGAAATATCTGAATGATGGTATTTTGTATTACAAACCAGATTATATCTTAAAGAAAGAGGGGAAATTGAGTGAAACTAACGAATGAAATTGTAGATATTGTTGATAACCTGATGTTAAAAAAAGATGGCAGTGTCTTTGCCTTGTATGAGGTTAATCCCCAAGACATTAATCCAGTAGACTTTACCAAAAAGGAAAAATTTAAGGCATCTGTTGAAGCCTGGTTAACTAATATTAAAAACTATGGCGACGTGGATATTGTCATGCTTCCTTTTCAAAAAGACCTACTAAAAAAATTTCAGAAGCTTTCTCAAAACTTTGCGATCGATACCGAAGCTATGGCCTATTCAGTCCTTGAAAAGTCCTATGATTATCTGTTGTCATCTAAAGAATTATGCGACTATCATTACTTTATCAGTATTCCTCTGAAATCTTTTACTATTTCCGTGGACTTAAAAGAAGTAATCAAGGATTCTATCAATACAGCTTCTGATTTTCTGGTAGAGAGCTTGGGGCTTCAAAAAAGCATAATGGAAGGGTGGGAATTAAAGTACGAAAAACAACGGGCAGAACTGGAAAAAGATTTGTCCCTGCTCGATTATCGCCGGCTGTCAACTCGAGAGACGATTTTTGTTAATCGCTATTCATATTTACATTCTTTGAACGTTGATAAAGAATATGAAGTGAATTTGGTTGAAAATTGGATTGATAACCTGGGAGACAAGAATATTGATTACAAGCGTATTAATGTTCTGGAGTTCCAAAATGAAGAAGGCTCTCAATATGTTGCTTTTCTTCCAGTGGCTTATAAGCCAGAAAATGCCTCCTATCTGCATTTTATCGAAAAAGCGCAGTCATTAGGGTTTCCGGTAGAAGTTTGGACCAAGGCTAAGTTTGCCAAGGTCAAGGGGCTGCCCTTTAACAATATCCGGACCAAGGCCCGCAATGTCCGCTTGAAATTGAAAGGGGCTCAGACAGAATCTGCAGAAGCAGATAGTGTACAGAAAAATTCTGTTGGTCAGAGTAAATATCTGGTAGAGGATATTGAATCTAAAATTGAAGATGGTATTCCTATTCTTAACTACCTGCAGACTTTGGTCGTTTTTGATAGCGATTTGAGGGTTTTAAAGCAGAAAATTAACTTGCTGATGGAAGAAATGAAAAGTCGTAAAATCAAAATCTCTCGGGCCACTCCTTACCAATTATATCTGTTTGCCAAAAATCGCTTTGGAGAACTGCTTCAATCCGAGGATAAAAACTTTATCCAAATTGATGAAGTCGGAGCTTTAGCAGAAGACTTGTTTTTTGTCACTCAAAAAGTTGGTCAAGATACTGGCTTTTACTTTGGGATGATTGACAGTCAGCTGAGCTCTTGGCACGGTCGTTATGAAGAGGCTATAGCCGTTTCTGACAAACCGGTCTTTGTCAATATTCTGGAGGCGAATGAAAAGGTAGAGGGAAAAAGTACCGATAATCCGCATATCTCTGTTACAGGTGATACTGGTCAGGGGAAAACTTTTGCCATTTCTTACATTTTCTATTATGCTAGTTTGCTGAACTGCCAAACGCTCTACATTGATCCGAAAATGGAAAAGCGCTACTGGTATAACAAACTTTTGAAGGAGCTGGAAGAAAAGGATATCTATCCAGAAATTCAGGATTATATCCGGAGCATCCACTTTGTGACTTTGGATTATACAAAACCTGAAAATCATGGAGTGCTGGATCCATTGGTCTTTTTAAGCGGGGAGCAGGCAAAGGACCTGATTCTTTCAATGGTCAACGAATTCATGCCTCTGGATGGTAAGGATAAATTTGAGACTGAACTTTCTAAGATGATTCGGGTCTTTGCGGCCAAACGGGCCAATGGTGAAAAAGTAGGAACCTTGTCCGTCATTCAAGAATTGATGAAATCTGATGTTGAGAAAGTCCGAGAGACAGCTGAGAATCTATTGGAAAAAGTGACTGCTTCTGTATTGAGTTTGGTCTTTTCAGACGGTACCAATTCAGCCGTTGACCTGACTGCTCGTAATACGATTCTGGAAATTGCGCATTTGGATTTACCAGCAGATGAACACTCAGAATTGACCTTACAAAATAGAAAAGCTATGGCGGTGCTCTATGCTTTGGGTGATTTTTGTATTAAATTTGGTGAACGAGATTACGGACAAAAAACTGTAATTGGTCAAGATGAAGCCTGGGTATTGAGTATCACAGCTTATGGCCGAGGCCTCCAGGACCGGATCAAACGGGTTGGCCGCTCTCAAAATAATTTCTATGTTTTTACTTCTCAACTGCCGGAAGATTCCAACCGAGCAGACGGAGAAGCAACATCATTTGGAACTTATCTTTGTTTCCATAATGATACTCCTGGATCTGCTGAAAAGGTCCTCTCTCGTCTCAAAGTGGAGGTGACAGAAGATAGTAAGGCCTGGTTTGATAATTTGACCAAGGCCCAATGTCTCATGAAAGATACGCACGGTCGGGTAGAACGGATTACCGTTGATGGCCTATTCTTCCCAGAAGTTAGCAAACTTTTCAGAACAGTTCGCAACCAAGAAAATCAAAAAGAGGAGGTAGCTTAATGAACAAGAAACGGATGAAATGGATTTTCTTCATTCTTATCTTGACTTGTTTTCCCGTAGTTCTTGTATATGCCAACGGTGCTCCGATGCCAGGTGCAAATAATTTTAATACAAATACTCCTGCTTCTAATACTGGAACTGGAGCTCCTCAACCAGGAGCCAACGGATTTAATACGAACACTTCACAGAATAATTCCAATACTGGATATGCTCCTCCTAATATACAGGAAGCGCAGTCTAGAGAGGCTCAGAATAAAAAGAAAAAGGAGGAAAAAAAGAAAAAAGACGAAAAAAAAATCGAAAAAGATGACGATTATCAATCTATTCAAAAGAAAGCTGAAAATGTTGACAAAACCCTTAAGAACAAAAATGCTTCTACCAAGGATATTAAAAAAGCTGGGGAAGATATAGAAGATATTAATAAGTATATTGAACAGAACAAGGACAAGGAAGATGCGTCTCAAATTCAGGGGCTGAAAACAACTCAAAATAACTACAATGAACAAGTGGGAAGTAAGCTAGATGATGCCAAAGCACGGGAGGAAGCTCAGGAATACCTGGACAATGCCAGAGAAACAGTCAATCCAGCAGATATGTCTAAGCTGACTTCTTACATTTATGTAGAAGGTGGCTTCTTTAATTCTGATGATCTTTTTCCTAAAGCCGTCAATGCAATTGCTCAAGGAATCTTTTTCTTGGTCAAAGCAATCTATTGCTTAGTTATCATCATTTTGGAACAGGTTTTTACAGCGAACACTTATAAAGAACTAGATAAGGTTGTTGGTTTCTCGGCTAACTTTTTCAATACTTTCATGACGGACTATAAATATCTGGTTTATGGATTGGCTCTTTTTGGTGGCCTGACAGAATTTTTCAAAACTCGCCGGTTTCCTATTTGGTCTTTCCGCTTTCTTTTGGTCTGGTTTGTGGCGGCCTTACTTTATCAGCCAGCATACTTTCAGCCTAATTATGGTGATTCCCAGGTACCTGCAAGTTATAATCTTTCAGTCCTAGTTAAGATGGCAGACGGACTGGGACAAGATATGACTTCTACTGCTATAAAAGGATTTGATACTATTGATGCAGATAATGCAACCTTGTCTAGTCAAAATGGCAAAAATAATATTGATTCTGTTAAAAATGCAATTTTCGACAAGCTTGTTTATGAACCGTTTCTTGCCCTTAACTTCACATCATCAAATAAAGATGACATTCCAGTAGACAAGGTCAAAGATCTATTTACAACAAAAGGTGACCCAAAGAAAGTTGAAGATTTTGCAAAGGGAAATGAAAAAATTGAACAAGTTTCCTTTGGTTCGGTTGGTGTCAAGATTTTCACAGCCTTTGCGGCCTTTATAAAAGCGCTGGTTATTGGCTTTGCTTTAATTGTCATTGGGTTAATCTCAATTGTCTTTAAATATCTTGCTTTACTTATTATTGTTTGTTCGGTTATTTTGCTCTTTATTGCTATGATTCCAGGTTTTGAACAAGTTCTTGGCAACGCAAGTAAGAAACTGATGCAGTTTGCCTTATTAGGCGGTCTTGGTCTCTTCTTTGTGCGAGCTTTTCTGTATGTCAATGGCTTGGTCGAAGGTGCCGCTGGCGGTATGAACGATATTTATTTTTGGTCTGCTATTATTCAAGGGCTGATTTGGATTGTTCTCTATCGTTGCCGTCACCTGTTGGGCGGTCTCTTTGTCAAGGGGACCATTTCCGCTCAGGAGTTGGCTCAGAAAGCTCAGTTTAACTTTGATCGCTTTTCTATGCCAAAACTTTCTACAGCTACAGAAAGCTATGGACCTAGTCAAACTGTTCGACCGGCTAACTTTTCCTCTGATACTATTCCTGTGGCATCCCCTCAGGCAAGTTTTAAAAAGTCCCTAGCTACCTTGTTTAGGGCCGGTAAAAATGGAACAGTGCAAGTCTATGACCGCTTAAGATATGGCAAGGAAGACACATTGGATAAGCAACTGTCTCAACAACGGAGGGCAGATTTCAAGCGTCAGTTGCAAGATCGAGCAGAAGGCTTACAGGACTTGTTTGCAGCTGCAAAAGGTGAGTCTCTCAGAGCTAAGGTCCATGACTTGGCTGGCGATACAGATACACCTGTCCAGTTAGCTCATCAAGAGCGGCAATACCGTAGACAAGAGCGCTTGGAGCGTACAGAGAAGCGGCGACAAGATTCTATCAATTTTGACCGTTTCCGAGATGAAAGGCGTAGAAATATGGAACCAGGATTTAAGAATGATTGGAAAGAGCGTTTGTCAGCACCGAAGTTGAAACGAGAATGGCAAAAGCAGCAATACCAAAATAATCCAGCGGATGAATTATTTGAGAAAGGGGTAAAATGAAAGCAATTAAGCGAGGACTAATCGGGTTAGGGACTGTTTCAGTCCTTTTCTTTACTCTTGTTTTTCTGGTGATTGGCAGTGGTTCAGTTGATTCTCAAACTTATTCGGCTACTTCTGGAGGGATTTCTGTTTCTGCCCAAGAGTTTGCCCAGAAATTTACAGAGAAGACGGGCCGTCAGTTGAGTGAAGAAAATGCACAGACTGCTTTAGATTTTGGAGCCCGGCTAATGAACCAGCACCACTTCACCTTACAGGGGACAAGTGGCAGTCTGGCTGTAGCTTATCGGGAATGCGGCTTTGATCATACAGCCGTTAATCCTAGTGGTGGTGTTGCCGGTTTCTATCAGTGGTCTGGGTGGTCCAGTACCATTAATGGTGATCGCTGGGCCCAAGCCAAAGAAAAAAAGCTAGATAAGCAAATCCAAATAGACCTGATGAGTGCTGAATTAGAGGGGCATTATGCCCAAGTGGTCGAAAAGGTTGGACCTAGCACAGATCCTAAGCAAGCAGCCCGAGATTGGTCGCAATATTATGAGGGAGTAGCAATCAGTGATTCTCAGACCAAAGTCAGTGATATTGAACAATGGGCGGAGGTTATCTATGATATTTTAAAGGATGCCCAAGCAACCTTTAATCAGGATAATAATACAGGTTCTAGCTCGGTAGCTGTACCAGAGGGCTGGGGGAATATCAGCCAGTATGACGGTCATGCTTATGATGGTAGTGGCTCTTATCCAGCAGGCCAGTGTACATGGTACGTGTTTAACAGGGCAAAACAGCTCGATATCCAGTTTGATTCTTACATGGGAAATGGCGGTCAGTGGTGGCAAAAAGCTGGTTATAAATCTAGTCATACGCCCAAGAAGCATACTGCTGTCTCGTTTGTCCAGGGGCAGGCTGGCTCTGATCCTACTTATGGCCACGTGGCATTTTGTGAGGAGGTTAGGTCTGACGGTTCAGTCTTGATTTCTGAAATGAATGTTGTTGGGGTGCCAGCTATGACAGTGGGCTACAGGGTTTTCGATGCCAATACGGCTAAGCAGTTTTGGTATGTAGAGGGACATTAATAAGCAAGTCTAAGAAATAGGCTTGCTTATTATTTTGTGAAAGGTGAGACAAACTATGAATAAATTGATTGTTAATTTAGAAAATATTACTATTGCTCTTCCAGAAGATAAAGTCATTATTGAAAAGGGAGAGTATGAGGAGCTGAAAAAGAATGCTAACAAAGGGAAATATATGACCATGAGTGAGCTTTTGGAGCTGCTTTCAGTTAGTCGTCCTTGGTTAATTGAACATATCCTTTATCGGCCATCGATTAAACAGGAAATTGATATTGAACAAAATCCCAAAGGTTTTGTTAAGTATCCAAGCGCTCAGGGTGGGAAATATTTGTTTTTAGCTTCAAAAACAAAGGAATACTTTGAAAAGAATTTTCGGGAAATTCTTATTGGAGCATGATATAATAGTCGAGACAAAGTCTTGATTATCGCTTTTTTAGGAAGGGGTAAATATGGCTATATCATATAGACAGCGAGGTAAGAAGAAATTATGGGACTATAGGGTCTTTGACAGTAAAAAGAAAGTGATTGCATCTAATTCTGGTTTTCGAACAAAGAAAGAAGCTCAGATTGAAGCTCTTGCTTTTGAGATGAAAGTAAAAAATGGAGTAGTCGTTGATAGAGAAGTTACTCTGTATCAGTTATGGGAGCGTTGGTTTGAATTACAGATTCTACCTTTAGGAAAATCAGAATCTGCTTTAAACAAACATAGATTCCGTGGGAAGATTATACAGAAGTATTTCCAGGATAAGCCGGTATGTGATATTCGATCAAGTGAATACCAGGAAATTATAAATGTTTATGCTAGAACAAATAGTCGGGATAATGTTAGCCGTTTAAACTCTGAAATTAAGAAAGTCATTATTTTTGCAAAAAGGGATAAGATTAATATTCATGATTTTGCTGAAGGAGTTATATTGTCTGGGCGACCTTCTCCTAAAGGGAAGAAAGATAGGTATATCCATAGTCTAAAAGATTATGCACGCTTAGCAGTTTATCTTGAAGAACAATTGGATTATAGAAAATCTGTAGTTCCTTTCCAGCTATATGTGCAACTAAAAACAGGGCTGCGGGCTGGTGAAGTTTCGGGATTGAGTTGGGATTGTGTTCTCTGGGAGCGTCAAGGTATCCGTACCTATCGTCGTTATGATACAGTAAGAAGACGATGGACAAAGCCTAAAACTGAGGACTCTATCCGATTTATTCCAGTTGACTTTAAAGTTATAGAAATCCTTAGAAATTTGAAAAATATCCAAGAAGAATTATTGCCATTCTATGGACTAGAGAATCCAGACAATGTAGTTTTTTTTGATATATTCAATGGTATAAGTAGCAATAATACGGTGAATAAATGGCTTAAAAATATACTCCAGGAGTTGAATATTAAACCATTAAATATGACAAGTACAGGGTTAAGGCATAGCTATTGCAGTTCTCTTCTAGCAATGGGGATTGATATTTGGGCTGTTTCAAAGCTTATGGGTCATAAGGATATAACTGAAATAACAGAAACTTATGGACATTTAATCAAAGAAAAAGCAGATGAAGAGAATAATAAAGTAAGAAATCTATTGTCTCGGCTAAATGAAAAAGTGCAAAGTTGACCAAAAGTTGACCAAAAATAAAAGAAACGCTGATAAACCAACGTTTCTAAAACTTAAGCTATACCGGCGGCCGGGGTCGAACCGGCACGTCCTTGCGGACACTGGATTTTGA